>NZ_JAJPWO010000010.1:0-406162 GCF_046549075.1 Amycolatopsis sp. lyj-84
GTCCACAGTGAACGGACTGGCGCCCGGTGTGTTCGGGCGGCGATCATACGTGCTCAGAGACGGATCACGTCGCGAAAGCCACTTTCGGGACATCAGACGTCCCGAAAGTGGCTTTCGCGACACGGCCACTCGGCATCGGACGCGGCGAAGGACCCCTTCATCCCGTCACCGGCCCCGCCGCGAACACGCCACCTTTGCCCTGCCACTCGACAATCCGAACGCCACTCACGACCCACGAATCCACAACTTGCTCAATGACCACATAGAGTACGAACCGACCCTGTCGTTATCGGATTCATCACTTTCAGTAGACCGTGGCAGGCTGATCGGCAGGACCAAATAGACCGGCCAGCGCTATCGATCGACACCGGTCACTGGGTAAGTTCCGACGAATGGCGAAACGGACGACGAAGAAGAAGCTGGCGAGTCTCTGGGGATATCTTCTGCTGACCGCCGTGGCGTGCTTCTGGTTCATCCCTTCCATCGGCCTCGGCGCGATCGCGATCCTTTCCGGATTCGTAGTGCTCTACTGCTTGTTCCAAGCGCCGATGTGGTGCTGCGCCGAAACACGGAATGACAAGCCCTGCCGCAATAACGCCTACGGAATCCTTCTCGGTTGCCATATTCGACAACACAAATGGCAGAAACTCACGATGGCGATCAAGCAGCAGTACTGGAGCAAGTTGACGAAACGAGTGTTCAGCAGCGTCGGCGGCCAGGCTGCCACCTTCTCGGCTTTCGCCGCCATGCTCTCCGCGTCTGCCGCGACCATGACCCTGATCGTCAAGTGAGCTGAAGGGGCCTTTCCCCGCGTCCTATGCAGTGAAAGCGTCCTTCACCGCGTCACATGCGGGGAAAGGCCCCTTCAGCCCCTGGCGTGATCAGGTGGCGGCGTCGTCCAGCGCCTTGATGACCCGCTTCAGCGAGACCGGATGGGCCGTCCCGAGTGTCTGGGCGAAGAAGCTGACCCGCAGTTCCTCGATCATCCACCGGATCTCCCGCAGCGCGGGTGACGACGTCCCCGGCGGCACCGCGTCGAGCGCGGTCTGATACTCGTTGCGGAGCCACGCGATGTCGCCGGTGCGCTGGAGGTCGCGGGTCGGCTCGGTCGGGAGTTTCTCCAGCCGCCGTTCGATCCCGCGCAGGTACCGGACGACGTGCTTGAGCCTGCTCTGCCCGGTCTCGGTGACGAAACCCTTGTGCACCAGCCCGTCCAGCTGCGCCCGGATGTCCGCGAGCGAATCCGCCGGGCCGCGGGTGTCGGCCAGCCGCGTTTCGACGTCGTTCGCCGCGCGCAGGATCTTTTCGACGTTGGTCAGCACGTCCAGCACCCCGGCGTTCAGCCCGGCGCGCACCTTTTCCTGCAGGACGGCGAAACCGGCCTCGTCCCAGCGCGGACCGCCGTTGTCGGCCACGAGTTCGTCGACGGCGCAGTCGACACAGTCTTCGAGCAACGCCGCCACCGAACCGTGCGGGTTCCGGTTCAGCACGAGCTTCGACGAATTGCCCAGGTTGCGGGTGATGAACTTCATCGGCGACGGCAGGTTCAGCCGCAGCATCCGCCGCGTACCCGCCCACATCGACTGTTCCTGCTGCCCCGGCGTGTCCAGCAGCCGCACCGCCACGGTGCCGCCCTCGTCGACCAGCGCCGGATACGCCTTGACGTCGTGCCCGCGCTGCTTGCTCGCGAACACCTTCGGCAGCTCGCCGAACGCGGGCGTCGTCAGGCCTTGGCGCTCGATGCTGTCGGCGGCCTTGGAGATCGTCGCGCGCACCTGGCCGCTCAAATCCCGTTTGAGCGCCTCGATGTCCTTGCCCTCGGACACCTTCTTCCCGCGGACGTCGACCACGCGGAAGGTCATCTTCAAATGCTCGGGTACCGCCGAAAGCTGCCAGGCGTCGTCGGGGATCACCGCCCCGCGCAAGGCCTCCAGCTCGTCGGCGGCGGCGTGCAGCAGCGGCCCGTCGGCCGGGCCGACCCGGGACAGCACCAGTTTCGCGTGATCGGGCGCCGGGACGAAGTTGCGCCGGATCGCCTTGGGCAGCGACTTGATCAGCTGCGTCACCAGTTCTTCGCGCAGGCCGGGGACCTGCCAGTCGAAGCCGTCCGGGGTGACCTGGTTCAGCACGGGCAGCGGGATGTGCACGGTGACACCGTCGGCGTCCGCACCCGGCTCGAACTGGTACGTGAGCTTGAAGGTCTGCGTGCCCTGGGTCCAGAAGTCGGGGTAGTCGGCCTCGCGCACGCCACCCGCGGTCTCGTTGATGAGCATCGTCTTCTCAAAGCTCAGCAGATCGGGCTCGGTGTGCCGCGCCTTCTTCCACCAGCTGTCGAAATGCCGCGCGGAGACGACGTCCGCCGGGACGCGCTGCTCGTAGAAGTCGAACAGCGTCTCGTCGTCGACCAGGATGTCTCGGCGGCGGGCCCGGTTCTCCAGATCCTCGACCTCGTCGAGCAGCGCGCGGTTCTCGCGGAAGAAGTGGTGCCTGGTCTCCCAGTCGCCTTCCACCAGCGCGTGCCGGATGAACAGCTCGCGGCTCATCTCCGGGTCGATCCGGCCGTAGTTGACGCGGCGGTCGGCGACCAGCGGGACGCCGTACAGCGTCACCTTCTCCAGCGCCATCACCGCGCCCTGCTTGCGCTCCCAGTGCGGCTCGGAATAGTTCCGCTTCACCACGTGCCCGGCGAGCGGCTCGACCCATTCCGGTTCGATCCGCGCGTTGACCCGGCCCCACAGGCGCGACGTCTCGACCAGTTCGGCCGACATCACGAACCGCGGCTGCTTCTTGAACAGCGCCGAACCCGGGAACACCGAGAACCGCGCCCCGCGCGCGCCGAGGTAGTCGCCCTTGGCCGGATCCTTGAGCCCCACATGCGACAACAGCCCGGCGATCAGCGACGTGTGCACACGTTGCGGATCGGCCGGGCCGGTGGTCTCGAGGGTGATGCCGAGCGGTTTGGCCAGCTGACGAAGCTGACTGAAGATGTCCTGCCATTCGCGGATGCGCAGGTAGTTCAGGTACTCGTTGCGGCACAACCGGCGGAACTGGTTGGTGGACAACGCCTTCTGCTGCTCGCTGACGTACTCCCACAGGTTCAGGTACGCCAGGAAGTCGGACGTCTTGTCGGCGAACCGCGCGTGCTGCTCGTCCGCCGCCTGCTGCTTCTCCGCCGGCCGCTCACGGGGGTCCTGAATGGACAGTGCGGCGGCGATGATCATCACTTCGCGGACACAGCCGTTGCGCGAGGCCTCCAGGACCATCCGCGCCATCCGCGGGTCGACCGGGAGCAGAGCGAGCTTGCGGCCGGTCTCGGTGAGCTTCTTGCCGTCGCTCATGTCGAAGGCGCCGAGTTCCTGCAGCAATTGGACGCCGTCGGTGACCTGGCGGCGATCCGGCGGCTCCACGAAGGGGAACGCCGCGATGTCGCCGAGCCCGAGCGAGGTCATCTGCAGGATGACCGACGCGAGGTTGGTCCGCAGGATCTCCGGATCGGTGAACTCGGGCCGCGCGTCGAAATCGTCTTCGGAGTACAGGCGGATGCAGATACCGTCGGAGGTACGCCCGCACCGGCCCTTGCGCTGGTTCGCCGACGCCTGCGAGACGGGCTCGATCGGCAGGCGCTGCACCTTGGTGCGATGGCTGTAGCGCGAGATCCGGGCGGTGCCCGGGTCGACGACGTACTTGATGCCCGGCACGGTCAGCGACGTCTCGGCGACGTTGGTGGCGAGCACGACGCGGCGCCCGGTGTGCCGCTGGAACACCCGATGCTGGTCCGACGACGAGAGCCGGGCGTACAGCGGGAGGATCTCGGTGTTCCTGAGGTCCTGCTTGGACAGTGCGTCCGCCGCGTCCCGGATCTCCCGCTCCCCGGAGAGGAACACCAGGATGTCTCCGGGGCCTTCGTGCTGGAGTTCGTCGACGGCGTCGCAGATGGCCTGCGTCTGGTCGCGGTCCTGATCGGCGTCGGGGTCGTCGGGGTCGATGATCGGCCGGTAGCGGACCTCGACCGGATACGTCCGGCCGGAGACCTCGACGATCGGCGCGTCGCCGAAGTGCTGGGAGAACCGTTCCGGGTCGATCGTCGCCGAAGTGATGATCACCTTGAGGTCGGGTCGGCGCGGCAGAAGCTGTTTGACGTAGCCGAGGATGAAGTCGATGTTGAGGCTGCGCTCGTGCGCCTCGTCGATGATCAGCGTGTCGTACTGCCGCAGCATCCGGTCGGTCTGGATCTCGGCGAGCAGGATGCCGTCGGTCATCAGCTTGACCAGCGTGTCCTGACCGGACTGGTCGGTGAACCGGACCTTGTAGCCGACGGCCTCGCCGAGTTCGGTGTTCAGTTCCGAGGCGATACGGTCGGCGACCGTGCGCGCGGCCAGCCGTCTCGGCTGCGTGTGCCCGATCTGGCCCCGGATCCCGCGGCCGAGTTCGAGACAGATCTTCGGCAGCTGGGTCGTCTTCCCGGACCCGGTCTCGCCGGCGACGATCACCACCTGATGGTCGCGGATGGCGGCGGCGATCTCGTCCTTGCGCTGGCTGACGGGCAGCTCTTCGGGGAACGAGATCCTCGGGACGCCGTCGCGGCGGCGGGTGACCCGCAGTTCCGCGGCCTCGATGTCGGCCTCGATCCGGGCGGCGAGGTCCTCGGCGTTCCGCGCTTTCCGGGCACCGTCGAGCCGGCGCCGGAGGCGGTGCTCGTCGCGCGACATGAGTTCGGGCAGGCGAGCGCGCAGGGCGCCGAGCGGGGAAGTTGTGGAAGCCATGACCGGCACCAGGATAGCCGTGCGTGACGATCAGGGCTTCCGAATATGCCGGAGGCGACATCCAGCTGGTCAGGACCGGGTGAGCGACCCCGGCGTGAGGTCGGCGAGGGTGCGGTGACCGGACAGGCCCATGGTCAGGTCGAGGTCGGCGAGCAGGCTCCGCAGCACGTGCCGGACGCCGTCCTCCCCCGCGTGCGCGAGCCCGTACACCCACGGCCGTCCGACCAGGACGGCCTTCGCCCCGAGCGCGAGCGCCTTGGCGATGTCGGCGCCGGTGCGGATGCCGGAGTCGAACAGCACTTCGAGCCGGTCGCCGACCGCGGCCACGATCTCCGGGAGCACGTCGAGCGAGCCGACGGCGCCGTCGACCTGGCGTCCGCCGTGGTTGGACACGACGATCCCGTCCATCCCCGCTTCGACGGCGCGACGCGCGTCGTCGGGGTGCTGGATCCCCTTGAGCACGATCGGGCCGTCCCAGTGCTCGCGCAGGAACGGCAGCCGGTCCCACGTGCTGTCAGTGCCGGTGATCATCGAGATCCACCGCAGGATCGCGGTGGGCGCGTCCTCTTCGGGCGTCTTCTCCAGGAGGCCGCGGAACACCGGGTCGCTCAGCGGGACACCGAGGCCCTCGCCCTTGATGAACGGCAGGTACGCGTGGTCGAGGTCGTTCGGGCGCCACGCGAGGGTCCAGGTGTCGAGCGTGACCACGAGCGTGGTGAACCCCGCGGCCTTCGCCCGCGCCAGGATGCTCGCGCAGACGTCGTTGTCGGTCGGCCAGTACAGCTGGAACCAGCGCGGCCCGTCACCACTGGCCTCGGCGACGTCCTCGATGCTCGTCGAGGACGCCGTCGACATGATGTAGGGCAGGCCGACCGACGCCGCCGCCCGCGCGGCCGCCGGCTCGGCGCCCTCGTGCACGATCGACTGGACGCCGACCGGCGCCAGCAGCACCGGCGCCGGCAGGCTGGTCCCCAGGACCGTCGTCGACAGGTCGCGGTCGGTCGAACCGGTCATCATCCGGGGCACCAGGCGCCAGCGGTCGAACGCCTCGCGGTTGGCGCGCGCGGTGGCGCCCGAACCGGCCGAGCCCGCGACGTACCAGAACGGCCCGGGCTCCAGGATCTCCCGCGCCGAGTCCTCCAGCTTCGTGGCGTCGGTGGAGCACGGCGGGAAGATCCCGCCGAGCCCCTGCAGGTAGATCTCGTTCTGGTAGCCGCCGAACCGTTCGGTCACCCAGGCCTCCTCGTCACGTCGCCCGTGCCACCTCTTCGCGGCCTCGGCGGGTCGAACCCCTCCGGACGATACTCGCCGGTAGCAACCAGGTGAGTTTCTCGGAGCGGATGACCGCGACTGGACCGATCACGGCCAGCAGGAGGACATAGCCCGCGACGAACGGCGCGACCCGCGAATCCAGCCCGGCGGCGGTCGCCATCGCGGCGAGCACCAGCGAGAACTCACCGCGGGTGAGCACGGTCAGCCCGATGTTCACCCCGGCCTGGCGGTCGAACCCGTGCAGCCGCGCGGCCAGCGCGCCCGCGCCGAGGTTCAGCACGATCGTCAGGGCCACGGCGATCAGCACCGGCACGACCACCGAACCGACCGCGTTCGGGTCGATGCTGAGCCCGAAGATGAAGAAGAACAGCGCGCCGAACGCGTCCCGCAGCGGAAGCACCAGTTTGTGGATCCGCGGCGCGACCTTGGAGCCGCCGAGCATCATGCCGACCATGAACGCGCCGATGGCATCGGACACCCCGACCTCTTCGGCCACGGCGGCGCCCATGACAGCGACACCGACGAAGCAGACGGTCAGGAGCTCGTCGTCGGCCGAACCGAACAGCTTCGACACCACGCGGCCGCCCCAGCGGGCGAGCGCGGCCATCACGATCAGGAACGCGAAGGCCTTGCCGAAGTCGGCCGCGGCCGAGCCGAACGTCCCGGCACCGGACAGCACCGGCTGCAGCAACGCCAGGTACAGCGCGAGGAACAGGTCCTCGATCACGATGATGCCCATGATCAGCCGGGATTCGGGGTTGTTCATCCGGCGCGCTTCGAGCAGGAGTTTGGTGACGATCGCGGACGACGAGATACCGATGGCACCGGCGATGACCAGCGCTTCCCTGGTCCCCCAGCCGAGCAGGAAGCCGAAGGCGAGCCCGCCGCCGATGTTGAGGATCAGGTAGATCAGCCCGGACCAGACGAGTTTGCGCCCGCCTTTGGCGAGGTCGTCGAGGGAGAACTCGAGGCCGAGGTAGAACAGGAGGAAGACGAGACCGAGACCAGCGAGCACACCGAGCTCGCTCGGATCGTCCACAAGGGACAGTCCGGGAGTGTTGGGGCCGAAGACGAATCCGGCCAGCATGAACAGGGGGATGGTGGGCAGCCCGATGCGGGCGCCGGCTCTGGCGATGACACCGGCGGCGAGGAACGCCCCGCCGACGGCCAGCAAGGCATGACCGGAACTCATGGAGACCTCCGATGGTGGCTGATGCGGCTATGGGGACCGGATCAGCGCGGAGGTGCGCGCGCGGGCGCCTGGGGCACCGCACGGCTGATGACGACGGATTCGCCCTGCTCAGGGGCGGGTCCGGCATCGAGGAGCTCGACGGTCGCCGTCTCGGCGGGCACGTCGGCGAGAGGAACGGCTTGGCCGCCGTGGAAGGCGGGCAGAGGATGGGTCGCGAAGACGGCGACGGGGTCTTCCTTCGCCACGCGGCCGTGCCCGTGGGGAACGGTGGGCGTGACGAAGGCGAAGGCGAGCAAGATCAGCAGAAAGAAGACGGAACGGTGCCGTGGGGCGGGGGCACGGTTCTTCGTCATCTGACCGCCACTTTACCAGTCCTTTATAGACAAATCGACGAGAGATCTGTCACGGGTCCCGCCACATGGGCAGCATCGGTGGCCCTCCCTCGGCCGAGAAAGCCCGGCCGTGATCACGGAAACCCAATCGCCGGTACAGGTTCGCGCTCTCCTGGCTGCTGGCCTCCAGGTACGCGGGCACCGCGCCGTTGCGGTCGAATCCGTGCCGAAGGAGCCGTGCGCCGATCCCCTGGCGCTGAGCCCTCTTGCGGACGCCGATGAACTGCGCGTGGTGGTACTCGCCGCCGGGAGCGTGCTTCTCCATCAACTCGGACAACGCGGCGAGCCTGCCCAGTTCTTCCCCGGTGAGCCCGGCGAACGCGTCACCGTCCATGTCCTCCTCGCCGCCGGGCGTCCAGAGGACGGCGGCGGACAGGTCGCCTGTGACGTCGACGTGGCCGCCCGCGGCCAGCGTCCCGCGCATGATCGCGCGATGAAAGATCGGCAACGCCACCGCGCGGCGCTCGTCGCCGGGAAAGACCCACACGCTGACCGGGTCTTCGTGGAAGGCCTCGGACAGCACGTCGACCACAGTGTCCATTTCGGACGGTTCGGCGGCGCGCACGATCATCGTCCGGACCTCAGCCGGGTGGGTTCTTCCTCGTCTTCGAGCGGGCCGCCGATCGCGGCGTACGTCTCGGGATCCCTGGTCCGCAGCACTTCCGCACGCAGGAAACCCACCAACGCCGCGAGGACGATCAGGCCGGGCAGGCCCCAGCGCAACAGGAAAGTCCCCGCCGGCCCGAGCAGCAGATCGAAGTTGATCAGGATCAGCCCGAGGACGGACGACAACGCGAGGATCGCCAGCCCCGGCGCGATCCAGCGGCGCCAGGCGTTTTCGGCGTCGCGGCGCCGTTTGAAAAAGCCGATCACCGAAAGCGAGACGGCGATCATGATCACCACGACACCGGTCGACGCCGTCGCGCCGAGCCACGTGAACAGTTCCGTCACCGGGTCGCGCTGCGCGATCGCGAACAACGACACCACCACCAGCCCGAGCGCGGTCTGCGCGAGCGAACCGGCCACCGGGGCGCCGGTGCGCTTGCTGGTCTTGGCCAGCGAACGCGGCAGCAGCCCCTCCCGGCCCAGCGCGAAGAAATACCGCGCGACGGCGTTGTGGAAGCTCAGCAGCGCCGCGCATTGACCGGTCACGAAAAGCGTGTACGCGATGTCGGAGAACGTGCCTCCGAGATGCTGGCCCGCCAGATTGAACAGCAAATCCGGGCCCTGTGCGGCCGCGGTGGTGACGATGACGTCGGGTCCGGCGCCCACGGCCAGCGCGAGCGACGAGACGACGTAGAGCACCGCCGTGAGACCGATCGCGGCGAACGTCGCCCGGCCGACCGTGCGGCTGGGTTCGCGAGTCTCCTCGCCGTAGGTCGCCGCGCCCTCGAAGCCGATGAACGCGGCGGCGGAGAACGCGAACACCGCGCCCACACCGGTGGTGAACAGGCTCGACGGCTCCAGCGGCACCCAGGAAACGCTTCCTCCCGCGGGATTCGCGAACAGCGCGATGTCGACGATCGCGACGACGGCGACCTCGAGGCACAACGCCACCCCGAGCACCTTGGCGTTGAGATCGACCCGCAGGACCCCGAGCGCGCCGACGATCACCACCATCACCAGCGCGCACAGCCACCACGGCGGCGGGGACCCGGTGAGCGTGCCGAGCCAGGTCGACACCGACCAGCCGAACAGGCCGTAGATGCTGATCTGGATGGCGTTGTAGCTGATCAGCGTGACGAACGCGATCCCGGCGCCGGTGGATTTGCCGACACCGTTGGCGACATAGGGATAGAAGGCGCCCGCGTTGGTGATGTAGCGGCTCATCGCCGCGTACCCCACCGCGAACAGCCCCAGGATCGGAGCGAGCAGGAGGAACGACAGCGGGACACCGACACTGCCGGTGACCGCGTAGTTCGTCGGGACCCCGCCCGCGATGGCGAACAGCGGACCTGCCGCCGCCACCACGAAGAAGACGATCTGGGCGGCTCCGAGCCGCCGATGGCCGAGACCGCGCCGCGGTCTGTGCGTACCCATGAACCCGTCCCCCCGGACGTCGGTTTGGCGGCGAACGCGTTCGATCCGCGTTCTTGATCTTGTCAAAGCCATCCCACCCTAGGGCCGGGCAACCCGGCTAGGTACGTCCGTTCAGGCTAAAAACGGACCTCGGGTCGCAGTGGTCCACCGGCTACCGCTACTTTGGCCGTCCCGCACTACAACGCCGGAGGGCGTGCCATTCATGCGTCGGCTGACGTTGGTCGATTCCCTGTTCTTCCTCGCCCACGACGAGTTCACCGGAAAACCCGCGCTGCGCCGCACGGGACTCGGCATCGGAATGGCCGGTTCCGCGCTCTGCGATCTCCTCCTCGCCGAGCGGATCACCGTGGAACGCAAGCGAATCCGGCCACTGACGCGGCGAGGCCTCGCCCATCCCGCACTCGATCGGGTGTTCTCGGAAATCCTCGGCGAGCGCGAGTGGCACACCGTCCGGGAATGGGTCGACCACCTCCGCCAGGATCTCGGGGAAACGGTCGCGAACAATCTGCTCACCGCGGGAGTGATCAACCGCGAGACCGACCGTGTGCTCATGCGAAAAAATCACCGGTACCCGCCGCGGGATCTGCTGATGTCGACGGCCGCTCGCAGCAAGGCGAGGGCCGCGGTACTCGGTACCGACCGGCCGGATCCGCATTCGGTCTGCCTGGCCCTGCTGGCCTGGACCATCGGTCTCGACGATCTCTGCGAACCGGAACTCGACCGCGCCGGCCTGCGGGCCTGGGCCGAGGCCACGCACCGGGAGCTCCCGAGGGCGCTCGCCGAGCTGATCTCGGGAGTGGACGCGGTGGGGGCCGCGGTCGTCTACACCGGCGACAGGCGGTGACCGGCGGTAGGGTGACGCCATGCCCACCGGCCGTGATCACGACGTCGTGCTGTTCGGCGCCACCGGGTTCACCGGTGGCCTGACAGCGGAGTACCTCGCGCGCGCCGCGCCACCCGGCCTGCGCCTCGCCTTGGCCGGACGCGATCCCGGCAAGCTGGAAGCGTTGCGGGAAAAGCTTTTCTCGGTCAACCCGGACTTCGGCGCTCTGCCACTGCTGCGGGCCGACGTCTCCGATGTGGACTCGCTGCGGAAGGTCGCGGAATCCACGAAGATCGTCGCCACCACGGTCGGCCCGTATGTCCACTACGGGGAGCCGTTGGTCGCCGCGTGTGCCGACGCCGGGACCGACTACGCGGATCTGTGCGGCGAGCCCGAGTTCGTCGACAGGATGTACGTCGCCCACCACGCCCGCGCGGCCGAGACGGGCGCGCGGCTGGTGCACGCGTGCGGTTTCGATTCGATCCCGCACGACCTCGGCGTCCTCTTCACGGTTTCCCGGCTGCCCCAAGGGAAACCGATCCGGATCGACGGCTACGTGCGCGCGGGCGCGCTCCCGTCGGGCGGCACGTTCCTTTCCGCGCTGACCGCGTTTTCCCGGCTGCCTTCGAGTTTCCGCGCCGCCAGGGATCGCGCCGCGGCCGAACCGCGGCCGGTGGACCGCCGGGCGCGTGCCCCGCTCGGCACCCCGCATCGCAGCCCCGACGGTTTCTGGGCGGTACCGCTGCCGACCATCGACCCGATGATCGTCGAACGCTCCGCCGCCGCGCTCCCCGCGTACGGCCCCGACTTCACGTACCGGCATTACGCGGCGGTCAAACGGCTTCCGATGGTGGCCGCCGGTGCCGCCGGGTTGGGTCTCGTCTTCGGCGCCGCCCAGATCCCGCCCGCGCGGCGGGCGCTGTCGAAGCTGCTGAAGCCCGGCGGCGGCCCGGACGAGGCCAGGCGGGCCCGGTCCTGGTTCTCCGTGCGGTTCCACGCCGAGAGCGGCGGTGAGCGCGTCGTGACCGAGGTGTCCGGCGGCGATCCGGGCTACGGCGAGACCGCGAAGATGCTCGGCGAATCCGCCCTTTGCCTGGCGCTGGACGACCTGCCCGTGACGGCCGGGCAGGTGACCACGGCGAGCGCGATGGGGCAGGCGCTGATCGACAGGCTGAGCGATGCCGGCCTGCGCTTCGCGACCCTGCCCCACCGCGCTGCCTGACGGGGGCTCCGCCCTATCCGCGCCGCCGGGACACCCGGGCCGCCATCCTTTATTGAGGAGAAGGGCAAACGTGTCGTGTTCGCGGTCGGGTCGCGCCGAGCCTCCAGCGTCGCGGATCTGGCCGTCCGACGAGAGCCGGCCCCACCCTGACTGTCTACAAAGGACACCTTTTGCGAGTAAATGTCTGATTGATGCCTATTTGCACGCTTTGCGAGCGGGGTCGTGAGTGGCAATGCGCGTTCTAACCCTCTTTGCCACTCACGACCCCCCTCGAAAACCGCACGTACAGCCATCAACCGGACATTCAGCCGTCAGAGAGTGCCCCCGTGACACTTGAGGAAGCCTTGAAGCCAGCGAAGGAGTCCTTCATCGCAGAGGCTCGGTCACGCCACCTTTGACTTACCCCTCAATAGAACCGTCCTGGCCACTCACGAGGCCAGCAGGTCCTCGGCGGTCCGCGTGTTGATCACCCGGTCCGGCTCGATCCCCAGCTCGGTGGCCCGAACGCAGCCGTAAACCAGCCAGTCCAGCTGGCCCGGCGCGTGAGCGTCACTGTCGATCGCGAACTCGCAGCCCAGGTCCACGGCCAGGTTCAGCAGCCGCGTCGGCGGATCCCGGCGCTCGGGACGCGAGTTGATCTCGACGGCGACCCCGTTGTCCCGGCACGCGGTGAACACCGCCTCCGCGTCGAACTCCGACTCGGGCCGCTTCCCGCGCGCCCCCATCACCAGCCGCCCGGTGCAGTGCCCCAGCACCCGCACCCGCGGGTGCTGCACGGCCGCGAGCATCCGCGGCGTCATCTCCTTCGCGGGCATCCGCAGTTTCGAATGCACGCTCGCGACGACGAAGTCCAATTGCTCCAACAGGTCTTCCTCTTGGTCCAACGTGCCGTCGAGGTGGATGTCGACCTCGATGCCGTGCAGGATCCGGAACGGCGCCATCGTCTCGTTCAGTTCCGCGACGACGTCCATCTGCCGCCGCAGCCGTTCGGGCGAGAGGCCGTTGGCGACGGTCAGCCGCGGCGAGTGATCCGTCAGCACCATCCATTCGTGCCCGAGCGTGCGGGCGGCCTCGGCCATCTCCTCGATCGGGCTCCCGCCGTCGGACCAGTCCGAATGGGTGTGGCAGTCGCCGCGCAACGCCGCCCGCATCGGACCGCCGTCGGGCAGCTTCGGCTCGCCGAGCTTCTCGAAGTACGCGGGACGACGCCCGGCGAGGACGTCTTCGACGACGGCCGCGGTCGCCTTGCCGATATTCGGCAACGCGGTCAGCGTCCCGGCCTCGGCACGTTTGCGCAGGTCGTCCGGCTTGACCTTGGCGATCACCGAGGCCGCCTGCCGGAAGGCGCGCACCCGGTAGGTCGGCTCGCCCGCGCGCTCCAGCCGGAACGCGATCTCCCTCAACGCCTGCGCCGGTTCCATGGCTACCTGTCTACCCCGTCAGCGGCGAAGAGGCAGCTCATGCAGAGCGACGTCGCACAGTTCGCCGTCGCGGATCTCGGCGGTCTGATACGTGCAGAACGGCTGACGGCGCCGATCGGTCGGCGAGCCGGGGTTCAGCAGCCGCAGCCCCTTCGGCGTGACCGTGTCCCAAGGGATGTGGCTGTGCCCGAAAACGAGGACGTCGGTATCCGGGAACAGTTCGTCACAGCGACGCTCGCGCCCCTGCTTGCCGCCGGTTTCGTGGATGACCGCCAGGCGGACGCCGTCGAGTTCGGCGCGCGCGACCTCGGGAAGCCGCGCCCGCAGCTCCGCGCCGTCGTTGTTGCCGTAGACCCCGATGAGCCGCTTGCTCCGGGCCTCGAGTTCGTCCAGCAGAGCGACCTCGACCCAGTCGCCGGCGTGGACGACGACGTCCGCCGCGTCGACCTCGCGCCAGACCTGATCCGGCAGCACCTTCGCCCGCGGCGGAAGGTGCGTGTCGGCGATGAGCAGCAGGCGCATCATTCGTCTCCGATCGGTGACGAGGAACTGTCCGAATTGGAGCGTCCACACTGGACCCCGCGCTCGGCGTCACCGGGGAACGAGGTTACGGCGTGTTGTGCGCCGAACACATCACGCGAGCGGACCAGGGCCGTGACTTCGACTTTCTCGCCAGAGTGAGCGAAAACCCGGAACCTGACACCCAGTGACCACCCGACGGAGTGACCGCTCACCCAACCGGGCGAGTTGCAAGCCCACAAAACGCGCCCCGTATCTTGAACGTACGTCCGGAACGCGTGGAAGGCCCGGATGTTCGATCACGACGTCCGGCGTGCTCGCCGGACCGTGGAGGGTGGAGAGTTGCCGCAGGAACCGCGCTGGCCCGAGTCCCATGCCGAGCAGACGGACATTCTCCCGGTCGTCACGCCCGGGTTCGCGGAGTCTGCCACGCCGCAGGAGCCCGCGCCACCGAAACGCCGTCGCAGCTATCGCAAGGCCGCCCTCATCGGCGGCGGCGTGTTCGGCCTGCTGGTCGTCGCGTACGCCCTCGACGTGCTGGTCTCCCAGGGCAGCGTCCCCCGCGGCGTCACCGTCGCCGGGGTCGACGTCGGCGGGATGGACCGCGCGGCCGCCGAGAAGGAGCTCAGGGGCGGCATCGAGCCGCGGCTGACCCGGCCGGTGAAGGTCGTCGCGGGCGACACCGAGGAGTCGCTGGCGCCGACGGCGGCGGGCCTCCGCCTCGACTGGCCCGCCACCCTCGACCAGGCGGGCGATCAGCCGCTGAACCCGTTCACGCGGGTCGCGTCGTTCTTCACCACCACCGAGGTCGGCGTCGTCACGCAGACCGAGGACGCCAAGCTCACTCCCGCGCTGGAGAACCTGCGCGACAAGATCGACCGCGACCCCGTCGAGGGCACCGTCCGCTTCGAGGAGGCCAGGCCGGTCGCCGTCGAACCGAAGACCGGGCAGAAGCTCGACGTCGAGGCCGCCAAGCAGACGATCCTGGACCGCTGGGCCAGCGGCGAGCCGCTCACCCTCGCGGTCACCCAGACCCCGGTCAAGGTCTCGCCGGAAGCCGTCCACGCCGCTCTCGAGCAGGTCGCGAAGCCCGCCGTGGCGGCGCCGATCGTGATCAAGGGCGAGGGCAAGGACGCGATCGTCAAGCCGGACGCCATCGCGGGCGCGCTCACCTTCGAGCCCGTCGACGGCGGCGTGCTGAACCCGAAGGTCGACAACAACAAGATCATCGAGGCCGCGGGTCCGCAGCTGAAGTCCACCGAGAAGGAGGGCAAGGACGCGCAGATCGTCTTCGAAGGCGGCAAGCCGACCGTCCAGCCCTCCGAGGACGCCAACGTCGTCGACTGGGAGCCGAGCCTGAAGCCGGTGCTCGACGTGCTCAAGCGCACCGGTGCCCGCGACCTGCCGGTGACCTACAAGAAGACCCCCGCCAAGGTGACCACCGAGCAGGCGAACCAGCTCGGCATCAAGGAGGTCGTCAGCGAGTTCAAGACCGGCGGGTTCGCCGCGGACTCGGGGACGAACATCCGGGTCGTGGCGCAGAAGGTCAACGGCGCCATCGTGAAGCCGAACGAGATGTTCAGCCTCAACGGGTTCACCGGGCCGCGCGGTGCGGCGCAGGGCTACGTCGAGGCCGGGGTCATCAAGGACGGCGCGCCCGGCCGCGAGGTAGGCGGCGGGATCTCACAGTTCGCGACCACGCTGTACAACGCCTCGTACTTCGCCGGCATGAAGGACACCGAGCACAAGGAACACAGCTACTACATCAGCCGCTACCCCGCCGCGCGCGAGGCGACGGTGTTCCAGAACCACGGCGGCGGCAGCGTGATCGACCTGAAGTTCACCAACGACGGTGACACCGGCGTCGCGATCCAGACCATCTGGTCGCCCTCGGACATCACGATCCGGCTGTGGGGCACCAAGAAGTACACCGTGGAGTCGATCCCGGGCGGCCGCACCAACCCGTCCGAGCCGCCGACGAAGCCCGGTCCCGCCGAGAACTGCAAGCCCAGCAACGGCGCGCCCGGCTTCACCACCTCGGACACCCGGGTCATCAAGGACGCCGCGAGCGGCCGCGAGGTCCGGCGCCACACCCGGAACGTGCACTACAACCCGCAGCCGAAAATCACCTGCGGTACGGAGTAATTTTCACCCGGACGCGTTCACCGAGCGCGTCCGGGGAGGTACGCTCAGTGGCCGACCCGACTGAACGGGGGTGGCCACCTCGTGACCTCGAAGGCGACCTTCCGGCAGATCCTCGCTGTCGGTGAACTGCGGGCCATCTGGTTCGCGGAACTCCAGTCCATCCTCGGCGACCAGGTGGCCAGGGTCGCCCTGTCGGTGCTGGTGTTCCAGCGGACCCAGTCGGCGACCTGGCCCGCGCTGACCTACGCGCTCACCTACCTTCCCGACCTGATCGGCGGACCGCTGCTCGGCGGCCTCGCGGACCGGTTCCCGCGCCGCGCGGTGATGGTCTGCTCCGACGTCGTCCGGGCGCTCCTGGTCGCGGTCCTCGCCATTCCCGGCATCCCGCTGCCCGTGCTCGCCGCCGTCCTGGTGGTGGTGCAGCTGGCGAACGCGCCGTTCACCGCCGCACAGGCCGCCGTCCTGCCGTCGGTGCTGAGCGGGGACTCCTACGTGCTCGGCCAGTCGTTGCTGAAGATCACCAACCAGGTCGGCCAGCTCGCCGGATTCGCACTGGGCGGCGCGGTGATCGCGGCGGTCGGGACCGGCCGGGGACTCGCGATCGACGCGGTGACGTTCGCTGTCTCCGCGATCGTCCTGCGGCTCGGTGTCCGCGCCCGGCCCGCGACGGGAGCCGCCGGACCGGCGACGTCGACCCTGAGGCGGCTTTCGGCGGGCGCCCGCACGATCTGGCACGACCGCCGGTTGCGCGCGCTGGTCGGGCTGGCGTGGCTCGCGGGGTTCGTGATCGTGCCGGAAGGGCTCGCCGTGCCCTACGCCGCGGAGATCGGCGGCGGGGCGGTGACGGCGGGTCTGCTGCTCGCCGCGCATCCGCTGGGGATCGTGCTCGGGGTGTTCGTGCTGGGCCGCCTCGTGCGTCCCGAAGTCCGGCTGCGGATGGTCGGGATACTGGCGCTGGGCGCGATCGTGCCACTCGCGGCGTTCTGGTTCCGGCCGTCGCTCCCCTACGCCGCCGGACTGCTCGTGCTGTCCGGGATGTGCGCGGCCTACCAGGTCACCGCGAGCACCACGTTCATGCGGCTGGTCCCCGACACCGAACGAGGCCAGGCGTTCGGCCTCGCCGGGTCGGGACTCATCGCCGTGCAGGGAATCGGGTTGATCGCCGGCGGCCTGCTCGTCGGCGTACTCGGTTCACCCGCGACGACGGTCTCGGTCATCGCACTCGCCGGTCTCGTAGTGGCTGTTCCGGCCACCCGGGCTTGGCGCCACGTGGCCCCTCTTCACCCCCTTTGACCGGAACCGGGTATTCACCAGTTCTGCCCGCGCATGGAGCTCACCCCCTCCGAGTCCCGATCCCGGTCACGCGTGGTGCACCCACGCCTACCCATACAGCGTAGTGACACCTAGTATCCAACCGATTACGTTCGTCACCGTGGCGCTAACGAATTGGGCGCTGTGGCGGCTGCCCAATCGAGGTTTGATCGGCTTCGTCCTCCTGGTGGACGTCGCGGCGATCGCCGGATCCGCCTGGTCTTTTCTCCTCGTCCCGTTCACCCCGGGTGACGCCCTCCCCTTCGCGATCCTGATCGCGAGCGTCGTGCTGTACACGGAATTGTCGCGGCCGGTGGAGCGAGTAAGGGAACGGTTCGCGGGCACGCCGCACATCTCGCTCGACAGTGTCTGGACCTTCGCCGCCGTGCTCCTGGTGCACCCCGGGCTCGCCGCGCTGGTCATCGCGGTGTCGTTCTTCTACCGCTGGTTCCGGGGCCAGCCGAATCCGCTGTTCCGGCGGACGTTCTCCACGTCGGCGACCGTGCTCTCGGGCTTCGCGGCCAACGCCTTCCTCGCCCGGTACGCGGTCCCGTTCGACGTCCTCCCCCGCGACCTCCGCTCGTTCGGGCTGGTGGTCGCGGCGGGCGGGGTGTTCCTGCTGGTCAACACCGTGCTGATGACGATCGCGGTGTACTACGGCACTCCGCACGAAAGGCTGAGCGAGGCGCTGGCGAAGCCGTTCGAGTACGCGCTCGAGACGGCGACGATCGCGCTCGGCATCATCGTCGCGTGGGCGCTGCGGGACTGGCCGGTGGTGCTGCTGCTGGTCGTCGGGATCACGCTGGTGCTGCACCGCGGCGTGCTGCTGCGGCAACTGAAACGGCAGGCGCGCAGCGACGCCAAGACCGGGCTGCTCAACGCCAAGGCGTGGCGCGAGGCCGCGTCCGACGAACTCGACCGCGCGCGGCGCGCGGGACGGCACACCAGCCTGCTGATGCTCGACGTCGACCGGTTCAAACTGATCAACGACCGGCACGGGCACCTGGTCGGCGACCGGTATCTCGCCGCCATCGCGGAAACGCTGCGCACCGAGGTGCGCGGCACGGATCTGGTCGGGCGGTTCGGCGGCGAGGAGTTCGTCGTCCTGCTGCCCGGTACGCCCGCCGTGCACGCCCACGCGATCGCGGAGCGGATCCGGTCGAGTATCGCGGGCCGGGCGGATGACCTGCCGGAGCACGTGACCGTGTCGATCGGGCTGGCCGACCGGCCGGGCGTGACCGACCTCGACGCGGTGATCGCCGTCGCGGACCGGGCGCTTTACGAGGCCAAGAACACCGGGCGGAACCGGACGTCGGGCTACCAAGTCACCGGCTGACACTGGGTCGCGCGCGCTATGAAAGGCCCGTTACTTGCAAATTTTGCAAGTAACGGGCCTTTCATAGCGCGCTTTGGGGGTTACGGAAGGCCGGCGAGGGACTTCTCGAGGACGGAGTCGGGCAGCGCGTTGTCGACGATGTCGCCCGCCAGGTACGCGCCGTACGCCGGGAGGTCGAGGTGCGCGTGGCCGCACAGCGCGGTCAGGATCACCTTCTCCTCACCGGTTTCCTTGCATCGCAACGCTTCCTGGATGCAGGCGGCGAGCGCGTGCGTCGGCTCGGGTGCCGGGATGATGCCCTCGGTGCGGGCGAACTGGACACCCGCGGCGAAGCAGTCCTCCTGCCCGATGGCGATCGCGTCGATGAGCCCGAGTTCGTAGATGTGCGAGATCAGCGGTGACATCCCGTGGTAGCGCAGGCCACCTGCGTGGATGGGGTCGGGAATGAAATCGTGACCGAGGGTGTGCATCTTCAGCAACGGCGTCAGCCCCGCGGTGTCCCCGAAGTCGTACGCGTACTTCCCCCGGGTGAGCGTGGGGCAGGCCGCCGGTTCGACCGCGCGGATCACCGGGTCCATCCGCCCGGCGAGTTTCTCGCGCAAGAACGGGAAGGCGAGCCCGCCGAAGTTGGAGCCGCCGCCGGTGCAGCCGACGAGCACGTCCGGGGTGTCCCCGGCCAGTTCGAACTGCTTCAGCGCCTCTTCGCCGATGATCGTCTGGTGCAGCAGCACATGGTTGAGCACGCTGCCGAGGGCGTAGCGGGTGTCCTCCGCCTGCGCCGCCTGCTCGACGGCCTCGCTGATCGCGATGCCGAGGCTCCCGGTCGACGCGGGGTCGGCGGCCAGGATCGCGCGGCCGGATTCGGTCAGCGTCGACGGGCTGGGGTGCACCGTGGCCCCGAACGTCTCCATCATCAGCTTGCGATACGGCTTCTGGTCGTACGAAGCGCGGACCTGCCACACCTCGCATTCGAGCCCGAAGGTGGCGCAGGCGAACGCGAGCGCGCTCCCCCACTGCCCGGCGCCGGTCTCCGTGGTCAGCCTGGTGACTCCCTCGGCCGCGTTGTAGAACGCCTGCGGCACGGCGGTGTTGGGCTTGTGCGAGCCGACCGGGCTGACGCCTTCGTACTTGTAGTAGATGCGGGCGGGAGTACCGAGCGCCTTCTCCAGCCGCCTCGCGCGGAACAGCGGCGACGGACGCCAGAGCCGGTAGACGTCCAGGACCTCTTCCGGGATGTCGACGTACCGTTCGGTCGTGACCTCTTGGGCGATGAGCGCCTGCGGGAACAGCGGCGCGAGATCGTCCGGGCCGATCGGCTCGCGTGTGCCCGGATGCAGGGGCGGCGGTGGTGGCTCCGGCAGATCCGGGATGACGTTGTACCACCGGGTCGGCAGGTCTGCTTCGTCGAGGATGTACTTCGTCCGCTCCGCCATTGAGCCTCCTCCGTCTCCCTTCAACCTAAAGGGACGGACGGCGCGGCACCAGGGATCGCTACTACGGTGTGGGCATGGGGAATTTCGTACTGCTCGACGCGCCGTCGAATCTCGGACTGCGTCCGCCCGCCGAAGGAGTGGTCCCGGGCTGTTACAAGGCGCCGGGCGCGCTGCGTGATCACGGCCTGCTCGCTCGATTGGGCGCGACCGACGGCGGCGTCGTCACTCCGCCGCGGTATCTGCCCGGCTGGTCGCCGGACGGCGGCGTCCGGAACGCGGCCGGTATCGCGGACTACACGGCGGCCCTCGCCGGTCGTCTCGCGAAGATCCGCGCGGACGGCGGATTTCCGGTCGTCCTCGGCGGCGACTGTTCCATCGCGCTCGCCGCGATGCTGACCCTGCGTCGCGAAGGACGCTTCGGGATCGTCTACTTCGACGGTCACGACGACTTCCGACACCTGGGCAACTCCGATTTCGTCGCCAACGTCGGCGGCGAGGCGCTCGCCGTCGTGACCGGCCGCGGCGCTCCGGAACTGGCCGATGTGGACGGCCTTTCGCCCTACGTCCGCGACGAGGACGTCCTCGTGCTCGGCGTTCGCGCGGAAGAGTCCGCCGAGGCGCGGGAAGCCGGGCTTCGCATCGTGACCAGCCAAGAGATCATGGCGTCCGGCACCGACGGCGCGCTGACCGCCGCGCGCGAGATTTTCGCGCCCTTGGACGGTTTCTGGATCCACATCGACATCGACGCCCTCGACCCGGAGTTCGTGTCCGCAGTGGACAGTCCCGATCCCGGCGGGCTCAGCCCGGACAGGCTCGTCGAACTTCTTCGCGGTCTGCTCGCGATCCCCGGCGCCGCCGGGCTGGAGCTGACCATCTTCGATCCCGACCTCGACCCCGACGGCACACAGGCCGCCCTGGTGGCGGACTGTCTCGTGCGCGCACTGGAAGGAACCCGATGACCGAGGTGACCGTCGCCGACGGCTCGTTCGACGCCCCGCTCTGGCTGCCCGAATCCGGCTCCGGCCCGGGCCTGGTGCTGATCCAGGAGATCTTCGGTCTCGACGACTATCTCAAGTCGGTCGCCGCCGACCTGGCCGCGCTCGGCTACGTCGTCGCCGTACCCGAACTGTTCTGGCGGATCGCCCCCGGCTGGTCGGCCACCCACGACGAAGCCGGCGTCTCGGCGTCGATGGAGGTCGCCGGCAAACTCGACCCGGCACGCGCGGTCACCGACGTCCTCGCGACCCTCGCGACGCTGCGCTCCCTGCCCGAAACCGACGGCCGCGCGGGCGTCTTCGGCTTCTGCCTCGGCGGCTCGATGGCCTACGCGGCCGCCGCCGAGGGCGACCCGGACGTCGCCGTGTCGTACTACGGATCGCGGGTGCCGGACCAGCTTCCCTTGCTGGACAAGATCAGTTGCCCCGTTCAGTTCCAGTTCGGCGGGGCGGATCCGTACATCCCCGTCGAAGGGGTGCGTCGCCTGGCCGACGCGGTCGCTTCTCACGACGGCGCGGAGATCCACGTCCACGAGGGCGCGGGGCACGCGTTCCACAACCATGTCGCGCCGATGTTCCACCAGCCGGAGCCGGCCGCGGCGGCCTGGGCACTGACGCTGGAATTCTTGGGGCGGGTGTTCCCTGCCCAGGCTTAGCTGGCCGGTCCGTGAAGGCCTCCTTCCCTACCCTCAGAGTAGGGAAGGAGGCCTTCACGGACCTATCGCGGTTAGCAGCGGCAAAGACCATCGTCGCGGACCGCGATACCGCAGCCGGCGCAGTAGTCGACCTTGACGAGCGCCGGCGTCGAACGGGCAACCGGTCGATGAAGCGGCTTCGCCCTGCTGGGTCGGACCTCACGACGGAGCGCTGCAATCGCCGGGGCGGTGACACCGGCGAACCCTGCCTCTGCAACCGCTTCCCTCCACTTACGGTCATTCGCGCCCGGATGAGCTCTCAGCCATTGAACGGCGAAGTTGTGCCACGGTACGGCGCCGTTGGCCCGGCGCCGCTTGTTTCCCGAAGTGCTCCGTCGGGTGTGTTCCTTGGCTCGCGCCGGTTGGCCGCCACCGGCTGTCACCTTGACGGCCGGAGGCTGGACGGCCGCAGCCGACTTGACCCGCAAGCGTGCGATCAGCTGAGTCGTCGCGTTCTTGTGGCCTGCCAGTCGCAAGGCGCGCAAACACTCACGGTTGGTTCCCTGTGGAAAGTCAGTCAGCCACTTCCTGGCGGCTGACTGCCATTTACCTCCGGAGACGGCACGTGGCAGTTTGCGCGGAGCTTCGGGCGCCGGGACCGGCTTCTTGTGCCGTGGCTGTCGCCCACTTCTCACGACGATCCACCCCTGAGCCGGTGACTCTCCGAAAACATCCGGATCCGGGATGTCGTCGTCAGGGCTGTATTCCGACCTCACCTCGCACCGATGCGCACGGTCCAGGTACCAATCGTCGATCCCCACCAAAGCCGGCCACCCTTTCCACCCCCGTTGTCCGTGTTGCTTGAGTCGTGTGAACGGCCGGATCCGCAACAAGCGGATAGTCAACTGTTACTCGGACGGGCGCACACCGGAATATGTCGGTGCCCCCGGGTAGTTTCCCCACCATGGCCACATTGGTGAGTTTTCACGCCCACCCCGACGACGAGTGCATCGTCGCGGGCGGCGTCATGCGCAAGGCCTTCGAGGAAGGCCACCGTGTCGTGCTCGTCGTCGCGACCAGGGGGGAGGTCGGCGAGGTGCCGGACGGGTTCCTCGACGACGGAGAGGAGCTGTGGCAGCGCCGCGTGCAGGAGACGCACGCTTCGGCCGAGGTGCTGGGGGCCAAGCGCGTGGAGTTCCTGGGGTACACCGACTCCGGCATGATGGGCGAGCCGCGTAACGACGTGCCCGGCACGTTCTGGCAGGCCGACGTCGAGGAGGCCGCGCAACGGCTGGCCGAGATCCTGCGCGAGGAGCAGGCCGACGTCCTGACCGTGTACGACGACAACGGCGGCTACGGGCATCCGGACCACATCCAGGTGCACCGCGTCGGCATGCGCGCGGCCGAGCTGGCGGGCACGCCGCGGGTCTACGAGGCGACGAGCAACAGTGACGAGATGCGCCGCGGGATGGAGGAGGCGGTGCGGACCGGGCAGTTGAAGGCCGAAGATCTTCCCGATTTCGACGACGGTGCGGAGTTCGGCAAGCCGGAAGCGGTGCTGACCGCGAGGGTCGATGTCCACGAGTATCTGCCCCAGAAGCGGGCCGCGATGCGCGCGCACGCCAGTCAGATCAGCGAGGACTCGTTCTTCCTCGCGATGCCCGACGAGGGTTTCGCGCAGGCGTTCGGCATCGAGTGGTTCATCCGCGCGGGCCAGGGACCGGGTATCACCGAGACCGATCTGATGGCGGGTCTCTGACCGATGGGCATGTGCGGTGCGTACTTTCGCGTCACGTCCGATGAACTGCGTGAGCTGATCGAGGAGCCCGATCGGTACTGGGACTACGCGGAGAAGACCAGGGACACCGAGCGGGCCGTGGACATCGACAAGGCGTGGCACGCGTTGTGGTTCCTGGCCGAGCGAGCCGGGATCGAGGTCGACTTCGTACTGGGAGGAACGCTGCTGGGGGAAGAGGGCGGCGACGGACCGGCGCGGTACTTCACGGCCGAAGAGGTGGGGAAGGTCGGCGCGGAGCTGTCGCGGACCGGGTTCGAGCAGCTTTCGCGGGGTGTCGAGCTCTCGGCTCTCGAGGCCAACGGCATCTACCCGTCGATCTGGGACGAGCCCGACGCGCTGGACTACGTGCGGGGTTACTACGACGAGCTCGTGACCTTCTTCGCCGGAGCCGCGAAGGCCGGGGATCCGGTCGTCACGATCGTCACCTGACGACGCCGCTTCCCAGGCCCCGGTGAGCAGGGGTCGTGAGTGGCGATTCGGGTTAGAGCCGAAGACCTGCTGCTTGTGGCAGGAGTTGGTCGCAGGTCCGTGAAGGCCTCCTTGCCTACCCTGAAGGTAGTGAAGGAGGCCTTCACGGACTACGTGATCGCCTCCGCAGCCTCGGGCGGCGGCGCCAGCCCAGCAGTCACGGGCGGCGGCGCGTGAAGGGCCACTTCCCTCGGCAGTACATGAAGGCCCCCTTCCTGTACCTAGGCGCAAGGAAGGGGGCCTTCATGTACCGCAGAGGAGAGCCTGGGCGACAGTGGCGTGGTGGGTCGAGTCGTTGCGAGGGCCGCGCCAGTGGCTTTCGCGACACGACCCCTGGGCAGCACGAACTCGCGAACACTCGCACGCAGAATCCAGCAGGCACCTACGGCACCCTTGGCTAGAACCCGAAGCGCCACTCACGACCCACTTGAGGAGACGCTCAGGCCGTGGCGGCGGTGACATCGAGTTCGACGAGCTGGCCGGGGTACCCGAGCTGCGCGACGCCGAGCAGGGTGCTCGCGGTCGTGAAGGCCTCCCCGATCTCCGACTCGACGAACCGGTCCCACACGGCCGAAAGCACGTCGGCGTCCGGCGTCACCACGTAGATCACCGTGCGCACGACGTCGGCCGGGGTCGCCTTGGCGAAGGCGAGCGCGGCGGCGGTGTTGGCGACCACCTGGTCGACCTGCGCGAGCACGTCACCCTCGACGACCTTGCCGTCTTCGGCGAGCGGGCACTGGCCGGCGAGGTGGACGTCCCGGCGGCCTTCGACGATGGTCACGTGGTGGTAGGTGGGCGTGGGATGCAGGCCGGGCGGATGGTGGCGTTGAATGGTCACGGGCCGCATCCTCACCGAGACGGCCGCGGCCGGACAACCGGATTTCACGGGGGAGCCATGCGCAGGACGATCGACTGGACCGGCGACGCGGTCACCATCATCGATCAGACCGCGCTTCCCGGCGAGTACCGCGTGCTCGAACTGCGCACGGTCGGCGAACTCGTCGACGCCGTCCAGCGGCTCGCGGTCCGCGGGGCACCGGCGCTCGGCGCGGCGGGGGCACTCGGCGTGGTGCTCGCGACCCGCGCGGGCGGTGACGTCGAAGCAGCGGCGGAGCGCGTCGCCCAGGCTCGCCCGACCGCGGTCAATCTGAGCTGGGGCGTCTCCCGCGCGCTCGCGAAGCTCCCGGAAGGGGCGGAAGCCGTCCTCACCGAAGCGCTGGCGATCCTCGACGAGGACGAGCGGATCAATCACGAGGCTTCCCGGCTGGCGGCCGCGGTGGTGCTCGAACACTGCGGGCGACGGCCGTTGCGGCTGCTCAGCCACTGCAACGCCGGCCACCTCGCGACGGTCGCCTGGGGCAGCGCGCTCGGCGTCGTCTGGCACCTGCACGCTCGCGGCCTGGTCGATTCCGTGCTGGTCGACGAGACCCGGCCGCTGTTGCAGGGTGCCCGCCTGACCGCCTGGGAACTGGCCGAAGCCGGTGTCCCGTACCGGATCCAGCCCGACGGCGCGGCCGCCGCCGCGATGAGCCGCGGCCTGGTCGACTGCGTCCTCGTCGGCGCCGACCGGATCGCCGCCAACGGCGACGTCGCCAACAAGATCGGCACCTACGGGCTGGCGATCGCGGCGAAACACCACGGGATCCCGTTCGTGGTCGTCGCCCCTTCGTCCACTGTGGACACCGCGATGCCGGACGGCGCCGGGATCGTGATCGAGGAACGCGATCCCGGCGAGGTCCTGAGCTTCGGCGGCACGAAGGTCGCCCCCGAAGGCGCGGAGGTGTTCAACCCGGCCTTCGACGTGACGCCGTTCGAGCTGGTCACCGCGGTGGTCACCGAGCAGGGCGTGCTGCGCCCGTGAGCAGCTCGGTGAACAAGGCCGCCGTCTCCGCGTCGTCGTAATTCAGCGGCAGCGTGTCGAAGTAGTAGCGGATCAGGCCGGGTCCGGTGCCCACGATCATCCCGAAGTCGATCGTCCGTCCCTTCGCCCGCACGGTTCCGCGGTACTCCTGGAATCTCGTACGCGGACCGGCCGCCGCCTGATCGGGCTTCAGGCGGACGTCGGTCATCGCTCCCGCCAGCCTGCCGAGGTAGGCGGCGTGGCAGGCCGGGTCCGTCACCGGCGCCGTCAGCCCCGGTCCGGTGAAGGCCGGTCCTTTCCGAGGACAGTCGTCGGCGACACCGGCGAACAGTTCGCGCAGGGCGTCTTTTTCGATGGGGCGGAACCATTCCGTCCGATCGTGGTAGCGGCGCCCCTGGGTGACTTCGCCGTCCTTGAGCACCACGCGGTACACGGCCGGGTAGCGCACCAACTCGCCGCGGATCACCGCTTCGTTGGCCGCTTCGTAGAACACGGTCTCGCCGCTGACCACGATCTTCACCGGCGTGAACCGGAAGGTCGGGAAGGCGCCCAGCAGGGTCCGCAGGTTGCCCTCGATGTTCGTCCTGCCGCGTACCGGCGGGGCACTTCCCGATTCCGCCAAGGTGCCGTCGGCGGCGAAGATGCGGCCGTACGACCGGACGCGGGCTTCCCGCTCTTCCGGCGTGTCCGACCGCATCGCCCCGAATTCGGTCTGCCGGGTGATGAAGGCGCAGGCACCTGGCGAAACCGCGCCTTCGAGCCTGTCTCCCAGCTGGTCCAGGACGCCACAGCCCGCGCTCGTCCCCGCCATCGCCGTCCCGCTTTCCGCCAGCGTCGCACCGAGCACAAGGGCCGCCGCACCAAGGAATCTCTTCATTTTTCGCACTCGGTCACTCTGGCAAGCGAAGCCGTACCGGGTCGATTACCCGCCAGGTAATACCGCGCTAGAAGGATTCGACACAGGACGGCTCGCGGTCGGTGGCGAACGCCGCCGTGGCCCGCGAAACCGCCCCGGCGGTCCGCTCCTTGATCCGCCCGGCCGCGGCCAGCGTGCTCGGCCGCGTCCCGCCGAGGAAGATCGCGCCGAGGTCGATCACGTCCAGTTCGAGATCCGGCGAGTCCGCCACTCGGGTGACTTCGGCGTTCCCCTCGGCGTCGGCGGTGAGCCGCCAGTTCCCGGTGTTCCACGGGCAGAACGCGTCGTGCACACCGAACACCAGGTCCACCGGAGCGCCGTAGCGGCGGGTGACCAGGGCGCGGTCGACGTCGACGAGCCGGAACCACAGCGAGTCACCGGCGGATCTGGTCATTTTGCGGGGGTCGGCGAGCAGGTGGATGAGCGGTTCGTCGAGGGCGGCGAAGGCCTCCACCGTGACGACCAGGTCGTAGTCGAGCAGGAAGCGGTACAGCGTCGCGTAAGCCTCCGGCGTGGTCGCGACCAGTTCCTGCACGGTCAACGTGCCTTGCGGGCCTTCTTCGTTCCAGTCGTTCTTCACCCGGTAGATCACGTAGCCGTCCGGCAGGACGGCGAACTTCTGCGCGGTCGCGCCGTGGCGCCGGTACTCGGGGTCGTCGAGAAGGAATTCCCAGGTCGAATCGGGCCTGTCGAGCGCGCCGACCCGCTGCGGCGCTTCCTTTTCGTAGATCGCCCTGATCAGCGGGATCGCTTGCTCGCGCCCGACTTCGCGCACCCGCTCGGCTTCGAGTCCGACGCCGGGCCGGAACACGGACTTCGCGCGTACCTTCGCGCGGTAGAACTGCGCCGCGAGGCCGTAACCGAACCGTGAGTAGATGACCGCCTCGGACGCCCACAGTGCGGCGATCGGTTCGGCGCCGTCCTCGTGCAGACCGTGCAACTGCGCTCGCATGATCCGGGTGAGCACGCCCCGCCTGCGGTGCCCCGGGGCGACACCGACCGACGTCACCGCGGCCAGCGGCGTCTGGCGGGCACCGGGAACGGTGATCTTGCGAGTGAGCAGTTCACCCGCTCCGATGATGTCGTCACCGTCGAACACACCGTGCGTACGCTCCGGCTCGAACACCAGCTCTTCGCGGTGTTTCAATCCTTCAGTGAGATCGGTGAGAAAAGCGCCCGCGAGCAGTTCCGAGAACGCGGGCAGATCGTCGGTGGTCAGGGTTCGGATGGTCAAATCGTCATCACTCACCCAGTCGTCCTACGCCTGTTCACCGACGACCGCCACGCATTAACGAGCGAACATCAGGGCCGCGGCCCGATCACCTCGCCTTTTTCCAGCACTTCGATGGCCATCGCGGGGCAGGAGTCCGCCGCGTCCAGCACCATCTCGTCCGGGTTCACCTCTCCCGCGACCGCCTTCGCCGTGGCGCCTTCGAGTTCGAAGACCTCCGGCACCAAGGCGGCGCACATCCCCGAGCCGATGCACGTACCGCCATCGACCTCGACTTTCCAGCTCATGCTCACCATCCGATCGGCATGGAGCGGGGCCCCCGCACCAGCATCTGCGTCTTCCACACGATATCGCCGTCGAGGCGCAGTCCGGGGAAATCTCGCAGTAATGCCTTCAACGCCTCCTGCAGTTCCAGCCTGGCCAGCGGAGCACCGAGACAGTGGTGCACGCCGTGCCCGAAACCGAGGTGAGGATTGGCTTCCCTGCCGAATTCGAGGGTTTCCGCCGAGCTGAACTGGAGCGCGTCCCGGTTGGCGGCACCGATCGCGACCATCACCGGCTCGCCTTCCTTCACCAGCACGTCACCCACTTGGACGTCTTCGGTGGCGTAGCGGGCGAACCCGGCTCCGGCACCCAGGGGGACGAACCGCAGCAGTTCCTCGACCGCGGCCGGGATCAGGTCCAGGTCCGCGCGCAGCCGGGCGAGCTGCTCCGGCTGCTCGAGCAGCGCGTAGACGAAGTTGGGGATCTGGCTGGCGGTGGTCTCGTGCCCGGCGATCAGGATGCCGATGCACATGTCGACCAGTTCCAGTTCGCTCAGCCTGTCGCGGACGTCGCGCGCTTCGATCAGCGCGGTCATCAGGTCGTCCTGGGGCCGGGCGCGGTGCTCTTCGACGAGCACGTGCATGTACGCCCGCAGTTCTTCCTGGTTGGCCATCATCTCTTCGGTGGTCAACGGGCTGGTCGACAGCGCGGCGTCGCTCCACACGCGGAACTTCGGCCGGTCCTCGACGGGGACGCCGAGCAGTTCGCAGATCACCGCGACCGGGATCGGCAGCGCGTAGTCCTCGACCAGGTCAGCGGGCTGTCCCTTGGCCTTCATGTCCTCGATCAGGCCCGCCGCGAGGTCCGCGACGCGCGGCCGCAGCAGTTCGACGCGGCGCATGGTGAACGCCTTCGCGACCAGCGTGCGCAGCCGGGTGTGGTCGGGCGGGTCCATGGCCAGGATGCCGCCGGGCCGCCTGCCCGGCGCCATCCGCGGCTCGTCCTTGTCCGTGGCCATCGCGCGGGAGAACCGCCGATCGCCCAGGACGAACCGCGCGTCCGCGTACCGGGTGGCGAGCCACGTCGGCTCGCCGTGCGGGAGGCGGACGCGGAGCATGCCCTTGGTGTCGCGGGCGGTGGCGTAGGCCTCGTCGAGTTCGAGTCCTGTGTCCTGGTTGAACGGGTAGGCGATGAATTCGGCGTCTGTGGTGGTCATTTGTCCGGAAACCCCCCGGCTCGGCGGTTTGTAAGCAACTGCTTACAACGCTAACCACGATCACGGTGAGCGTCAATGCGCCTACCGTGCGACGTCCGGCTAGCCTGTGCCCGATGACGGAAGAACCGCAGGTCCGCAAGCGCGACGCGGCCGCGACGAAGGCGGCCCTGCTCGACGCGGCGGCGGCGCTGTTCGCCGAGCGCGGTTTCGACCGGACGACCGTGCGCGACATCGCGAAGCTCGCCGGAGCCAATCAAGCGCTGCTGTTCCGCTACTTCGGGTCGAAGGACGCGCTCTTCGAAGAGGTCCTGGCACGCGGCGGACGCGAGCAGATCGCCACCACGCCGCCGGACGAACTGCTCGGGACGGCGTTGCGCAGCATGCTGGAGTCCGACACCGGCCGCGACCGCACTCTCGACGCCTACCTGCGCTCGACGGGGCACGACAGCGCGGCGGGCGCCGTCCGGCGGCAGCTCGGCGAGGAGTACGCGAAGGTGCTCGCCACGCTGACCGACGCCGACGACGCGGATCTGCGGGCCGACCTCATCCTGGCCTGGCTGCTCGGGATCGGCCTGGTCCGCGAGATCACCGGCAAGGAGCCCCTGGCCAGCGCGAATCCCGACGACGTCTGCCGCCTCGTCCTCGGCGCGGCCCGGACGCTGCTGGAGCGCAGCGGGTAATCACGTCGCCATCCGCGGTCCGCTGTTCTACGGTCGGTCGCGTGATCCCGTTCCCGCCCGCCGGCACCGAAGCCGAGTTCGACTGCTTGACCAGGCAGGACCTTCTTCCGGCCGTGACGTCACTGACCGGATCGCTCGGCCTGGGCGAAGCCGTCCCCTTCACCGAGGGATCGCTGCCGGTCTACGCCGTCGGCGAGGACCTGGTCCTCAAACTGTTCCCGCCGGTACACCTCGACGAACTCCCCACCGAGCGGACGATGCTCGAAGTCCTGCACGGGAAGCTGCCGATCCCGACGCCCGCCGTGCACGACGTCGGCGAGCGGGACGGCTGGGGTTACGTGCTCATGGACCGCCTGCGCGGCGAAACGCTCAAGGACGCCTGGCCGAAACTGTCCACAGAGGACAAACACCGGCTCGCCCCCGAACTCGGCGAGGCCCTGTCCACGCTGCATTCCCTGCGCGACCCGCGGCTGGACGTCCTCGATCCGCCGGACTGGGCCGCGTTCGTGGCCGAGCAGCGCGCGAACGCCGTCGAGCATCACCGCCGGACCGGCCTCGACGAGGCCTGGATCGCGCAGATCCCGGCGTTCCTCGATTCCGTAGACCTTGGCTCGCCTCCTGTCGTCCCGCTGCACACCGAGTTCATGCGCGACCACGTCATGGTCGCCCACGACGGCGAACGCCCGCGACTGACCGGGCTCTTCGATTTCGAACCGGCGATGCGCGGCGCGGCCGAGTACGACTTCGTCGCCGTCGGCCTGTTCGTTTCCGGCGGTGACAAGGACTTCCTGCGGCGTTTGCTCGCCGGGTACGGCGCGGAACCCGACGAGGAGTTCTCGCGCCGCTGCCTCGCGTACGCGCTTTTGCACGTCTACAGCAATTTCACGTGGTACCTCAAGGTTCTCCCGGCCCCGGAAGAACCGACGCTGGAGAGCCTCAGCCGCGCTTGGTGGTAGCCCAGGTCACCGGCACGGCCTCCGGGCCGCGGAGCGAAAGCGGCGGCCGCCACGCGATTTCCGCGAGCGGCACGGCGAGATCCAGTCCGGGGAGGCCGTCGAGCAGTGTCCGGAACGCGATCTCCCCTTCGAGCCGGGCGAGTGCCGCGCCGAGGCAGAAGTGAAGTCCGTGCCCGAAGCCGAGTTGCGGTGCGTTCCGGCGCCGGATGTCGAACCGCGAAGCGCCGGGAAAGGCGGACTCGTCACGGTTCGCCGCGCCGGTGTGCGCCAGCACGGCCTCACCGCGCCGGACCAGGCCGCCACTCAGTTCGACGTCCTCCAGCGCGACCCGGAGCAGCGACGCGTCGGCCGGTCCGTCGAACCGCATGATCTCCTCGATGGCCCCCGCCGTCAGGCCGGGATCCGAGCGCAGCGCGGCGAGCTGCTCCGGATTCCCCGACAGCAGCACGATCCCGGTCGCGATCAGACTGACCGTGGTCTCGTGCCCGGCCAGCAGGAGCTGGGTGGCCAGGTCGATCAACTCGGCCTCGGTGAACCGGTCACCGTCCTCGTCGCGGGTGTGCACGAGGACGCTCAGCAGGTCCTCGCCCGGATTCGCCCGCTTGACGGCGACGAGTGCCGTCATGTCGTCCGCACCGTCACGCCGCGCCTGCGCCACTTCCGCCGGCGTGTACGCCATCGGCGTGACGATCACCCGCGACCACTGGCGGAACCGTTCCTTGCCTTCGAACGGGACGCCGAGGATCTCGCACATGACCGCGGTGGGCAGGGGGAAGGCGAACATCTCCACGAGATCCACCGGAGGACCGTGCCGGCGCATCGCGCGCAGGAGGCCGTCGGCGATCTCCTGGATCCGTGGCCGCAGCCCGGCGATCCGGCGGACGGTGAAGGCCGGTGCCGACAGCTTCCGCAGCCGCGTGTGATCCGGCGGGTCCATGTTCAGGATGCTGTGGTCACCGGTGGAGAAATCACCCGGCTCGATGAGACACGGCGCGCCGGGCGCGAGCAGATTCCGGGAGAACCGGGTGTCCGAGAAGATCAGGCGGACGTCTTCGTACCGAGTCACCAGCCAGCCTTCGCAACCACTGGGGAAGACGACCCGGGACATCGGCGGATACTCCGCGTAAATCTCCCCCATCGGGGTCGCGGCGTGGTTCTTGGCCGCGGGATACGTGGCTGTCATGGGCCGATGATGAGTGGCGGGGAGCACCGCCGGAAGACTCCGGCCGATCACCCGCCCGAAGAGCCGAAGATCCTTCTCACCGCGTGATAATCCCGCGCAGGAACTCCAGGTAATCCGGCCGCTCGACCGAGGACAGCAGCGTCCCGCCGCTCGCCCGCTGCGCCTGGATCAACCCGATGAAGGCCGTGTAGGCCAGCAGGCCGCGATGCCGTGCCTCGGCTTCGGGGCAGTCCATCTCCCGGAAGCACCGGACGATGAACTCGACGCGCCGCGCGGTGACCTCGGCGAGCAGCGGGCCGATCACCGGGTCACCGGCGTGAGCGAGCAGAGCCAGCTCGGCCCGTTCTTCGTCCCTCGCCCCGAAGACGAGCTCGAAGAGTTCGCGCAGCCGTCGCACCGGATCCGAGATCCCGTCCAGGAGGGTGATCAGCGCCTCGGTGTCCTGCTCGACCCAGCGGCGCACGGCGGCTTCGACCAAGGCGTCCCGGTTCGCGAAATGCCAGTAGAAACTGCCTTTCGTCGTCCCGAGCTTCGCGGCGATGGGCTCGACGGCGATCGCGGCGACCCCGCCTTCGCACAGCGCTTCGAGCGCCGCGTCGGCCCAATCTTCACGGGCGAGCTTCCGTTTCCCGGCCACCTTGCATACGCTACCGTACGGAAACCATACGGCACCGTACGGAGGCGGCCATGCCTTTCGGATCACCCGCGAACTGGGGCGCGACCCCGGACGAACGACGGCGCGCGCAGCCGGCGGACACCCTGCTCGACGGCCCCGTCGCGCTCTTCGACCGCGCCGTCACCGTGCACGCGCCCGCCGCGCTCGCTTACCGCTGGCTCTGTCAGATCTCGGTCGCGCCCTACAGCTACGACCTGCTCGACAACTTGGGCAAGCGCAGTCCGCGCACCCTCACCCCCGGCGCCGACGAACGCGCTCCCGGCGACACGCTGATCGTGTTCGAGCTGACCGAGGTGGAGCGGGGGCACAGCCTCACGGGGCGCACTTTCGCCAAGTCCGAGAACCTGTTCGGGCCGGTGGCCGCCACCTACTCGGTCGAGCCGATCGACGAGCGGTCCTGCCGGATGCTGTGCCGCATCGTCGTGACTTCTCAGGGGTTCCGCGGCCGCCTCAAGGAGTTCCTGCTCGGCTGGGGCGACCTGATCATGATGCGGAAACAGTTACTGACGTTGAAGAAGTACGCCGAACGCGACGCTCTGGCGCAACGCACGTCGTGAGTGGCGATTCGGGTTAGAACCCGAATCGCCACTCACGACCAACTCGACCCACGCGGTCCGGCGCTGAAGGCTCCCTTCGCCACGAACGACGCACCCGCCCTTGTTCAGGCACGGGCTGCCCGGGCCGACGGTGTTGCGAAAGCCACTTTCGCAACCTTCAACGTTGCGAAAGTGGCTTTCGCAACACCTGCCCCGCGACCGGCGCCGAAGGACGGCACGAGCACGCCACCGTTGGCTTACCCCTCAAGAGAGCCGTCCTTGCGACGCACTACGGCAGCGCGCGTCGTAGCAGCTCCGCCAGGTGCACGGCCTTGCGTCCGTCGAGTTGCTCGATCTGCGTCCGGCAGCTGAACCCGTCCGCGACCACTTCGGTCCCCTCGGCCGCGGCGCGGATCGCGGGCAGCATGCGGTCTTCGGCGCAGGCGACGGAAACGTCGTAGTGGCCGCGTTCGAAACCGAAGTTGCCAGCCAATCCACAGCAACCGGAGTCCATTGTGGAATTGTGGATACCCGCCGCGCGCATCGCGGCCTCGTCGGCGCCGAAGCCGAGCACGGCGTGCTGGTGGCAGTGGACCTGGCTGAGCGCTTCGACGTCCAGCGAACGGAATTCCAGCGGTGAGTCTTCGACGAGTTCGGCGAAGGTGCGGGTCTGCGCGGCGAGCAGTTTCGCCACCGGGTCACCGGGCAGGAGCGCCTCCAGGTCACCGCGGAAAAGAGCCGTGCAACTCGGCTCCAGCCCGGCCACCTGATACCCCGACCGCAGGTACGGCTCGAGGACGGAAAGCGTGCGGCGCAACACGTTCTTCGCCACGTCGAGCTGCCCGGTGGACACCCACGTGAGGCCACAGCAGACGCCGCGATCGGGCAGGACGACGTCGTAGCCGGCCGCGATGAGCACCTCGGCCGCGGCGTCGAGGACGTCTGGCGTGAGGTAGTTGTTGAAAGAATCGGGCCACAGCACCACGCGCCGGGGACCGGTCGCCCAGCGTTTGAGGTCGTCGCGGCGTCGCGTGAACGGTGTCCTGGCGAACGTCGGGAGCTCGCGTTCCGGTGCGATCCCGCCGAATTTCTTCAGCAGGCCGGAGAACCGGCGCGACATCGTGTTCGCCAGCCGTGGCGCCAGCGAGGCCGCGCGCAGCCACACCGGGAGCCAGCCCATCGAGTAGTGCGATGCCGGGCGCACCCGCCCCTTGTGGTGCTGGTGCAGGAATTCCGCCTTGTAGGTTGCCATGTCGACATCGACCGGGCAGTCGGAGAGGCAGCCCTTGCACGAAAGACAGAGATCCAGCGCCTCGGCGACCTCTTCCGAACGCCAGCCGTCGGTGATCAGCTCGCCGTTGACCATCTCGGCGAGCAGATGCGCGCGGCCGCGTGTCGAGTGCTTCTCCTCGTGGGTGGCGCGATAACTCGGGCACATCACGCCCGCTCCGGTGGTGTTGCGGCACTTCCCGACGCCGACGCACCGCCGCATCGCCTGCCCGAAGCTCCCCTGATCCTCCGGGTACGCGAGCGCGGTGACGTCCTCCAGTTCGAGCGGTGCCCGGCGAACCCGGAGATCGGCGTCGACCGGCCTCGGATCGACGAGGATGCCGGGGTTCATCCTGCCCGCCGGATCGAAGATCCCCTTGAACCGCGCGAAAAGCGCGAGGATCTCGGGGCTGTACATCCGGGACAGCAGTTCCGAGCGGGCCTGGCCGTCGCCGTGTTCCCCGGACAGCGAGCCGCCGTGCGCGGCGACCAGGTCGGCCGCCTCTTCGAGGAACGACCGGAACCCGGCGATCCCGTGCGGGGAAAGGAGATCGAAGTCCAGCCGCAGATGCAGGCAGCCCTCGCCGTAGTGGCCGTAGACGACGCTCTTGCGGCCGTGCTTCCGCATGAGTTCCTTGAACTCGCGCAAGTAGGCGCCCAGCCGCGCGGGCGGGACGGCGGCGTCTTCCCAGCCGGGCCAGGCTTCCTCGCCACCGGCCAGCCGCGTCGCGAGACCGGCGCCCTCCTCCCGGATGCGCCACAGCCGCTTCTGCGCGGCCGCGTCGTCCAGCAGCGCGGATCCGGTCAGCGCGCCCCGCAGCCCGGCGATCAGGTCGCGCGCCTTGTCCGGGTCTTCCATCTCGACGAACAACCAGGCCCCACCCGGCGGGAGTCCGTCGGCACGGCCCGGCTCCAGCAGTGCGACGAGGTCCGCGTCGACCCCTTCCACGGTCAGCGGCGACCACGGCAGGATCGCCGGGACCGCGTCGGCCGCGGCGATGTCGGACTCGAAGCCGAGCACCGCGAGGACCTTGCGTTTCGGCACCTCGGCGAGGGAGACCGTCGCCCCCAGCACGGTGACGCAGGTGCCCTCGCTGCCGACCAGCGCCTTGGCGACGTCGAAACCGTTCTCCGGCAACAGGTGTTCCAGCCCGTACCCGGACACCCGCCTGCTGAACGAGGACAGCTCGGTGCGCAGCAACGCCAGGTTGTCCCGGACGAGCGCGCGCAACTCCGAGAAGACCCGGCCTTCCGTACCGGGCTTGGCCGCTCGCTCGTCCACTTCGGACGGTGAGGTGGGCCCGACGGTCAGCCGGGTGCCGTCGTAGAGCAGCACGTCCAGTTCACGGACGACGTCGACCGTGCGCCCGTAGGCGACCGAATGCGAACCGCAGGCGTTGTTGCCGATCATCCCGCCGATCGTGCAGCGCGAATGCGTCGACGGATCGGGGCCGAAGCGGAGCCCGTGCGGCGCGGCGAGCGCTTGGAGGTCGTCGAGGACGGTCCCGGGCGCCACCCGCGCCGTCCGCGCCCCGGGATCGAGGTCGAGGACCCCGCCGAGGTGACGCGACAGGTCGATCACGACGCCCGGCCCGCACGAGTTGCCCGCGACGCTGGTGCCGCCGCCTCTGGCGATCACCGGCAGCCCGGCCTCCCGGCAGGCGGCGACGGCCGCGATCACTTCGTCGACGCTCCGCGGCAACACCACGCCCTGGGGCACGTGCCGGTAGTTGGAGGCGTCGGTCGTGTACAGAGCCAGTGTCGCGGCGTCGGCCAGGATCTCCACGGAGTCCATTCAAGACAACCGGGGGCGAGAACGCATCGGCGAACCTCTCCGGACGGGTGTGTCGGAAACCACGTCCGGTGTGCGATCGTGAGCGCGTGACGGCGAAACGCCAGGTCGCGACGGAACTCGCCGCCGAGCACAGCGCGGTGCTCGGCGGGCTTCTGCGCGAGCGCGAAGCGCTGCTCGCCACCCTCGACAGGGTCGCGGCGCTCAACGGCACCGCCCGGCTGATCCGCGAGTCGATCGGCACGCATTCCGGTTTCGTCGCCGAGCTGACCGGACCCGAACAGGCGGTGATCCGCTGGATGTCGGGCACCCGCACGGACGCGCTGCAGGACCTCGCCGTGCCGATCGGCCAGGGCATCGGCGGCCGCGTGCTGGCGCTGGGCAGGCCGGTGCGGGTCAACGACTACGTCAGCTCGCCGAGCATCACCCACCAGTTCGACGCGCAGGTCCGCGGCGAGGGTCTCGCCGCGATGATCGCCGTCCCGATCGTCAACGGGACCGAAACCGTCGCCATCGCGTACGCCGCCATGCGCGAGCCGCGCGACTTCGGCGACGACGCCGTCCAATCCCTCGTAGAGATCGCCGGGGAGGCGGGCCGGGCGCTGAAACTGGCGTCGGTCGCCGAGGCCGACCGCGAAACGGCGTTGTCCGCCGAGCGGCTCCGCATGCAGAGCGCGCTGCACGATTCCGTCGGCGCGCTGCTGTTCTCCATCGGTGTCCAGGTCCGGAACCTGCACGAGGACATCAGCGACAACCCGGCGCTCGAATCGCGGCTGCGGCGGCTGGAAGGCGACGTGTCGGCCGCGTCGCGGGCACTGCGCGAGTCGCTGCTGGCGCTGTCGGAGTCGAGTCCGGAGCGCGCGCTGCCGGTGGAACTGGCCGAGCACTGCCGCTCGTTCCAGGCCCGCTGCGGCGTCCCGGCGCGGTTCGTCCAGCTCGCACCGGTGCCGCGACTGGACGCCGAACGCACCGGACTGCTGGTCGCGGCCGTCCGGGAGGGCCTGCTCAACGTCGAGAAACACGCCGACGCGCTGTCGGTCGTGGTCAGCCTGCTGCCCAGCGAAGAGGGCGTGCAGGTGGTCGTCGCCGACGACGGGACCGGTCATCGTGGTGACGAACCGGAACCAGGGACCGGGATGGGCCTGCGCGCGCTGGCGGAACGCGCCGCGCGGCTCGGCGGCCGGGTCAGCCTGGTCCACGACGAGGACGACGGGTGCACACTGCGCGCTTGGGTGCCGGAACCGTGCCGTCGCCGGTGACCGTGCTCGTCGTGGACGACCATCCGGTGGTCCGCGACGGGGTGAGCCTGCTGCTGCGCTACGACCCGGCGATGACCGTGGTGGGTTCGGCCGAGACCGGCCGGGCCGCGATCCAGCGGGCGGGCGAGCTGAAACCGGTGTTGATCCTGCTGGACCTGCGGCTGCCGGACATGCTCGCGCCCGAGGTCATCGCCGAGCTCCGGCGCGTGCACCCGGCCGGGCGGATCGTGGTGTTCACCGCGCACGGCGACCATCAGGGCGTGCGGGCCGCGCTGGACTCCGGGGCGCACGGCTGCCTGCTCAAGGACGTCGCCGGGACGGATCTGGTGGCCGCGTTGCGGCAGGTGCTGAAGGGTGACCGGGTCGTCGATCCGCGCATCTTCCCCGACGACGGCCAGCGGTCCGACGCGCTGGCCCGCAGCGGCCTGACGCGGCGCGAGTACGAGGTCCTGCGGCTGGCCGCGCAGGGACAGACGAATCCGGAGATCGCGGAATCGACCGGGCTGGCGCGGAACACGGTGAAGACGTACCTGCAGTCCGCGCTGCACAAACTCGGCGCCCGCAACCGCGTCGAAGCCATCGGCAAGGCCTCCGAAGCCGGCCTCCTCTGACGCGTTTCGTCCTCTGGTTGCGGTACTTGCACGTGCAACTACCGCAACCAGAGGACGAGTTGCGCCGTGTCCGTTTTGTAGCCGGGTGGGTCTCCAAGTGGGGGTAACGCGGCGGAGGGTGCCCACGCAGGATGACCGCCACCGATCGTGACTCGCGTCACACGGACGGAGGAGGCGGCTTGCTGAGTGTCCGTGATCTTCAGGTGCGGTACGGCCGATCGGTGGCCGCACTGCACGGGGTCGACCTCGATGTTTCACCCGATGGAGTACTGGCCGTCCTGGGCAGCAACGGCGCCGGGAAATCGACCCTGCTGCGGACCGTCTCCGGCACCCTGCGCATGCACCGCGGCTCGATTTCCGCCGGCGAGGTCCGCTACGACGGCAAGTCGCTGACCAGGCTCGATCCGGCCCGCATCGTCGGGCTGGGCGTCGTCGGTGTTCCCGAAGGCCGTCAGGTCTTCGCGCGGATGACCGTCGAGGAGAACCTCCGCGCGGGCGGGATCGGCGCCCGCTCCCCCGGGCAGCGCGCCGCCGCGAGGAAACGCGTCGACGAACTCTTCCCGGTCCTGTCCGAGCGGGCCAAACAACGCGCGGGCCTGCTTTCCGGCGGTGAGCAGCAAATGCTCGCGATCGGCCGCGCGCTGATGTCGGGCCCGCGGCTGCTGCTGCTCGACGAACCGTCGCTCGGCCTCGCGCCGAAGATCGTCGAACAGATCGGCGCCATCATCCGCGAGATCCACGATCAGGGCACCGCCGTGGTGCTGGTCGAGCAGAACGCGGTGATGGCGTTGCGCGTGGCCGACCACGCGATCGTCCTCGAAGTGGGCCGGGTCGCGCTGGCCGGGACGACGGCCGAACTCACCGCGAGCGAGGACGTCCAACGGCTCTACCTCGGCGGCCACGCCGAATCGCAGGCCACCGCCGAAGCCGAGGCCGCGGACGCCCGCGAGCACCTCGCGGGCCGGAGCCTTTCGAGGTGGGCCGGATGACGCCGCCCGAGTTGCACGTCACGAACGTGACCCTGCGCTTCGGCGGGATCCGGGCGCTGGACGACGTCTCCTTCACCGTCGCCTCCGGTTCGCTGCACGCGCTCATCGGCCCGAACGGTGCCGGGAAGTCCAGTTGCTTCAACGTGATCAGCGGCCTTTACCGGGCGAACGCGGGCAGCATCCGGCTCGGTGACACCGTCCTTTCCAGACTCGCGCCGCATCGGCTGGCCGGGCTCGGTGTCGGCCGGTCGTTCCAGAACGCCGCCCTCTCCCCCGGCTCGACCGTGCTCGACAACGTCATGCTCGGACGGCACGCGCTGACCAAGGGCGGATTCCTCGCCTGCGGTCTCCGGCTGCCGTGGACGACCCAGGCCGAACGGCGGCATTCCGCGCGGGCCAAGGAGATCTGCGACTTCCTCGGGATCGGCGCGGTCGTCGATCTCCCGGTCGGGGCGCTGCCGTACGGGGCGGTGAAGCGCGTCGACCTCGCCCGCGCGCTCGCCGTCGAACCGGTCCTGTTGCTGCTCGACGAACCCGCGGCCGGGATGAACGCGACCGAGACCGCCGAGCTGGCCGGGACGATCCGTGACGTCCGCGACGCGCTCGGCATCTCGATCCTGCTCGTGGAGCACGACATGGGGCTGGTGATGGGCATCGCGGACCGGGTCACCGTCCTGGACTTCGGCAAGCGCATCGCCGACGGGACGCCGTCCGAGGTCCAGTCGGATCCGGACGTGATCAGGGCATATCTCGGCACGGAGGCCACCGCGTGAACACCTTCCTGCAACTCGTGGTGAACGGACTCGGTAAGGGCGCGGTGTTCGCGTTGCTGGCGCTGGGTTTCGTGATCATCTTCAAGGCGACCGAAGTGGTCAACTTCGCGCACGGCTCACTCGTGCTCTTCGGCGGCTACCTGGTCGTGGTGACCCGCGAATCGCTCGGCTGGGCGGGCGCTTCCCTGGTCGGCATCGTCTCCGCCGGGCTGCTCGCCCTCCTGCTGGAACGGTTGCTGCTGTCCCGCTCGCGGCACGCGGACGCGAACAGCCTGGCGCTGCTGACCATCGGCGTCGACGTGATCATCACCGAGGAGATCGTGCGACGGCTCGGCGTCACCCTGCCGTTCCTCGGCGACGCCTGGGACGCGCAGCCGTTCCAGATCGGCGGGATCACGCTGTTCCGCACGCATCTGGTCGCGCTGCTCGTCGCGGCCGTGCTGATCACCGCGTTCACCCTCGCGTTCAAGTACTCGAACTGGGGTGTCGCGATGCGGGCGCAGGCCGAGAACCGCGAGGCCGCCGCGCTGATGGGGATCCGCAGTTCCCGGGTGACGGCGACCGCGTGGGTGGTGGCCGGCGTGCTCGCCGGGGTCGCGGTGCTGTTCATCGCCACCCAGGACTTCTCGGGCGCGGGCCTGTCCCGCGGCACGCACTCCATCGCGCTCGCGGCGTTCCCCGCGGCCATCCTCGGCGGGCTGGATTCGACCGCGGGCGCGGTGGTGGGCGGGCTGGTCGTCGGCCTCGTCGAGGCTCTTTCGGCGCAGTACGTGTCGTTCGACTTCTCCAAGAGCGCGGTCTTCCTGGTGATGCTCGTGGTCCTGGTGGTGCGGCCGTCGGGGTTGTTCGGGACGAGGGAGAGCACACGTGTCTGACACCGCTGTGAAATCCCCCGCCCCGGCCCCGCCGGCACCGCCCGCGAAACGTGATCGGACACGGCTGATCAAGGCCCTGCTGTGGATCGCGCTGCTCGTCGTCCTCCTGGCGATCCCGCTGTATCTCGACGCCGCCTGGCTGAAGGCCGGGCAGTACATGATGATCGGCGGGGTCGGCGCGATCGGGCTGACCCTGCTGGTCGGGCAGGCCGGGCAACTGTCGCTGGCGCACGCGTTCTTCCTGCTCGCGGGCGCGACCGGGTACACCGTCCTTTCCGGACCGGCCGAGGACGAGCGTGTGTTCGGGCTCGGCCTCGACCCCGGCCTGTCGCTGGTCGGCGCGGTGGCCATCGCCGCGTTGCTGGGACTGGCCTTCGCCCCCGTTTCCGGACGGCTGCGCGGGATCTACCTCGGCGTCGCGTCGCTGTCGCTGGTGTTCCTGGGGCTCTACTTGGGACAGTCGGCCGAGACGCTGACCGGCGGGACGTCGACCGGGCGCACGCCCCAGCCGTTCTCCCTGTTCGGCTTCCCGTTCACCAACGACGGCCCCGAAATCGCGCTGATGGGCGTGCCGATCCGGCAGGCGGAACGGACCTGGTACCTGTTCCTGTTGCTGACGGTGCTCGCGTACGTGATCGCCCGGGCGGCGGTCTCCAGCCGGATCGGCCGGTCGTGGCGCGCGGTGCGGGACAACGAAGCCGCCGCGTCCGTGATGGGCGTCAAGGTCACGAGGGCCAAGGCGGGCGCGTTCGCGGTCTCTTCGGCGTACGCGGGACTCGCGGGCGCGATGACCGTGCTGTGGTTCGACATCCTCAAACCCGACGAAAGCGAATTCGGCACGTACGGCATCAACATCTCCATCGCCTTCCTGGCCATGGTGATCATCGGGGGACTCGGCTCGGTGCCCGGCGCGCTGGTGGGCGCGCTGATCGTCAACGGGCTGCCGCAGGTGCTTTCGCTGTACTCCGCCGATCTCGGCTGGTTCTCCGGAACCGGGGACGGCGCACTGACCCCGATCCTGGTCAGCTCGTTCGTCTACGGCGCCGCGATCATCCTCGTGGTGCTTTTCGAACCGGGCGGGCTCGCCGCGATCGGCCGCCGCATCACCCCCTCGAAGAAACGTCATCTCCCGGAGGAGCAAGGAAAATGAAACGCATGTATCCGGCCGCCGCGCTGGCGGCGGTCCTCGTCCTCTCGGCGTGCAGTACGAAAGCGGGCGACTCGGGGTCCTCGGGGGCGGACGGTTCGGGCGTCAAGGCGGGCAAGGGAGTGACGGCCTCGGAGATCACCCTCGGCGTGATGACCGACAAGACCGGGGTCTTCAAGAACCTCGGACTCGGCATCACGCAAGGGAACGAGCTGTGGGCCAAGGACTTCAACGCCGCGGGCGGGGCGTGCGGGCGCCAGGTCAAACTGGAGACCGTCGACCACGGCTACAAGGCGGACACGGCGAAAACCCTGTACCCGCAGATCGAGCCGAAGGTGCTCGGGTTCGTGCAGTTGCTCGGCTCACCGGTGGTGGCCGCGCTGAAACAGAACATCGCCTCGGACAAGACCGTCGCCGCACCCGCGTCGTGGTCTTCGGAGCTGCTCGACAACCCGTACGTGATGATCGTCGGGACGACCTACGACCTGGAGATCATCGACGGCCTTTCCTATTTCCAGGAACAAGGCCTGGTGAAGGACGGCGACACGATCGGGCACGTCTACATCGACGGCGAGTACGGCAAGAACGGCCTGCGCGGCTCGCAGTTCTACGCCAAGAAGCACAATCTGACCGTCAAGGAAGTCAAGATCACCTCGACCGACAACGACCTGACCAATATCGTCACCGGGCTCAAGGGTGACGGCGTCAAGGCGATCGTCCTGACCACCACGCCGGCCCAGACCGGTTCCGCGCTCGCGGCGAACAAGGCGCTCGGGTTGAACGTGCCCGTGCTCGGCAACAACCCGGTGTTCGATCCCGTGCTGCTGAAGAGCCCGGCGGCGAACGCGCTGGACAAACTGACGATCGTCGCCAGCAGTGTCCCGTTCTCCGCCGACCTCCCCAAGGCCAAGGACGTCGCGGCGAAGTACAAGGCGGCGTACAAGGAGACCCCGAACGGCGGGATCCCCTACGGCTACGCGGTCGGCGAAGTGTGGGGCGCGGTGCTCAAGAAGGCCTGCGAGAACAAGGACCTCACCCGGGACGGCATCGCCGCGGCGCTGAAGCAGACGACGTCGGCGAGCACGGAGGACCTGGTGGCGGCGCTGGACTTCTCGAAGGCGGGAACCCCGGCGACACGCCAGGTGTACGCGGCGACACCGGACGCGTCGGCCGAGGGCGGGGTCCGCTATGTCAAGCCGCTGTTCGAGGCTCCCGAGGCGAAGGAGTACGTGGCTCCGCACCAGAAGTGAGTCTCGCTTCGGCCAGTGCGTTCGCTTCGGCCAACGGTGTCGTGCCGTTGGCCGAAGCGGCGTCGAGAATCCTTCGCGTGGTCTCCTCCAGTGTCTCGACGCGGGCGAGCGCCTCGTCGTGTGTGAGCTTCTCCTTCTCCCGGCCGAGCGTGTAGACGACTCCCCCGGCACTCGCGACGAAATCCGGGATCCACAGGACACCCCTGGCGGCGAGGTCGTCCGCCACCGAGTCGTCGGTGAGCTGGTTGTTGGCCGGGCCGACGACGAGCGGCGCGCGGACCTCGGCGGCGGGGCCGAACACCCCGCCGACGGCTGCGGGGATCAGGACGTCGGCCTCGATGCCGAGTACCCGGTCCGGCGCGACGCGGCGCAGCCCCAGTCCCGCGGCGGCCAGTAGCCGCTGTTCGTCCACATCGGACACGGTGACCTCGGCGCCCTCCTCGACCAGGGCGTCCGCCAGATGCGCGCCGACCGAGCCGTAGCCGCTGATGACCACTTCGCGCCCTCGCATCGAGGTCTCACCGAAGACGGTCTTCGCCCCTGCCCTCAGTGCGGCGAGCACCCCGACCGCGGTCGGCCCGCTGGACGATCCGGTGCCGCCGTGCTCTTCGGGCACGCAGAACGCGTGCGGGGTCCGCTCGCGCAGCACGAGCATGTCGTCCGGGCCGGTGCCGACGTCCGGACCGGCGAGATACGCCCCGTCGAGTGACGCGATGAGGTCTGCGTGGTCGAGCAGGATGTCGCGCCGCTGCTCCGGCGAAGGCACCCGTTCGAGTGCGATGACGCTCTTGCCTCCGCCGAAGTCCAGGCCCGCGACGGCGCATTTGCGGGTCATCGCCGCGGACAGCCTCAGGACGTCGTCGATCGCGTCGCCCAGCTCCGGATAGACCTTGAACCGGCAGCCTCCGACGGCCGGGCCGAGCACTCGCGAATGCACGGCGACCATCGTGGTCACCCCGGACCGGCGCCCCCGCCGGACGACCAGCTCTTGTACGGACATCTTGCTTCCTCCTGCGCATTTAGTCGACTGGTTGCGCCGAAGTTAGGCTGTTCGTCAGGCGAATAGGGGCTTTGCCGAATGATATTCGGTATGCCGGAGAAAGGGGCAGGTGTGGACGAACTTGATTCGGCGATCATCCGGGAACTCCAGGCGGATGCGCGGCAGTCGAACCGCGACATCGCCCGCAAGGTCGGCGTCGCGCCGTCGACCTGCCTCGAACGCACGCGACTGCTGCGGGAACGCGGTGTCATCCGCGGCTATCACGCGGACATCGACCTGCGGAGCCTCAACCGCGGCGTGCAGGCGATGGTGTCGGCGCAGGTGCGGCCGCTGAGCCGGGAGGTGATCGACTCCTTCCAGCGCTCGGTCGCGGAATTGCCGGAGGTCCTTTCGGTCTTCGTCACCGCGGGGAGCGACGATTTCCTGATCCACGTCGCCGCACAGGACGTCGAACAGCTCCACTCATTCCTGGTGGATCGCTTGTCGAAGCGCAAGGAGATCGTGGGTTTCCGGAGTTCGATCATTTTCCGGCATCTGCGCAAGACCGAGCTGGAATCGCTTCCGCTGCGAATACCAGGTGACAACCCCTAGGTCTTCACCCTGGAATACCCGACACACCACCCTTGAGTACGCCCGAAATCCAAGACTTCGCACCGGAGAAGACGGAAACTGTCGGGGGTATGGGTTTGACTGTTCACAGCGGAACAGAAAGGAGGCACGCCATGGACGTTCGGACAGAGCTGAACCATCGTGAGCGGGCCACCCTGAGAGCGGTGGCCGAGGGCCACGCCGAGATCAGCTGCAGCTGCGAGCCGGACCTGTTCGTCGACGGTCTCGCCTGCTGCGACCAGCACACCGCGCACCGCCTCGCCCATCTCGGCCTGGTGGCACCCTCCCGGGGCGGCCGCTGGGGCGAACGCGTTCCCGCCCTGCTCACCGAGGCGGGAGCGGTGGCACTGGAAGGTCTCGTCAGGCCCGAGGTGGCCGCGTAAACAGGTTGCCCAGGTGCCCCCGGGCCGCCACGCTGTGCCGATGCGTGTCTTCCTGGAGACCGAGCGGCTCCTGCTGCGGCAGTTCACCGGCGCCGACGCCGACGACCTGTTCGCGCTCTACGACGACCCCGAAGTCATGCGGTACCTCAATGGGGGCAAACCCGCCGACCGGGCGGAGATCGAAAACCTCGACCTTCCCGCCTTTCTCGGTTACTACGAGCGTTTCCCCGGTTACGGGTTCTGGGCGGCGATCGAGAAATCCGGCGGGGCTTTCCTGGGATGGTTCCATTTCCGCCCGCTGCGCGGTCATCACACCGACGACCCCGAACTGGGTTACCGGCTGAACCGATCTTCCTGGGGCAAGGGATATGCGACCGAAGGTTCGCTCGCGCTCCTGGAGAAGGGCTTCACCGAATTCGGGGCGCGGCGGATCTGGGCGGCGACCATGGCGGTGAACCTGGGGTCCCGGCGGGTGATGGAGAAGATCGGGATGCGGCACGTCCGGACCTATCACGAGACCTTCGACGACCCGATCCCCGGCACCGAGGAGGGCGAGGTCGAGTACGCCATCACGCTGGAGGAGTGGCAGGCCCGGTCGCGTTTAGAGGACTAAACGCGACCGGTGGGGGTGCGGGCGACGGCCTCGGCCTCCATGGCGTCCCGAAGGCCACCTTTGCGACGCTGAACGTCTCAAGGGTTCCCTTCAAGACCTCGCTCACGACAGCGACCCGTCCACCCCGCGGGGCCCTTTCCCCTCATGCCATGCGGCGAAGGACCCCTAGCCCTCATCTCACGCGGGCAAAGCCACCTTCCGCTCACGGCAACCCGCTCGTCCAGACCGCATTTAGAGGACTAAACGCGGCCGGTGGGGAGCCAGGTCTCCCCGGCGTCCTCGGTGAGGGCCTCACCCCCGGTGAGGTCGGCGAGCCAGGCGTGGAAGGTGTCCCCCTCGTCCGGCGCGTGCCCGACGTCGAAGTGCGCGACGTCCTCGAACCGCGTGGCGTGCAGCAGGTACGGCGACGAGCGGATGTCGTTCTCCAGCCGTCCGGCCCGGTCGTAGTCGACTACGACCTCCACCAGCCGCAGCCGCCGGTACTCCTGCACACCGACGACGTCGACGGCCTCCGAGACGGCCTGCCCGTACGCGCGGATCAGGCCGCCGGCCCCGAGCAGCACCCCGCCGAAGTACCGGGTCACCACCGCGACGGTGTCGGTCAGCTCCCGGCGCCGGAGCACCTCCAGCATCGGGATGCCCGCCGTCCCCGCGGGTTCGCCGTCGTCACTCGAGCGCTCGATTCGAGGCACGCTTTCCCGCCGAGAATCCATCGAGCCGGCGCGGCCGTCGGCGCCCAGCACGAACGCGTGACAGTGATGCCGGGCCGCCGGATCCGCCTTCTTCCTGGCCGCGATCACCGCGCGGGCCTCCTCTTCCGAGGTGACCGGGGCGAGCGCGCAGAGGAAGCGTGAACGCCGGATTTCGATCTCGTGGACCCCGGTACCCGCCACGGTGAGATAACGATCCGCCATCGGCCAAGCCTCTCAAACCGGGCGGGCCGCTCTGCCGTTCGGGCGATTCGACGGTCACCCCAGGTCACCGCGAGACCGGCGAAACCCACTCCAATGCGCGATCCAGATCACACCATAGAGTGACGTGAGCGATCGTTTACGCAGGTCAGAGCACTGGTGCTCCACTCAGTGGACATGTCATTCCAGCCAGTGGGCAGATGATGTTTGAAGTCAACGCCAGCGTGGCATTTCCCACCCCGACCAAGCGACGTATGTCGATAACAGCGATTTCACACTATCGTCATAAGACCGGCGAACCCGGGAGTAACACGTGCGCCCCGCCTGCCATCCACCACAACGGTCTGGCGGCACCCGGCGCACGGCAGTACACAAGAGACACACAAGCGCATCGGCCGCCCAGTGCAGTGCGGCTCTACGAGGCCTGCCCCCGTTTCGCGGGCAGGATCGTTCCCTCTCGACTGACCATCGCGGTCCCGGACCACTTCGTTAACTGGTTCACGTCCGAACCACCCGAACGGAGTGCTGCCGGTCGCGCCGACGCCTTGGGAGGCGGCCAGCCGTGACCCACCATGCCAGCTACAAGGGCAGCAAGGCCCCCGAAGGCCTGTATGACCCGGAGTTCGAACACGACGCCTGCGGTGTCGCCTTCGTCGCAGACCTCTCCGGTAAACGCGATCACGGCATCGTCGCCAAAGCGCTGATCGCGCTGCGGAACCTCGAGCATCGAGGGGCCCGCGGCGCCGACCCGGAGACCGGTGACGGCGCCGGGATCCTGATCCAGGTCCCCGACGAGTTCTATCGCGCCGTCGTCGATTTCGAGCTGCCCGAGCCCGGCGCGTACGCCGTCGGAACGGCTTTCCTGCCCCAGGACGAAAAACCGCGTGGCCTGGCGATGACCACCATCGAGCGTGTCGCCGCCGAAGAAGGCCTGCGCGTGCTCGGCTGGCGGGACCTTCCCGTCCACACCGAACACGTCGGAACCGGCGCGGCCGAGACCATGCCGCATTTCAGCCAGCTGTTCCTGGCCGGACGGCAGGAGCCCCTGTCCGGACTGGCGCTGGAACGCGCCGCGTTCGTGGTGCGCAAGCGCGCCGAGCACGAGCTCGTCGAGGACGACGTCTACTTCCCGAGCCTGTCCTCGCGGACGATCGTCTACAAAGGAATGCTCACCGAGCCGCAGGTCGAGAAGTTCTTCGCCGACCTCACCGACGAGCGCGTCACCAGCGCCATCGGCCTGGTGCACTCCCGCTTCTCCACCAACACCTTCCCGTCGTGGCCGCTGGCGCACCCGTACCGGTACGTCGCCCACAACGGCGAGATCAACACCCTGCGCGGCAACCGGAACTGGATGGACGCGCGTGAAGCGCTGCTCGAATCCAAGCTGATCCCGGGCGACCTCAAGCGGATCCACCCCGTCATCACGCGCGGCGCCAGCGACTCGGCGTCCTTCGACGAGGTGCTGGAGCTGCTCCATCTCGGCGGCCGGTCGCTGCCGCACGCGGTGCTGATGATGATCCCGGAGGCCTGGGAGAACCATCAGGAGATGGACCCCGCGCGCCGCGCGTTCTACGAGTTCCACTCGACGCTGATGGAGCCGTGGGACGGCCCCGCGCTGGTGTCCTTCACCGACGGCACCCAGATCGGCGCGGTCCTCGACCGCAACGGCCTGCGTCCCGCCCGGTACTGGGTCACCGAAGACGGTCTCGTCGTCCTCGCCAGCGAGGTCGGCGTGCTGGAGCTGGACCAGGCCACGATCGTCCGGAAAGGACGGTTGGAGCCGGGCCGCATGTTCCTCGTGGACACGGCCGCCGGCCGGATCGTCGAGGACGAGGAGATCAAGAACCAGCTCGCCACCGAGCACCCGTACGACGAATGGGTCGAGGACGGCCTGCTGCCGCTCGAAGGGCTTCCCGAGCGTGAGCGCGAGATCCCGCCGCACGGCGCGCTCGTGCGCCGTCAGCAGGCTTTCGGCTACACCGAAGAGGAGCTCGACGTCCTGCTCGAACCGATGGCCCGCACCGGCGCGGAACCGATCGGTTCGATGGGCAACGACTCCCCCATCGCGTCGCTGTCCAGCCGTCCGCGGCTGCTCTTCGACTACTTCATCCAGCTCTTCGCCCAGGTGACCAACCCGCCGCTGGACGCGATCCGCGAGGAACTGGTCACCTCGCTCGGCACCCAGCTGGGCGCGGAGCCGAACCTCCTGGAGGCCGACGCGTCGTCGTGCCGCCGGATCGTGCTGCCGTTCCCGGTGCTGGACAACGACGAGTTCGCGAAGCTGGTGCACGTCAACGACGACGGCGACCTGCCCGAGTTCCAGTCGGTCACCGTGCAGGGCACCTACGACGTCAACGGCGGCGGCGAGGCGCTCGTGCGGCGCCTCGACGAGATCCGCGCCGAGGTGTCCGCGGCCATCGCCGAGGGCGCCCGGCTGATCGTGCTCTCCGACCGCGGGATCGACGAAGACCACGCGGGGATCCCGTCGCTGCTGCTCACCGGCGCGGTGCACCACCACCTGGTGCGCGAGAAGACCCGCACGCAGGTCGGCCTCATCGTCGAGGCCGGCGACGCGCGCGAGGTGCACCACATCGCGCTGCTGATCGGCTACGGCGTCGCCGCGGTGAACCCGTACCTGGCGATGGCGACCGTCGAGGAGATGGCCGACCAGGGCCTGATCGCCGGTGCCACCGCCAAGCAGGCCACCGCGAACCTGATCAAGGCGCTGGGCAAGGGCGTCCGCAAGACGATGTCCAAAATGGGAGTGTCCACAGTGGCCTCCTACACCGGCGCGCAGATCTTCGAGGCGGTCGGGCTCGGCGACGAGGTCGTCCAGAACTGCTTCACCGGCACCACTTCCCGGCTCGGCGGGGTCGGCTTCGACACGCTCGCGCTGGAGGTCGCCGAACGGCACCGCCGGGCGTTCCCGCGCGACGGGTTCCGCGCGAACCACCGCGAGCTGGAGACCGGCGCGGACTACCAGTGGCGCCGCGAGGGCGAGCCGCACCTGTTCAACCCGCAGACGGTGTTCAAGCTGCAGCACTCCACCCGCGCCGGGAAGTACGAGGTCTTCAAGGAGTACACGAAGTCCGTCGACGACCAGGCGCAGAAGCTGTACACGCTGCGCGGGCTGTTCGACTTCAAGATCGGCCGGCGGCCCGCGGTGCCGATCGAAGAGGTCGAACCGGTCTCCGAGATCGTCAAGCGGTTCGCCACCGGCGCGATCTCGTACGGGTCGATCTCCGCGGAGATGCACGAAACCCTGGCCATCGCGATGAACCGGCTCGGCGGCAAGTCGAACACCGGTGAGGGCGGCGAAGACCCGGACCGGCTCTACGACCCCGAGCGCCGCAGCGCGGTCAAGCAGGTCGCGAGCGGCCGGTTCGGCGTCACCAGCGAGTACCTGGTGAACGCCGACGACATCCAGATCAAGATGGCGCAGGGCGCGAAGCCCGGTGAGGGCGGCCAGCTGCCCGGCGCGAAGGTGTACCCGTGGATCGCGAAGACGCGACACTCCACGCCCGGCGTCGGGCTGATCTCGCCGCCGCCGCACCACGACATCTACTCGATCGAGGATCTCGCGCAACTGATCCACGACCTCAAGAACGCCAACCCGGCCGCGCGCATCCACGTGAAGCTCGTGTCCGAGGTCGGCGTCGGCACGGTCGCGGCGGGCGTGTCCAAGGCACACGCCGACGTCGTGCTGATCTCCGGGCACGACGGCGGCACGGGCGCTTCCCCTCTGTCGTCCATCAAGCACGCGGGCGGACCGTGGGAACTCGGGCTCGCGGAGACCCAGCAGACGTTGCTGGTCAACCGGTTGCGCGACCGGATCGTGGTGCAGACCGACGGTCAGCTCAAGACCGGGCGCGACGTCGTCATCGCCGCGCTGCTCGGTGCCGAGGAGTTCGGTTTCGCGACCGCGCCGCTGGTGGTCTCGGGCTGCGTCATGATGCGCGTGTGCCACCTCGACACCTGCCCGGTCGGCGTCGCGACGCAGAACCCCAAGCTGCGTGAGAAGTTCAGCGGCAAGGCCGAGTACGTCGTGAACTTCTTCGAGTTCATCGCGCAGGAGGTCCGGGAGTACCTGGCGGAGCTGGGTTTCCGGTCCATCGCCGAGGCCGTCGGCCACGCCGAGATGCTCGACAAGCGCAAGGCGATCGATCACTGGAAGGCCGCCGGGCTCGACCTGACGCCGATCTTCCACGTGCCCGACATGGCTCCCGCCGGACGGCGGCACCAGCAGACGGTGCAGGACCACGGGCTGGAGAAGGCGCTCGACAACACGCTGATCCAGCTCGCCGAGGGCGCGCTGTCGTCCGGGGACAAGGTCCGGCTGGAACTGCCGGTCCGCAACGTGAACCGGACCGTCGGCACCATGCTCGGCCACGAGCTCACCAAGCGGTGGGGCGGCGAAGGCCTGCCGGACAACACGATCGACGTCACCTTCACCGGGACCGCGGGCCAGTCGTTCGGCGCGTTCGTGCCCAAGGGCATCACCCTGCGGCTCTACGGCGACGGCAACGACTACGTCGGCAAGGGCCTCTCCGGCGGACGGCTCGTCGTGCGGCCGCCCGAGGTGGCGCGGTACGACGCCGAAGAGCACATCATCGCGGGCAACGTGATCGGCTACGGCGCGACCAGCGGCGAGATCTTCATCCGCGGCAAGGTCGGCGAGCGGTTCTGCGTGCGCAACTCGGGCGCGCTGGCCGTCGTCGAAGGCGTCGGCGACCACGGTTGCGAGTACATGACCGGTGGCAAGGTGGTCGTGCTCGGCGGGGTGGGCCGCAACTTCGCGGCCGGGATGTCGGGCGGCATCGCCTACGTGCTCGACCTGCCGGCGCACCGGACGAACCCGGAGATGGTCGACATCGACCCACTGGATTCGTCCGATGTGGACTTCCTGCGCGAGGCACTCGAAAAGCACTACAACGAAACGGAGTCCGCAGTCGCGCGTGCGCTGCTCGCCGACTGGGACGCCGCCGTCGACCGGTTCGGCAAGGTCATGCCGAAGGACTACAAGCGGGTGCTCGCGGCGCAGGCGAAGGCCGAGCGCGATGGGCGCGACGTGAACGAGGCGATCATGGAGGCCGCACATGGCTGACCCCAAGGGCTTTCTGACCACCACTCGCGAGACGCCGAAGAGCCGTCCCGTCGACCTGCGCCTGATGGACTGGCGCGAGGTGTACGAGGACTTCGCGACGACGAAACTGCAGAAGCAGGCCGGACGCTGCATGGACTGCGGCATCCCGTTCTGTCATCAGGGCTGCCCGCTCGGGAACCTCATCCCCGAGTGGAACACCCTGACCTGGCGCGACGACTGGCGCGAGGCGGCCGAGCGGCTGCACGCGACCAACAATTTCCCGGAGTTCACCGGGACCCTCTGCCCGGCGCCGTGCGAGACGGCGTGTGTGCTCGGGATCAACGACGATCCCGTCACCATCAAGCGGGTCGAGATCTCGATCATCGACCGGGCCTTCGAGGAAGGCTGGGTCACGCCGCAGGAGCCGGTGGCACGCACCGGCAAGAAGGTGGCCGTGGTCGGGTCCGGCCCGTCGGGACTCGCCGCGGCGCAGCAGCTCACGCGCGCGGGCCACAGTGTCGTGGTCTTCGAGCGGGCCGACAAGATCGGCGGGCTGCTGCGCTACGGCATCCCCGAATTCAAGATGGAGAAGCACCGGCTCGACCGCCGCCTCGACCAGATGCGGGCCGAAGGCACGGAGTTCCGGACCTCGGTGAACGTCGGCGTCGATCTCACCGTCGAGGAACTGAAGTCGTCGTACGACGCCGTGGTCCTCGCCGGTGGCGCGACGGCGTGGCGGGACCTGCCGATCGAGGGCCGCGAGCATCAGGGCATCTACCAGGCGATGGAGTTCCTGCCGCACGCCAACCGCGTCGCGGCGGGCGAGCTGGACGTCTCGCCGATCAGCGCCGAGGGCCTCGACGTCGTCGTCATCGGCGGCGGCGACACCGGCGCGGACTGCGTCGGGACCTCGCACCGCCAGGGCGCGAAGTCGGTGACGCAGCTGGAGATCATGCCGAAGCCGCCGCTTTCGCGCGCCGACGCGCACCCGTGGCCGACGTACCCGATGATCTACCGCGTCTCGTCCGCGCACGAAGAGGGCGGCGAGCGGCTGTACTCGGTCAACACCCAGGAGTTCGCCGCCGACGCCGACGGCCGGGTGCGCGCGCTGAAGCTGGTCGAGGTGCGCAACGAGGGCGGCAAGTTCGTCCCGGTCGAGGGCACCGAGAAGGAACTGCCCGCGCAGCTGGTGCTGCTCGCGATGGGCTTCGTCGGCCCTGAGAAGGAAGGCCTGCTGGAGGCGCTCGACGTCGAGCTGGACCAGCGCGGCAACGTCGCCCGTGACAAGGCGTTCAAGACCAGCGTCGACAACGTGTTCGTGGCGGGCGACATGGGCCGCGGCCAGTCGCTCATCGTGTGGGCGATCGCCGAAGGCCGCTCCGCCGCGGCCGGGGTCGACGCGTTCCTCACCGGACGGGACGTCCTGCCCGCTCCGATCGCCCCGACCGACCGGCCCCTCTCCTGACTCTCCCGCATTTAGTCCTCTCGATGCGGTGGTTGCGCGTGCAACTATCGCAAGTAGAGGACTAAATGCGGGGTGTAGTCGTGCCGTTGGTTCTTTTGGGTGATAAAACCGCCAAAAGAGGGTACTTGCGGGTGATGTCGGCGCGATTTCGGTATCGGTTATATCAAGGGTAAGACCCCGCACGGCGGTGGGGACCGGCAAGACCTGCCGGGGCCGCCGGACGGGTTTCCCGACGAGGGGATTCCTTGATATGACGATTGACTTGAGCGTGCCTTTGGAATGGAAGGCCGCGACCGGCGAAGCCGCGAAGATGCTCGACCAGCTACAGCCGAACATCCTGAAAGCACACGCCCGCGATCACTTTTCCGCCCTTTTCCTGCGTTTTTCGGAGTCCGCGAGCGCGAAAAAGTTCCTCGCGGCACTCGTCCCGCTGATGAAGTCCGCGAAGACCCATCTGACCGAGGTCGAGCGCTTCAAGGCCGAGGGCGCGAAGGGGTCGCCCTACGTCGGCGCCGGACTGACGGCGGCGGGCTACCGGTTCCTGAAAATCGATGTGCCCCAAGATGATTCCTTCCGCCTCGGCATGCGCTCGCAGGACACGCGCGAGAGGCTGAACGACCCGCCTCGCTCCACCTTCGACAGCGGATACCACGACGAGATCCACGCCGTCGTCATCATCGCCGACGCCGCCGACGCTCCGATGACCCTGCGCCGGAACGAGGTTCTCGCGCTGATTCCGTCGACCATTTCCGTCGTCGCCGAGGAAATCGGACTCGGCAGGGTGAATACCCACGGCGAAGGGATCGAACATTTCGGGTACGTCGACGGCCGAAGTCAGCCGCTTTTCCTGGTCGAAGACATTCGCGCGGAGAAATCCGGAACGGATGGCATCACCACTTGGGATCCGTCGGCGCCCTTGGACCGGGTACTCGTCCCGGATCACGCCGCTCCCGATCCCGCCGTCCATTTCGGCAGCTACCTCGTTTTCCGTAAATTGGAACAGAACGTGCGGAGATTCAAGCAGGCCGAGGAGGCCTTGGCGGATCAATTGGGCCTCACCGGAGAAGATCGGGAGCGCGCGGGCGCGATGGTCGTCGGCCGGTTCGAGGACGGCACGCCGCTGACCGCGCAACGGGAGGACGGTGTGGAAAGCCCGGTACCGAACAACTTCGACTACGAAAGTGACGTCGCCGGCGCGAAATGCCCCTTCCAGGCGCACATCCGGAAGACGAATCCGCGGGGCAGCGGCGGCGCGGAGCCACCCCCTCAGGAGCGACGGCATCTGATGGTGCGGCGGGGTGTGCCCTACGGCGAACGAGCCGACGACCCGAACGCCGACCTGCCGCCGTCGGCCCGGCCGAGCGGCGGGGTCGGGCTGTTGTTCATGGCGTTCAACGCGGAACTGCGCGACCAGTTCGAGTTCACCCAAGCGATCTGGGCGAACAACCCGGGGTTCCCGGTGCCGCCCGACGGGGTCAAGCCGCCCGGCCTCGATCCGGTCATCGGTCAGGGCCCGCGCCCGGAATCCGCCTACACCCAGGAATGGGCGGGCACGCGGACGGTGACCGCGGATCCGTTCCCGCAGGCGGTCACGCTGAAGGGTGGCGACTACTTCTTCATGCCGTCACTCGCATTCCTGCGGGGGCTGGGCGGGAAGGGCTGATTTTCTCACGCACCGTGGCCGATTCCGGTGATCGAGTGGCGAATTATCCGGTAAACGTCACCGGAATGGACGCAAACCGGATATCAGTCCGGAGTCGGCGACGATAGCGTTCAAGGCGGGCCGGTCCTGGGCGTACCGGCCATCGGACGGGCGCCGGTCACACTGGGGGTGGCCGGCGCCCGCTCTTACCGTTTCTCCCTGGCTTCCCAAACCTGCCGCTTCTCTCCGCACGTATCGCGACGCGTAGTACTTTGTCCGGTGCGGTAAGCGATGCCGCGCTTCGGGGAGGGAGCTCGGATGAATCGGCATGAACGGCTGACGGCTTTATTGGACATGGTCGGAGAGCGGGAGAAAGTCGACGTCGAAGTCTCGGCGGGCGAACTCGGGGTCTCCCCCGCGACGATCCGCCGGGACCTCGATCATCTGGCGGGCCGAAACCTCGTGGTCCGCACCCGCGGCGGGGCCGTCGCCAGCAACGTCGCCTACGACCTTCCGTTACGGCACAAGGCCGCGCGCAACGCCCCGGAGCAGCAACGGATTTCCGCGGCCGCGGCGAAAATGGTCGACCCGGGCATGGTGGTCGGCCTCAACGGCGGCACGGCGAGCACCGAAGTGGGCCGCGCGCTCGCCACCCGGCCGGACATGGGCGAGCCCAGCGGCGGCCCGCTGCTCACCGTGGTGACGAACGCGCTCAACATCGCCCACGAACTCGCCGTGCGGCCCAATATCAAGATCGTGGTGACCGGCGGGGTCGCCCGGCAGCAGTCGTTCGACCTGTCCGGACCGCTGTCGCACCTGTTCCTCGACCAGATCTCGCTGGATCTGGTGTTCCTGGGGGTGGACGCGTTCGACCCGGTGCACGGCGCGCAGGCGCACCACGAAGGCGACGCGAGCACGAACCGGCTGATGGCGGCCCGCGCCCGGCAGGTCGTCGTGCTCGCCGACAGCGGGAAACTCGGTGGTCACGCCTTCGCGAAGATCTGCGCGACCACCGACGTCGACGTGCTCGTCACCGACGGCCGCGCGGATCCCGAGCGAGTGCACGCCTTCGAGGAGGAAGGCGTGCGGGTGGTCAAGGCTTGAGCCGGTCCAGCGCGAGCAGGGCCGCGCCGAGCCTGCCGGCCTCGTCGCCGAGCTGCGCGATCCGCAGTTCGGGCATCCGCTGGAACTGCAGGTTCGCCGCCAGCCAGGCCCGCACCGGTTCGAGGACGTAGTCGCCCGCGGTGAACAGGCCGCCGCCGAGGACCACGACCTCGGGCGCCAGCAAGGTGACCAGGGTCTTGATGCCGTGGCCGAGCCCCTCGAGCGCGTCGTTGACCACGGAGATCGCGGCCTCGTCGCCGTGCCGGGCGGCGTCGACCACCTGCTCGGCACCTTCGGCGGGACGCCCGGTGTGCTCGCTGTAGCGGCGGGCGATGGCCGACGCGGAGGAGATCGCCTCGAGGCACCCCGTCGCGCCGCAGCCGCACGGCAGCCGGTGACCGACGTCGATATGGCCGATTTCGCCGCCTTGGCCGCCCGCGGCGTACAGCTTCCCGTCGAGCTGGAGCGCGGCCGCGATCCCGGTGCCGACCGGGATGAAGGCGGCGTCGGTGCAGCCCTTGCCCGCGCCGACGCGGAACTCCGCCAGCCCGCCCGCGCGGACGTCGTGCCCGAACGCGAACGGCAGCCCCAGCCTGCTGTCGAGCATCTCGCCGAACGGCACGTTCCGGAAGTCGAGGTTCGCCGAGAACCTGGCCACGCGCTCGACGTCGTCGACGATGCCCGGGATGACCACGCCGACGGCGTCCGGTGTACCGGTGCCCGCCTTCTCGCCCAGCGTTTCCACGATCCGCGCGACCTGGTCCGCGAGCGCCTCTCCGTCCGCTCCGCGCGCCGTCGGCTCGCGCAAGCTGGCCAGGTCTTTCAGCTCGGCGTCGTACAAGGCCGCCTTGATGGACGTTCCGCCGACATCGAGTGCCGCCACCGCAGGTGTCATGGCTGGATTTTGGCATGCCCCCCGCCGCGGGCGGCAGGGATTCCGGCCGTAACGGGTCGCCGTAACAAGCCTGCGCCGATTGGGTTCGGTCACATTGACCGGACGCTTCGCGGCGACCTACTCTCGACCGGCCAGACGACGGCACCCGGAACGCGGTGAGATTCCGCGCGGTCGCGCCACTGTGACCTCGAACCAGCCGGTTCGGGGAAGCCAGACCCGGAGCCGTCGTGTCACCCCTGAAGAGGCCGCGCTAGCCCGAGGAGGTCCCACCGCCATGTCCCAAGCGGTAGCCGCAGTACCCGTCCCGATCCGGATCCCCGTCCGCGAGATCCTGCCCTGGGCGGTGCTCGTCATCCTCCTTTCGCTGATCACGCTGTACTTCATCAGCGCCGAGCAGGGTGCGGTGTCGGTGTTCGCGAATTCGTACGTCCACGAGTTCGTCCACGACGGCCGGCACCTGCTGGCCTTCCCCTGCCACTAGGCGGCACGCGCCCCATGATGAGGTCCTTGCTGGTCCGCGGCATGCTCGCGGGCCTGATCGCTGGTGTCCTGGCGACCCTTTTCGCGTACTTCTTCGGTGAGCCCTCGGTCGAGACCGCCATCGGTCTCGAAGGCACCGCGGCTCACTCCCATCACGACACGGGCGCTCAAGATCCGGCCGCCCATGACCCAGCCGCTCATGAACCCGCTCCGGCCGAAGAGGAAGAGCTCGTCACGCGGGGCGTGCAGAGCACCGTCGGTTTGCTGACCGGCGTCGGCCTGTACGGCGTCGCCGTCGGCGGGCTGTTCTCGCTCGCGTTCGCCTTCGTCTACGGACGGCTCGGCACCCTGCGGCCGCGGGTGACCGCAGCCCTGCTCGCCGGGGGCGCGTTCGTGGTCGTGTTCCTGGTGCCGTTCTTGAAGTACCCGGCGAATCCCCCCGCCGTCGGGCAGGCGGGCACGATCGGGAGCCGGACGTCCCTGTACTTCGGTTTCGTCGCGCTTTCGCTGCTGATCGGCATTCTCGCGGCGGCGTTCGGCCGGAAGCTGGCCGACAAGCTCGGCGCCTGGCGTGGCGGCCTGATCGCCGCGGGTGGGTACGTCGTGCTGATCGCGGTGGCGGCGGCGCTGCTGCCGTCGATCGACGAAGTCCCCGCCGAGTTCCCCGGTTCCACCCTGTGGACCTTCCGGCTGGCCTCGGTCGGCACTCAGGTGGTGCTGTGGACGGTGCTCGGCCTGGCCTTCGGCGCCCTGTCGGAAAAAGCATTGACCGAGAAATCGTTGGTTCGCAAGGACGCCTAGCCCGCAGCCCGGCTGACCGGCTCCCACGAGCGCCATTCCGCGACGCGGTCCCGGTGCAGGTCCACGATGACGTCGAAGTCCCCGTCGCCGAGCAGCAGGCGGCGGGGCGGCGCGTCACTGGCCACCAGTTCGAGGACGGCCTCGGCGACCTTCACCGGGTCGCCGGGGACACCGTCGGCGTACTTCGCCATCAGCGCCGCGCGCACCGGATCGTAGGCCGGGCGCATCGGTGACATCTGGAGACTGGCGCCCATGAAGTCGGTGGCGTAGATCCGCGGCTCGACCAGGGTCACATGGATGCCGAAGCCTTCGACCTCCTGCGCGAGCGCGTCGCTGAGGCCTTCGAGGGCGAACTTGCTCGCGTTGTAGAGCCCCATGGTCGGCACGGCCATCAGCCCGCTCACGCTCGACATCTGCAGGATCCGGCCCTCCCCCTGTTTCCGCAGCACGGGGAGCACGGCCTGGCTGACCCACAGCGCGCCGAAGAAGTTCGTCTCCATGATGGCCCGCGCGTCGTCCTCGCCGACCTCTTCGACCGCGCCCATCAGGCCGAAGCCCGCGTTGTTGACGACGACGTCGATCCGCCCGAACGCTTCGGCCGCCTTCTCGACCGTCTCGAAGACGGCGGCTCTGTCCGTGACGTCGAGAGGCAGGATCACCAATCTGCCTTCGCTCGCGGCCACCGGCTCGTCCAGCTCCTCGGGCCGGCGTGCCGTGCCGACGACGTTGTCCCCCGCCTTCACCGCGTGCTCGGCGATGAGACGACCGAACCCGCGACTGACCCCGGTGATGAACCAAGTACGCATTTCCGACTCCTTCGCTCCTTGCGAGACGGACCGTCTCGTCTCGTTGTGCTACAGTACCGGCATGGCTGGAAACGTCAAGTCCCCGGATCCGGCTCGGCGCAGCGAACGTTCGAGGCAGGCGATCCTCACGGCGGCCACCGAACTGCTCGGCGAAGTCGGCTACCCGAAGCTGGCGGTGGAGGCGATCGCGTCGCGGGCGGGAGTGGGAAAACAGACGATCTACCGGTGGTGGCCGGACAAGGGCGCGCTGGTGCTGGACGCGTACCTGACCTTGGTCCAGGGAGCGGGCGAGCTGAGCTTCCCGGACACCGGTGATCTCGGAGCGGATCTGCGCACGGTGCTCCGGTCCACTGTGGACCCGTTGGCGGACACGGGTTACGAGGCGTTCTACCGCGCGCTGCTGACCGCGATCCAGGGTGACGTGAAACTGTCGGCGGAACTCGACGAACGGCTGATGAAGCCATGGCTGGAGGCGACAAGGGCACGATTCCGGACCGGCGCCGAGGCCGGGCAGATCGACGGCGGCGACATCGAGGCCGCGGTGGACCTGTACTACGGAGCGGTCTACTACCGGTGGCTGCTGCGGACCGGGCCGCTCACCGAGGAGTTCGGCGAGTCGGTGGTCCGGCTGGTGCTGCGCGCGCTGACGCCGGGCTCAGGCTCCAGGCGGCACAAAGGGAAGGTCGACGTGGCAGCCGGTTTCGATAAGACGCTGGAGTCCCACGGTGTCGACGTGGTCCTCGACGGCGTCGGCGAGCCTGTCGAGCATGCTCTCCCGCAGCGAACCGAATCCCCGCGCCCCGGCGGCCGGTGACCAGTCCGCCACCTCGCCCAGCCAGGCACGGCGGAAGCCGTCGTTCTCGAAGGCGCCGTGCCACATGGTGCCCCACACCGTCCCCTGCCGGTATCCGTCCAAAAAGGACTCGGCGGGACCGGTGGCCGTCACGGCGCCATGGTGGATTTCGTACGCCTCCACGGGCTGGCCGCGCCAGGCACCTGTCGGGCGTGCCAGCACCTTGTCGGCGCTGAACGAAACACGCGTCGGCAGCAGACCGAGGCCGGGGACGGTTCCGGCGCCGGACTCGACGTCGTCCTCGATCTCGGCGGCCAGCATTTGATAGCCGCCGCAGATCCCCAGCACCGGGCGGCCCGCTTCGGCCCGCGCCAGTACGGCGGCCGCCAAACCGCGGGAACGCAGCCACGCCAGGTCGTCCACGGTCGCGCGGGAACCCGGCAGGATCACCACATCGGCGGAAAGGACGGTATCCGGATCGGCCGTCAGCGCGACGGAGACACCGGGCTCGGCGGCGAGCGCGTCGACGTCCGTCGCGTTGGAGGCGCGGGGAAAGCGCACGACCGCGACGCGCAGCGAGCCGCCGGTCGCGCCCCAGCCCGCGGCGGCCAGCGCGTCCTCGGAGTCGATCCACACCTGGTCGAGCCAGGGCAGAACGCCGAAGACCTCGCGGCCGGTGAGCTTCTCCAGTGTCTCCAGACCAGGTCGCAGCAGGCCCACGTCACCACGGAACTTGTTGACCAGCCACCCCGAAACCAGCGCTTGGTCTTCGGCTGACAGGAGAGCGAGGGTCCCGAACATCGCGGCCATGACGCCGCCGCGATCGATGTCGCCGACGACCACCACGGGCAGGCCGAAGCGCCGCGCCAGCCCCATGTTGACGTAGTCGCCCGCGCGCAGGTTGATCTCGGCCGGGCTGCCCGCGCCTTCGCACAGCACGACGTCGAAGCGGCGCCGCAACGACGAGAACGTGTCGAAGGCGATCTCGGCGAGCCCGGCCCGGCCGGTCGCGTACTCCCCCGCCTCCAGCGTGCCGAACGGTTTCCCGAGCGCGACGACGTGACTGCGGCGGTCGCTCCCGGGTTTCAGCAGGACCGGGTTCATCGCGGCCTCGGGTTCGACGCGGGCCGCCCGCGCCTGCAGCCATTGCGCGCGGCCGATCTCGGCGCCGTCCGCGCACACCATCGAGTTGTTCGACATGTTCTGGGACTTGAACGGCGCGACCCGCACGCCCTGGCGCGCGAGCCAGCGGCACAACGCGGCGGTGACCAGGCTCTTGCCCGCGTCCGACGTCGTCCCCGCGACGAGCAGGCCGCTCACCGCGTGACCGCCACCGCGACGGCCAGCGCGGCGAGGCCAACGGCTCGCGAGAGCCGGACCGCGCGACGCACGTCCACCGGTTCCGGCTCGCGACCGTCGCCGAGGACGCCGCGGCGTTCGGTGCGGCCGTCGTAGCTGTTCGTCCCGCCGAGCCGGATGCCGAGCGCACCGGCGAAAGCGGATTCGACCTGGCCCGCGTTGGGGCTCGGGTGGTGCTTCCCGTCGCGGCGCCAGATCCGGAACGCGGGTTTGGCGAAGCCGCCCGCCAGCGGTGCCGAGACCACGGTCAGCGCCGCGCCGACGCGGGAGGGCACCAGATTGGCCAGATCGTCCGCCCTGGCCGAGGCCCACCCGAAGTTGGCGTACTTCGGCGACCGGTAGCCGACCATCGCGTCCAGGGTGTTGAGCGCGCGATACCCCAGGAGGCCGGGAATTCCGGCGACCGCGCCCCACAGCAGCGGCGCGACGACGGCGTCCGAGGTGTTCTCGGCGATGGACTCGGTGGTCGCGCGCGCGAGTTGTCCGGTGTCGAGGCCGGTGGCGTCACGAGCGCACAGGTGCGAGAGCCGCCGCCTCGCGCCGGGCAGGTCGCCCTCGTCGAGCAGGCCGGCCATCCGCGTGCCCTCGGCGGCGAGCCCCCGACCGCCGAGAACCACCCAAGTGGACGCCGCGGTGAGGACGAACCGGGTGAAAGGACGCTTCCGGGTCAAGATCTGGGCGGCGACCCCCAATCCGGTGACCGTCCCCGCGCACGCGGCGGTGTACGCCGCGCCCCGCACCTTCGAATCGGCCCAAACCCGCTGTTCAAGAGCTTGCGCGGCCCGGCCGAAGCCGGCGACCGGATGCCCGCGCCGTGGATCTCCGAACACGACGTCGGCGACGTAACCGGTAACGAGTCCGGCTGCGGTGGCGGCTTGTCGGAGTGGCACGTGGCGAACGGTAGCGCGTGCACGAGAATGCGGGGTATGACCAAGCTGACGCATCGCCTCGCGAGGGTTCTGGAGACTCTCGCGCGGGCACTTCGCCGCTACTCGCGCGACGACGGCAAGGTGCTGATCCTGGGCGGCGTCCGCTCTGGGAAGTCACACCACGCCGAGCGGCTCGCGTCCCGTCACCCGCACCTGACCTATCTCGCGCCCGGGCTGCCCCCGAGCGCCGACGATCCCGAATGGGCCGCTCGCGTGGCCGCGCACCGCGCGCGGCGGCCGAGCACCTGGAAGACCATCGAGACCACCGACCTGGCCACGGTGCTGCGGACGGCGACGCATCCGCTGCTCATCGACTGCCTCGGCACCTGGATCGCCCGCGTGCTCGACGAGGTCGGCGCCTGGGAGCAGCGCAAGGGCTGGGAACGGCGGCTCGACGACCGGCTGGAGGACTTCCTTGCCGCGTGGGCGCAGGCCGACGTGCCGGTGATCGCGGTCAGCAACGAGGTCGGCAGCGGTGTGGTGCCCGCGACGGTGTCCGGGCGCGTGTTCCGTGATGTGCTGGGCGCGTTGAACAACCGGGTGTCCGCCGTCTCCGACCGGACCGTGCTGGTCGTCGCCGGACGGATGCTGGACCTGCCTTAGGGAGCAACCATGCGTATCCCCACCCCGGACGCCGCCGCCGAAGCCGCCGCGCGCACCAGACTCGACGGCCTGGTCAAGCCGCTGGGTTCGCTCGGACGGCTCGAAGACCTGGCCGCCTGGCTCAGCGCCGCGCACGGCACCGTGCCGCCGCGGCCGCTCGACGACGTCCGGGTGGTCGTGTTCGCCGGGGACCATGGGGTTTCCGGGCTGTCGGCGTATCCGCGCGAGGTCACCGCGGCGATGGTGCGGGTGTTCCTGGCCGGGAAGAGCGGCGTCAGTGTGCTGGCCGGACTCGCCGGGGCGAAGGTGCGCGTGCTGGACATCGCCGTGGACTGGGACGGCGCGGACGTGCCCGCCGAGGTCACCGCGCACAAGGTGCGGCGGGGTTCCGGCTCGATCGACGTCGAGGACGCGCTCGCCGCAGGGGAGGCGCGGACGGCGTTCGAGCACGGGCTGGCGATCGCGGACGAGGAGATCGACGGCGGCGCGGATCTGCTCATCCCGGGTGACATGGGGATCGGCAACACGACGATCTGCGCGGCCGTGGTCGCTTCGGTGCTCGGCCTTCTCCCGGAAGACGTCGTCGGTACGGGCACCGGGATCGACGAGGACGGGCGCGCGCGGAAGCTCGCGGTCGTCGAGGCCGCGTTGATCAGGGCCGATGCGGTGAAAGACCCCTTCGCGCTGCTGACCGTGCTCGGCAGCGCTTGTCTCGCCGCGACGGCGGGCTTTCTCGTGCAGGCGGCGGTTCGCGGGGTGCCGGTGCTGCTCGACGGCGTGTTCTCCGGGGCCGCGGCGCTCGTCGCCCGCGAGATCGCGCCGGGCGCCGAGCAGTGGTGGCAGGCCGGGCACCGGTCGACCGAGCCGTCGCAGGCCTACGCGCTGAAAGCGCTCGGACTGGAGCCGATCCTCGATCTCGGGCTGCGGCTCGGCGAGGGCAGCGGCGCCGTGCAGGCGGTACCTACGCTGAGGGCGGCGCGGGCGATCATCGCGGACATGGGCCTGCTGGCGGATCTCGCTTGATCGCGGACGCGCTGAAGATGGCCGTCGGCACCCTGACCACGGTCCGGGTGCCCGCCCCGGGAGTGATCGACCGACGGGTGGCGGGCGGCGCGATGGTGCTCGCTCCGCTGGCCGTCCTCCCGCTCGCGGCCGTCGCTTCGGTGATCGTCTTCTTGGGTGATCTGGCAGGGCTGCCCGCGTTCGCGTCGGCGGCGCTGGCGTTGGGCGCGGTGGCGCTGGGCAGTCGCGGGCTCCATTTGGACGGGCTCGCCGACACGGCCGACGGGCTCGGCGCCTCCTACGACCGTGCGCGGGCGCTGGAAGTGATGCGGCGCGGGGATTCCGGGCCGACCGGGATCGCGACCTTGGTGCTGGTCCTGCTCGTCCAGACGGGCGCGCTGGCCGGGGCGATCTCCGCCGGACACGGGATCGCGGCGGCCGCGATCGCGGTTATCGCCGGACGCGGGGTGCTCTCGCTGTGCTGCGCGCGTGGCGTCCCCTCGGCGCGGCCCGAGGGGCTGGGTGCGACCGTCGCCGGTTCGGTGCCGGTGTGGGCGGCCGCGGTGGTGTTCGCCGTGCTCGCGGGTGCGGCGGCGCTCGTGCTGCCTTGGTGGCAAGGCCTGATCGCGGTGGCGCTCGGCTATCTGGCCGCGTCGGCGCTGCTGGCGCGGTGCGTCCAACGGCTGGGCGGAGTCACCGGAGACGTGCTCGGCGGCTGTGTCGAAGTCGCCGTCGCGGGGGTTCTGCTGGCTTTGTCGTTCTGAGGCGACCGAGTCAAGCGGCCTTGTCCGTCGCCAGTTTCTCGTCGATTTCCGGGAGCCAGAAGCACAGTTCGAGGGTCTTCATCCCCGCCCAGAGCCCGAGTTTGCGGCCCTGCGAAACCAGCGTGAGCGACGCGAGCAGAAGCAGCACCGCGAGACCGGCGGCGATGAACGGGTGCTTGCCCGCGAAGATCTCGACGATCGCCGCGATCGCTCCGAACAGCAACGGCGGCGCGCAGTTGCGCACCATGAGACCGGACGCGCGCAGCCGCGTGACGTCGCTCGCGACCTCCTTGTCGTGCAGTTGCAGCGCGCACAGCAGGAGATGCGTGTTCTCCTTGAGGAACGGCCGGTCCTCGGCCGCCGGCATCCGGCGGACGAACTCCTCGGCGGCGTTCCGCTCCCGCCTGCGCGGCACGATCCGTTCCAGCGCGTCGCCGAGCGGATAGGCCAGATAGCCCAGCAGGAAGCTCAGCACCACGATCACCACGACCGCCACCAAGGTGGGCACCCCGCCGATGGACGCCGCCGTCAGGAGGTGGAGTTTCACCCCGAGGTAGCCGAAGAACGCGACGTAGAGCGCGCCGGGGATGGTGTAGGCGAAGAGATCGAAGACGCCGATCACGAAGTTCACCGGCTCATCCAACCACCTGCCCTGGGGAAGACCAAAGATCGCGCGCGGGCCTCACACCGTTAGCCCGCGGCCTGTCGTGCCAAGGCCACGGCGACCTCGTCGGCGTGCGGGACCGTCGCGGCGATGATGCCGTCCAGCACCTCCCGCGTCGCGGTCATCTCGTCGATCGCCGTGCTGATCCGCTCCCGCTCCCGGTACAACTCGGGCAACAGGTCGGCGCAAGCGGGCGCGAGGCCGTTCCCCAGATCGACCATGCACGGCAGCACCCCGGCGATGGTGGCGGTGCCCAGACCCGCGGACAGCAGCGTCCGGATGTTGCGCACCCGCCCGACGTCCTGTTCGGAGTACTCGCGATACCCGCTCGGCCTTCGCACCGGATGCAGGAGGCCTTGTTCTTCGTAGTACCGGAGCAGGCGCTCCCGCACGCCCGTCCGCCGCACCAGCTCACCGATCCGCATGGAACAACCTTTACACGATCGGGAGTTGACTCTCACACCGATGAGAGACTTTAGCCTTTCCCCATGACCGAAAAGAAAACCTCCGTCACCGTCGCCGGGCTCGGCCCGATGGGCGCGGCGCTCGCGGCGGCACTACTCGACCACGGCCACGAGGTGACCGTGTGGAACCGTTCCCCCGGCAAGGCCGCGCCCTTGGTCGCCCAAGGCGCGCGAGAGGCGGACGGCATCGCGGACGCGGTGTCCGCGAGCGAGGTGACCGTGGTCTGCCTCGCCGACTACGACGCCCTGTACTCCGCGCTGGCACCGGCCGAAGAAGCGCTGCGTGGCCGGGTGGTGGTGAATCTCAATTCCGGTACGCCGAAGGAAGCGCACGAAACCGTGCGCTGGGCCGGAGATCGCGGAATCGGCTACCTCGACGGCGCCATCATGGTCCCGCCGGCACTGGTCGGCCGGCCGGGTTCGGTGTTCCTCTACAGCGGCTCGGCCGAGGTCTTCGACGCGCACAGGGGGACGCTGGCCGCGTTGGGCGACGCGACCTACCTGGGAACGGACCCGGGCCTCGCGGTGCTGTACAACACCGCTCTGCTGAGCCTGATGTACTCGTCGATGAACGGTTTCCTGCACGCCGCCGCCCTGGTCGGCAGCGCGGGGGTCCCGGCGACCGAGTTCACGGAACTCGCCGTGGACTGGTTCCTGCCCTCGGTGGTCGACGGGATCTTGAAGGCCGAGGCACCCGCCATCGACAAGGGCGAGTATCCCGGCGATTTCGGTTCCCTGGAAATGAATCTCACGGCGCTCAGGCATATCGTCGACACCAGCGAGGAGCAGGGCGTGGACGCCGAGATCCCGCTCAGGAACAAGGAACTGACCGAGAAGGCCATCGCCGCCGGGTTCGGCCAGAGCAGCTACTCGTCGATGATCGAACTCCTCAAGAAGGGAGCCGCCTGACCTCGGCGAGTGCCGTCAGGAACCCGTCCACCGTGTCCCGGTCCCGGACGGCGATCCGGAGGTACCGCGCGTCCAGCCCCGGGAAGGTGTCCCCACGCCGGACAGCGAAACCGTGCTCTCGCAGCCGTTCCCGGACACCGTCCGCGCCGGGGAGCCGGATGAGCACGAACGGCCCTCGCGGCTCCCCCAGCACGTCGACGCCCAGGTCGGTCAGGCCGGAAACCAGGTACTCCCGGTCCGATTCCGCCGCCACCGCCAGCTTTTCGGCCTCCTCCAGCGCCGCCGGGCGGCAGCAGGCCACCACGGCGACGGCTGCGAGCGACGACACCGACCACGGAGGCTGAACCGCGCGCAGACTGTCCACAACGGACTCTTCCGCCAAGACGTAGCCCGCGCGCAGTCCGGCGATCCCCCACGTCTTCGTCAGGCTGCGGAGGACGACGAAACCCGGTTGTCCGGCAACGGTTTCGGTCTCGCCGGGGACGGCGTCGAGGAAGGCTTCGTCGACGACGACCAGGCGGCCCGGGCGGCCGAGGGCGAGCAGGTCCGCGGCCGGGTGCAGTACCGAAGTCGGGTTCGTGGGGTTCCCGACGAACACCAGGTCCGCGTCCTCCGGGACCGGGCGAAGCCGGAAACCGTCGTCGGGCGACAACAGAACCCGGTGCACCGGGTGACCGGCCGCGCGCAGAGCGGCTTCGGGTTCGGTGAACTGCGGATGCACGACCACCGCCCGCGACGGCCGCAACGCCGTGGCCAGCAAGGTGAAAGCCTCGGCCGCGCCCGACGTCACCAGCACCTGCGACTTCGGCAGCGCGTGCCGGGCGGCGACCGCCTCCACGGCGGCGGTGACGTCCGGATACGCGGCCAGGTCGTCCAGGGCGGCCGCCAGTTCGGCGCGCAACCAGGCGGGCGGGGCCGGGAGCCGGACGTTGACCGCGAGGTCGACGAGCCCTTCGCCGACCTCGCGGTCGCCGTGGTGCCAGAGGTCGTAGTCAGCCATGGGCGTGTACCGCGGCGGCGAACCGCTCGGCGAGTTCGGGGTAGCCCGCCCAGTGGACGTGCAGGTAGGACGCGTGCAGCGTCGCCGACGCGAAGCCGTCGGGCGTGCGATCCCAGCCCCAGGCGGGCGTCGGGCCGCTGCCGGGTTCGACGATCGTGCGGTGGAATTCGTGGCCGGTGACGCGTTGGCCCGCGACGGCCAGTAGGGTGTCCGCGGGCGAGAAAGCCTTGCGGTAGCCGAGTTTCCCGCGTTTGGTCATGGTCGCCGAGGCGTCGAGGACGCCGGTCATCGGCAACCCGTCGATGTCCTGGCACAGGTACAGCAGTCCGGCGCATTCGGCCACGACGGGCATCCCGTCGCCGACGGCCCGCGCCACCGCCGTCCGCAGCGGGACGTTCGCCGACAGCTCTTCGGCGTGCACCTCGGGAAAGCCGCCGCCGAAGTACAGTCCGGCGCAGCCCTCGGGAAGTTCCTTGTCCTGCAACGGATCCACCTCGACGACGTCGACACCGGCGGCGGCGAGCAGTTCGACGGCCTCGGTGTAGCGGAAGGTGAACGCCGGACCGGCGGCGGCCGCGACGACCGTGCGCGGGCCGTCGTGCGAGAGCGGTGGCCGCCAGGGTTCACCCGAGAGGCGGGAGGCGGAGCGAGCGACCTGGACGACGGCGCCGAGGTCGACGCCTTCGCTGATCCATCCGGCCAGTTCCGGCAGCAGCCGTTCCGACTCGCTCGCGCGTTCGGCCGCCGGGACCAGGCCGAGGTGACGGCTGGGCGCGTGGATCTCTTCGTTGCGGTACAACGTTCCCAGCAGCGGGACACCGGTCGCTTCCAGCGCGGTGACGATCTCGTCCGCGTGCCGCTGCGAGCCCAGCTTGTTGAGGATGACGCCGGCGAGCCGGACGCGCGTGTCGTACTGCGCGAACCCGAGCACGGTCGCCGCGACACTGCGCGACGCGGCCGAGGCGTCCACGACGAGTACCACCGGAGCGTCCAGCAGCCGCGCGACGTGCGCCGTCGAGGCGTAGCCCTCGGTGCCGAGCGCGCCGTCGAACAGGCCCATCACGCCTTCGATGATCGCGATGTCGGCCCCGGCGGAACCGTGCAGCAGCAACGGGATCAGCTGCTCCTCGCCCTGCAGGAACGGGTCGAGGTTGCGTGGCGGCCGCCCGGTCGCGAGGGCGTGATAGCTCGGGTCGATGAAGTCGGGGCCGACCTTGTGCCCGGACACCTCCAGTCCCCGCGCCCGCAACGCCGCCATCAGGCCCGCGGCGATCGTGGTCTTGCCGTGCCCGGAGCCGGGCGCGGCGATGACCACGCGATTCACCATTCGATGCCTCGCTGGCCCTTTTGCCCGGCGTCCATCGGATGCTTCACCTTGGTCATCTCGGTGACCAGGTCCGCGGCCTCGATCAGCTCCGGCGGCGCGTACCGGCCGGTGATCACCACATGCTGGTGGCCGGGGCGCGAGGTCAGCGTCGAGACGACGTCGTCCACCTCGAGCCAGCCCCATTTGAGCAGGTAGCTGAACTCGTCGAGGACGTAGAAGTCGTGGGATTCCGCGGCGAGACGGCGTTTGATCTCGGCCCAGCCCTCGCGGGCGTTGACGGCGTGATCCTCCTCGGTGCCGGACTTGCGAGCCCAGCTCCAGCCCTCGCCCATCTTGTGCCATTCGACCGGGCCACCCTGGCCGGTGTCTTCGTGCAGCTTGCCGAGCGCGCGGAACGCGGCTTCCTCGCCGACGCGCCATTTCGCCGACTTGACGAACTGGAACACCCCGATCGACCAGCCCTGGTTCCAGGCGCGCAACGCCATCCCGAACGCGGCCGTGGACTTCCCCTTCATCTCGCCCGTGTGCACGGCGAGCAAGGGACGATTGCGGCGCTGGCGGGTGGTGAGCCCGTCGGCGGGCACGGTTTCCGGTTTGCCCTGGGGCATTACGCGGCCCTTCCGGAGATCCGGGTGCGGACGGCGCCCGCCAGGGTGTCGGCGGCGACTTCGGCGACCGGGACGTGTTCCGCGCCCAGGTGTTCCGCCAGTTCCGCGGCGAGCCCGAGCCGCATCTTCCCGCTCTCGCAGTCCATCACGACCGAAGTCACGTTCCCGGCCAGCAGCCCGGCCGCCTGCTGTGCCCGTTTGACGGCGTCGGCACCGCTGGTGGCGCGGCCGTCGGTGACGACGACGAGCAGCGGGCGCCGCAGCGGATCGCGGACCGCTTCGATCCGCAGCACCCTCGCCGCCTCCAGGAGCCCTTCGGCCAGCGGCGTCCGGCCGCCGGTCGCGAGACCGTCCAAACGGGACGCCGCCGCGTCGACACTGATCGTCGGCGGAAGCGAGAGTTCGGCGCCGGAGGCGCGGAAGGTCACCAGGCCCACCTTGTCGCGGCGCTGGTAGGCGTCGAGCAACAGCGACAGCACGGCGGTCTTGACCTCGCGCATCCGCTGGCGAGCGCCCATCGAGCCGGACGCGTCGACACAGAACAGCACCAGGTTGCCCTCGCGCCCTTCCCGCCGCGCGAACCGGAGATCCTGTGGCCGCACCACGAGTCCGGCGCCACTGCGGCCGCGGGAACGCTGGTGCGGCGCGGCGGCGCGCACGGTCGCGAGCAGATGCGGATGACCGTCCTTGGTCCCGGCGGGCTGGACGCCGATGGTCCGGCCGTTGTCGGTGATCGCGCGAGACCGCCGCCCGGCGGCGCCCTCGCCGGTGCCCTTCACCTCGAAACGCCGGGCACGAAAGGCTTCCCCGGCTCCGACCGGCTTCTGGTCACCGCCGCTCTTGCCGCCGCCTGAAGGTTCCTGGCCGCCCTCCGACGGGGGCGGACCCGAGGTCTCGCCGCCCTCCGGCGGGGTACCCGAGCCGGGGCCGTCGTCTTCCGGACCGGGATCCTCCGGCTGGGCGTCCTGCAGCGCTTGTTCCAGCTGTTCCTCGGAGATTCCGGGCGCGTCGAAGGGATTCCGGCGACGGCGGTGCGGCAGCGCGAGCCGGGCCGCGACCCGCACGTCCTCGGTGGTCACCTCGGTCCGCCCGGCCCAGGCGGCGTGCGCGACGGCGGTCCGCGCGGTCACGATGTCCGCGCGCATCCCGTCGACCTCGAAGGACGCGCAGACCTCGGCGATCTGCCGCAGCGCGTCGTCCGGCAGCTTCACCGACGGCAGAAGTCGTTGCGCCGCCTCGATGTCGGCCGCCAGTCCGGCGTCGGCCGCCGCGTACTGCCCGGCGAAACCGTCGGGATCCGCCTCGTAGGCGAGCCGCCGCCGGACGACCTCGACGCGCAGTTCGGGATCCCGGCTGGACGCGACCTCAACGGTGAGCCCGAACCGGTCGAGCAACTGCGGCCGCAGCTCGCCTTCCTCGGGGTTCATCGTGCCGATCAGGACGAACCGGGCGGCGTGCGACACCGAGACACCTTCGCGCTCGACGGTCGCGCGCCCCATGGCGGCGGCGTCGAGCAGCGTGTCGACCAGGTGATCGTGCAGCAGGTTGACCTCGTCGACGTACAGCAGGCCACGATGCGCCGACGCGAGCAGACCGGGCTGGAAGTCGGTCACGCCGTCGGCGAGCGCGCGTTCCAGGTTCAGTGAGCCGATCACGCGGTCTTCGGCCGCGCCGACCGGCAGTTCCACCAGCCGCGCGGGACGGCGGTGCGCGGCCGAGCCCTCGGCGTGCGGGCCGTCCGGGCAGGCCGGGTCGGGTTCGACAGGGTCGCACGAGAACCGGCACGCGTCCACGACGTCGACGCCGGGCAGCAGACCGGCCAGTGCGCGCACCATCGTCGACTTCGCCGTGCCCTTCTCCCCGCGCACCAGCACCCCGCCGACGGCGGGCGAGATGGAGGAAAGCACCAGCGCCAGGCGCAGATCCGGCATCCCCACAACGGCGGTGAACGGGTACGGCTTCACAGCTCTCCTGTCGTCGACGACGTCCGGCCGATCATCGCATAGGAAAACCTTCATCTACGGTGACGAACGTGCGCGAAAAATCACCCCTGACGGTCGTCGGGATCGGGGCCGACGGCTGGTCCGCCCTGTCCGGGCAGGCCAGGGAAGCGGTGCTGCGCGCGGACGTCGTCGTGGGCTCGCCGAGGCAACTCGCGTACCTGCCCTCGGAGGTGAAATCCGAGCCGTGGCCCAGCCCCCTGCTCCCCGCCCTGGACGACTTCCTGGCGGGCAAGGGCCGGGTCTGCGTGCTGGCCAGCGGCGACCCCCTCCTGTCCGGCATCGGCACGACGCTCCTCCGGCGCGGCTACGACGTCGAGATCCTGCCCGCGCTCTCCTCGGTGACGCTCGCCCGCGCGAAGCTCGGCTGGGCGGCGGAGGAGACCGAGGTGGTCACCGTCGTCGGCCGCGCGATCGGCCGGGTGAGCCGGGCGCTGGCGCCGGGCCGGAAGGTCCTCGTGCTCGGCGCGAACGCAGAAGACCTGCTCGACCTGCTCAAAGCCCGCGGATACGAACGGAGCCGCGTCACCGCGCTGTCCGACCTCGGCGGCCCGGACGAGCGGATCGGCCCCGGCTCGCTGACCGTGTTCGCCGTCGAGGCCGACGGTCCCGCGCTGCCGCTGACCGGCCTGCCGGACGACGCCTTCGAGCACGACGGCCAGCTCACCAAACGCGACCTCCGCGCGTCCGCGCTGGCCAGGCTCGCGCCGTCGCCCGGCGAACTGCTGTGGGACGTCGGCGCGGGCGCGGGCAGCGTCGGGATCGAGTGGTCCCGGGCGCATCCGCTGAACCGGGCGATCGCGATCGAACGCCTCCCGGAGCGAGCCACCCGGATCGCCCGGAACGCGGACACGCTCGGCGTCCCGGAACTCGACGTGGTGATCGGTGCGGCCCCGGAAGCACTCGAAGGGCTGACCAGGCCGAACGCGATCTTCCTTGGCGGCGGGTTGACCATTCCGGGTGTTCTGGACGCCTGCCTGGCGACCGGCGCACGGATCGTCGCGCACGGCGTGACCCTCGAATCCGAACAGGCGCTGGCCCGCGCGTACACCGGACACGGCGGCGAGCTGATCCGCGTCGGCGTCGAACAGGCCGCGCCGCTGGGCGGATTCACCGGCTGGACCCCGGCGCGAGCCGTGACGCAGTGGAGCTATCGGAGCAGACCTTGACCGTGCACTTCATCGGCGCCGGTCCCGGCGCCGCCGACCTCATCACCGTGCGGGGCCGTGACCTGCTCGCCCGCTGCGGAACCTGCCTGTACCCCGGCAGCATGACGCCCACGGCGCTCTTGGAGTACTGCCCGGACGACGCGGACCTCGTCGACACCGCGAACCTCGACCTGCCCGCGATCGTCGAGCGCATGGTCGAGGCCCACCACAACGGCCATGAGATCGCGCGGCTCTGTTCCGGGGATCCGTCGATCTACAGCGCGGTCGCCGAACAGATGCGCCGTCTCGACGCCGCGGGTGTCCCCTACGACGTCACCCCCGGCGTTCCCGCGTTCGCCGCCGCGGCCGCGCTGCTCAACCGCGAACTCACCGTGCCCGAGGTCGGCCAAAGCCTGGTCGTCACGCGAGCGCAGGCACGCTCCACGGCCATGCCACCGGGGGAAACGCTCGCCAACTTCGCGCGCACCGGCACCACCCTCGCGCTGCATCTGGCGATCAACCGCATCGAGCAGGTAGTCGACGAATTGCTGCCCTTCTATGAAGAGGACTGCCCCGCGGCGGTGGTGGCGCTGGCGAGTCAGCCCGGTGAGCAGGTGTTGCGCGGGACTCTCGGCACCATCGCCGCCCAGTCCCGCGAGGCCGGGATCAATCGCGCGGCGATGATCTTCGTCGGGAAAGTCCTTGCCGCCGAAGGGTTTCCCGACAGTTTCCTGTACTCGGCCACTCGTGATCGCGCCAACCAACCGGAGTCGCTGTGAAGAACCTTCGCTGGGGCCTGCTGGCCGCCGGGACCATCGCCGCCGAGTTCGCGGCGGGCGTCGAAGAGAGCAAGCACGGCGTGCTGGAGGCCGTCGCCGCGCGGTCCGGCGACCGGGCCGCCGAGTTCGCGAGCCGCTTCGAGATCCCGAAATGCTACGGCTCCTACGAGGATCTGCTCGCCGATCCGGACGTCGACGCGGTCTACATCTCGACGCCGCATCCGCTGCACGGCGAATGGGCGATCCGCGCGGCCGAGGCGGGCAAGCACATCCTGTGCGAAAAGCCGCTGACCGTGTCCGTCAGCGAAGCCGAGAAGGTCATCGAAGCGGCCCGCGTCAACGACGTCTTCCTCATGGAGGCGTTCATGTACCGGCTGCATCCGCAGATCCGGCGGCTGGCCGAGCTGATCTCCTGCGGCGCCATCGGCGAGGTCCGTGCCGTGGACGTCGCCTTCAGCTACAACTTCGCCGTCCCCCGGCTCACCGATCCCGCGCTGGGCGGTGGCGGGATCTTCGACGTCGGGTGTTACTGCACCTCGCTTTCGCGGCTGGTTTCGCAGGCCGCGACCGGGCAGGACGTCGTCGAGCCCGAAGAAGTGCTCGGGATGGCGAGGCTCGACGAAAACGGTATCGACGAGGTCGCGTTCGGCATGCTGCGGCTGCCGGGCGGGATCCTCGCGCAACTGGCCTGCGGCTTCCAGCTGACGCAGGACGACCACATCCGCGTGTACGGCTCACAAGGACAGCTGTACGTGCCGAAGCCGGCGTGGATCCACGAAATGCGCAGGCCGAAGACCTCCCAGATCATCCTCACGCCGGAAGGCGGGGAACCCGAGGTGATCGAAGTCGAGGCGACGCAGGGCCTCTTCGCCCGCGAAGCCGACCACGTCGCGACGCACCTCGATGACCGTCAAGCGCCCGAACTCACCTGGGCGGAGACGCTCGCCAACCTGCGCACCCTCGAACGCTGGCGTGCCGCCGTAGCCCGATGAGAGTGCTCATCCTGGGCGGCACCGGCGAAGCACGCGAGCTGGCGAAGGAGCTGGCGGCGCGCGGCGAACACGTCGTGTCGTCGCTCGCGGGCCGCGTCGCGCGTCCGAAACTGCCGGACGGTGAAGTCCGCGTCGGCGGCTTCGGCGGCCCGGAAGGTCTCGCGCGCTGGCTGGCCGAGAACGACGTCGCCGCGATGATCGACGCCACCCACCCCTTCGCCGAACGCATCGGCGCCAACGCGGCCGAAGCCGCGCGCGAAACGAGCACACCGTTGCTCAGGGTCGCCCGGCCTGGCTGGACCGAACAGCCCGGCGACACGTGGCACTGGGCCGACGACCTCGACCACGCCGCGCGGCTGCTCCCGGCTCTCGGCGAACGCGTGTTCCTCACCAGCGGCCGTCAAGGTCTCGCCGCCTTCGCCGGGCTCGACGACCTGTGGTTCCTGATCCGCTGCGTCGATCCACCCGAGGTGCGGCTCCCCAGGCGGTGCGAAGTCCTGCTGGACCGCGGTCCGTACACGGTGGACAAGGAACGCGGGCTGATGGAACGGCACGGCGTCGAGGTGCTCGTCACGAAGGACAGCGGCGGCGCGATGACCGCCGCGAAGCTCACCGCGGCCCGCGAACTCGGCCTCCCCATGGTCGTCGCCCGGCGGCCGTGGCGCCCCGAAACCGCCAGCGTGACGACGGTTCAGGACGCCTTAACCTGGCTCGACGCCGAGACCAAGGGCAGCCCTGCGTAAGCCGTTCGGACCAGACCCGTTAGCGTTGCGCCGATGCGTTTGATCGCTGTCACGCTGGGGTTGCTTTCCGCCTTGTGCGCGCTGGCTTTCCCCTTCCTGCCGGTGGTGCAGGACACAGCGGAGGTCGTCTGGCCAACGGGCGGCGACACCCGCTCCGTCAACGCGCCCTTGACCGGGTACTGGGCTCAAGACCTGCGCGTCGATCTGCCGTGCACGACCGTGCGGTCGCTGGACGCGCGTTCACAGGGTCAGGCGCTGCTGTTCTCGACCGTGCCCGACGGCCGCACCGACCCGCGCGCGGGCAAGGGCGTCGGCCTGCAGCTGCGCATCGACAACGGCGTGCTGCTCGCGTCCAGTCAGGGCCAGCAGATCGTGCAGCAACCGCTGCCTCCTCAGTCGACGACTCCTCCCAACTGCGACATCAAACTCGTCGCCGACGCGAACCAGATGACGCTGACCGTCGCCGAGACCGTGGTCTTCCACGCCGAGGGCGACGTCCGGCCGCGGCTGGTCGGGATCTACTCGTCGATCAACGCGGGCAAGGACCCGATCGCCGGGCTGCACGTCTCGGTCGTCCCGGACACCCGCTACCAGACCTCGCCGACGGTGCTGAAGTGGATCATCGGCCTGATCGCGGCGCTGTCGTTCATCGGCTGCCTGATCGCGGTGTGGCGGATGGACTCCGGGTTCGCCCGCCGCGCGCCCCGCTGGGCGCCGGTCGGCTGGTGGCGGCTGACCGCCCGCGACGCGACGGTGATCATCGCGCTCGGCGCGTGGGTCTTCATCGGCCCGGTCACCTCGGACGACGGCTACATCCTCACGATGTCCAGAGTCGCCGAAGACACCGGCTACATGACCAACTACCACCGCTGGTTCGGCGTCGCCGAAGCGCCGTTCGGCTGGTTCTACCACGTGTTCCAGCTGATGGCGCACGTCAGCACGGTGCCGCCGTGGATCCGGCTCCCGTCGTTCGTGCTCGGCGTGCTGAGCTGGCTGTTGATCAGCCGCGAGGTCATGCCGCGCCTCGGCACCCAGGTCCGGACGAGCCGCGCGGCCGGCTGGGCCGCCGCCGCGGTCTTCCTGGTCTGGTGGATGCCGTTCAACAACGGTGTCCGGCCGGAACCGGTCGCCGCGCTGGGCTCGCTGCTGGCGATCTGCGCCGTGGAGCGCGCGCTCGTGACGCGCCGCCTGCTGCCGCTGGCCCTCGGCCTCACCGCCGCCGGGTTCACCCTGGCCGCGACGCCGACCGGGCTGATCGCGGTCGCGCCGTTCCTGGTCGCCGCGCGCCCGCTGTTCAAACTGGTCCGCCAGCGCGCCGAGAACGGCTGGCTGCCGGTGCTCGCGCCGGTGCTGGCCGCAGGGCTGCTGGTGCTGATCGTCGTCTTCGCCGACCAGACCTTCGCCACCGTGCAGGAGGCGACCCGGATCCGCACCCAGGTCGGCCCGAACCTGTCGTGGTTCCAAGAGCTCGCGCGCTACCAATTGCTCTTCGAAAGCCTGCCGGACGGCTCGATGCCGCGCCGCTTCCCCGTCCTGCTCGTGTTGCTGTGCACCGGCACCTGCCTGGTGGTGCTGCTGCGCCGCGGCCGGATCCCGGGCGCCGCGCTCGGCCCCAGCCGCCGCCTGATCGGCACGGTCGCGCTCTTCTTCCTCCTGCTGGCCTTGACCCCGACCAAGTGGACGCACCACTTCGGCGCGTTCGCCGCCGTCGGCGCGGCCATGGCGGCGCTGACCGCGCTGGCGACCAGTTCGACGGTGCTGCGGTCGAGACGGAACCGGGCGGCGTTCCTCGCCGGGCTGCTCGTGGTCGGCGCGCTGGCCGCGACCGGGCCCAACTCCTTCTGGTTCGTCTCGAAACTCGGCGTGCAGTGGACCGGGGTGGCGCCGTCGATCGGCGGAATCCCGCTGTCGACGATCCTGCTCATCGCGGCCGCGATCTCCGGGATCTACGCGTTCGTGGAGAACGTCCGCGCGCACCGGCCCGGGCTGCCCGCCGGGCCGCAAGAAGGCCGGAGCCGGTCGCTGCGGCTCGGGTCGCTTTCGCTGGTGGTCGTCTGTGGCCTGATGGCCGGGGGCGAGTTCGTCAGCATGGCGTGGGCGATCCACAACCAGGCCGGTTCCTACAGCCTCGGCGCCGCGAACTTCGGGCATCTGTCCGGCAAGAGCTGCAACCTTTCCGACCACGTGATGGTGGAACGGGACGCCGCGACCAGCATCCTGCGGGCCCAGCCCGAACAGCGGACGGTGCCGGTGAAGAAGGAGGAGCCGCCCGCCGGGCAGACCCCGCCGCCGCTGCCCGATCCGGAACAGGACAACGGCCGCGTGCAGACCGGGTTCCACACCCGCGCGATCGACGACAAGGATCCGCTGGCCGAACCGCCGCACGGTTTCAAGCCCGACGAAGTGCCGATGTGGAGCAGCTTCCTCGACCCCGAGACGCGGGCCGGACGGCTTCGCAGCGATTGGTACGCCCTCGCCGAGAAGCCCGCTGACGGCCAGATCGTGGTCGCCACCGCGGGTGCCTCGCGGCGGCCGACGTCGGTCAGCCTCGACTACGGCGTGAACACCGGCGAAGGCGTGAAGATCGTCCGGAGCCAGTTCGTGCTCCCGCCGGGCGCCGGGACCAACGGCTGGAACGACACCCGGATCAACCTGCGCGACCTCCCCGCCGAGACGACGTCCGTGCGGATCAACATCGTCGACAACGACCTCACCGAAGACGGCTGGATCGCCGCCTCGGCGCCGCGCGTGCCGACGTTCACCACGCTGACCGAGAAGATCGCGGGCAAGCCGGTGTACGTCGACTGGCCGGCGTCGTTCGTCTACCCGTGCGTGCAGCCGGTGACCTCGCACGACGGCATCTCGAAGATGCCCGAGTACCGGATCACCGCGGGCGCCGTGGCCGACGAGGCGAACTGGGCGTCCAGCACCAACGGCGGTCCGATCGGCTGGCTCGAAGAGGTCGCCGCCGAACCCGAGGTGCCGAGCTACCTGATCGGTCAGCCGAGCCAGTCGTGGGGCCAGCTGCTGCAGGTCGAACCGTTCACCGAGGGGATCGCGCCGACGATCATCCACGGCGAGAAGGTCGTCCCCGGCTGGTGGTCGCCGGGTCCCGGCCCGAGGCAGCCGAACGGCAAGGACCCGACGCGCTGAGCTGAAGGGGACTTTCCCCGCATAGGACACAGCGAAGGGGCCCTTCACCGCATGTGATGCGGTGAAGGGCCCCTTCAGCTCTCTCTAGAGCCCGGCCAACGCCGGCGGCAAAGCATCGCTGTAGAGCACCCCGAGCCGCTGCGTGGCCCGGGTGAGCGCGACGTAGAGCTCGGCCGCCCCACGTGGCCCGTCGGCGAGGATCCGCACCGGGTCCACCACCAGGACCGCGTCGAACTCGAGCCCCTTCGTCTCCGACGCGGGCACCGTGCCCGGCACCCCCGGCGGCCCGATCACCACGCTGGTGCCCTCGCGGCCCGCTTCGTCCTTGACGAACTCCTCGATGGCCCCCGCCAGGGAATCCCCGGTGACCTTCCGCGCCCACGGCGCGACACCGTTGGAACGGACCGACTCCGGCGCCCGGACGTCGGGCGCGAACTCGGCGAGCACCGAGGCCGCGACGGCCATGATCTCCGCCGGCGTCCGGTAGTTCACCGTCAGCGAGCGGTAGACCCAGCGGCCCGGCACGTACGGCTCCAGCATCGCGCCCCAGGACCGCGCCCCGGCTTCGGACCGGCGTTGCGCCAGATCGCCGACGACGGTGAACGACCGGTTGGGGCAGCGCCGCATCAGCACCCGCCAGTCCATTTCGGACAGTTCCTGCGCCTCGTCGACCACGACGTGCCGGTACGTCCAGTCCCGGTCCGCCGAGGCCCGCTCGACGAGGCTGCGCGTGTCGTGCTCGACGAACCGGTCGGCGAGTTCGTCGGCGAAGAGCAGGTTTTCCGCGGACAGCAGGACGTCCTCGTCCATCTCCTCGCGGTCCAGCTTCATCGTGTCGAGCACACCTTCGGCGTACTCGGCCTCGGCCTTCTTCTCCCGCTCGACGGCCTTTTCCGCCGCCTGCTCCGCCGCTTTGTCACGGCCGAGCAGATCGACGAGTTCGTCGAGCAGCGGCATGTCCGACACCGTCCAGGCTTCCCCGTCGGCGCGCAGCAGCGCCTGGTCGGCACCGGCCGCCGTCAGCCGTTCCGGGGACGCGTAGAGCGCCCCGAGCAGGCTCTCGGGCGTCAGGATCGGCCAGAGCGCGTCGAGCGCGGCGGTGAACGTCTCGCTCTCCGCCAGTTCCTTCAGCAGGTCCTTCCGCAGCCGCTCCCATTCGTCGCGGTCGTCCCGGCTCAGCCAGCCGCGGCCGATCCGCGCGATCGCCCGCTCGGTCAGGACGTAGGTGACGATGTCGGTGAACGTCACCCGCGCTTCGTTGTGCGGCAGGCCGCTCTTGCGCGCCTCGTCCCTGGCCCACTCCGCGGTCTCGGCGTCGATCCGGACGGTGACGTCGGACAGCTCGATCGGCAGCGGTTCCTCCGGCAACCGCTGGCGTTCGGCGACGGCGGCGGCCAGGACGTCCAGCATCTTCAGCGAACCCTTGAGCCGCACCACTTCGGGGCCGTCCTCGGCGGTGACGTGCTTGCCGGGGACGAAATCGCCGGTGGTCATGAACACCACGTCGGTCTCGCCCAGCGACGGCAGGACCCGGCCGATGTGGTGCAGGAACGCCGGATTCGGCCCGACCACGAGCACGCCGTGGCGTTCCATCCGCTCGCGCTGGGTGTAGAGCAGGTACGCGACGCGGTGCAGCGCGACCACGGTCTTCCCGGTGCCCGGCCCGCCCTCGATCACCAGCACACCGGGGTGCTCGTGCCGGATGATCTCGTCCTGCTCGGCCTGGATGGTCGCGACGATGTCGCGCATCCCCTCACCGCGCGGCGCGTTGACGGCCGCGAGCAGCGCCGCGTCGCCTTCCGCGTCGCCGCCGGGGCGGCCGAACACCTCGTCGGTGAACCCGATCACCGCACGCCCGTGCGTGTGGAACTGGCGACGGCGGCGCATCTTCTCCGGTGTCGCGGCGGTCGCGGTGTAGAACGGCCGTGCCGCCGGCGCCCGCCAGTCGAGCAGTACCGGTTCGTAGTCCTTGTCCTCGTCGAAGAGACCGATACGGCCGATGTGGAAGGTCTCCCCCGCGTCGCTGTCCAGCCTGCCGAAGCACAGGCCGTTGTCCACGACGTCGAGCCGCCGCGACTCCCTGGCCAGCGAACGCACCTCGACGTCGCGTTCCATGGCCGTCGCGCCGGTTCCCCCCAGCGCGGCCTGGAACTCCCCCTTCACCCGCGCGCGTTCGGCGTCCAAGCGCGTGTAGAGCCCGGCGACGTACTCGCGTTCGGACCGCAGCTCTTCTTCATGACCCTGAGTTGACACAGACTCCCATTTCGCCAGGTTTCGGCTACGGCGAGTGAGTTTGAAGCATGACCGGGGTCTTGTGGCAAGTCCCCCCATGCGCTATATGTTTATTACGGAGAGAGTTGGTCATCCGCACGGTGGCGCGTACTCGAGCCCCGGAAAGTACCTCTCCCACTCCTCCCTGGTGATCCTCGGCGTCGCCAACCGGCAGATCTCTTCGCTCACCCGGTCCGTGTTCGTCTGCCACAGCTGCACACCGCTGCTCCCGATCGCGAGCGTCTGCCCGTCGTCCCGGTAGGCCACCGAGTTGACCGTCGCGGCGAACCCGGTGAGCTGCGCCCGCTCCACCGGGTTCCGGGGATCGGCGAGGTCCCAGACCCGCACCGTCCGGAACGCCGACGCCGCCAGTTCCCGCCCCGCCGGGCCGAACGCGAGATGCCCGACGCCTTCGGGATTGCCGCCCAGTTTCGCCAGCCGCACGGCGTGCGCGCGATCGGCGATGTCCCACAGGTAGACGTTCCGGTCGCTGCTGCCCGCGGCGACGGTCCGGCCGTCGGGACTGAGCGCCATCTTGAACAGGGCGCCGGCGTCGGGCCGCAGGGTCGACACCAGACTCGGCCGCTTCGGATCGGCGACGTCCCACAAGGTCACCGCGGACGAGCTGAGACCTTGGCTGCCCACGAGCGTCCGCCCGTCGGGCGTGAACGCGAGCGACCACACCGTGCCGTCACCGACCGGGAGGGTCCGCGGCTCGGCGAACCGCTGGGGATCGCCGACGTCCCAGAGCTGGATCGGCCCGTCGTCGTGGCCGGAGGCGAACGTCTTCCCGTCCGGGCTGAACGCGAGCGAATACGTCGGCTTGACCTCGGTGGACGCCGTCAGCTTCGGCGCCGTCGGATCGCTGATGTCCCAGCGCTGGAGCAGGAACGTCCCGGCGACGCCCGCGCCGTCGTGCGCGGCCAGCGCGAGGCTGCGCTTGTCCGGGCTGAGCGCGACGGCGGTGACCGTGGCCGGTCCGGGGAGTTTCGCGAGCTGTCGCGGGGCACGGAGGTCGTCCATCGTCCAAAGCCGCACGTCGTCCCCGGAGGTGACGAGGATCCGCCCCTGCTCGGTGAACGCGCCGACGTTCCAGCCCGCGCTCGAGGCCAGCGCGAGCTCGCCGAGGTCCTGCAACCGGACGGTCCGATCCGCGCTGGTGGACACGATGGTCTTGCCGTCCGGGGTGAACCCGGTCCACCAGATGGCGTTCGTGTGCCCGGACAGCGGCGGCAGTTCCTTCGCCGCCGCTCCCGTGACGTCCCACACGCGCACGGACTGGTCGTCCCCCGCGGTCACCACCAGCCTGCCGCTCGGGCTGAACCCGGCCGCCCAGACCACGGCCGGGGTGGTCATCGTCGACAGCGGCCGCGGCGACGCCGGATCGGCGACGTCCCAGAGCCGGGCCGTGCGATCCCAGCTGGTGGTGATCAGCCGTCTGCCGTCCGGGCTCCACGCCGGGGTGAGCTGCAGATCCTTGTGTCCGGAAAGGACGGAGCGCCGTCGCGGCGCGGCCGGGGTGGTGACGTCCCAGAGTTCCGCCGTCCAGTTCGTGTTCGTGACCGCCAGCAGCCTGCCGTCGGGGCTGAAGACGGCGCGTTCGAGCTCGTCGGCCGGGATCCCGCCGAGCGGTTTCGGGGCGCCGAGGTCGGAGACGTCGGTGAGCCGGACGGTGCGGTCGGCGGAACCGGTGGCGAGGAGGCGGCCGTCCGGGCTGAAACCGGTGGAAAGCAGGGCCTCCCGGTGCCCGGCGACGTCCGCCTTCCGCACCGGATTCCGTGGATCGGTCAGGTCCCAGAGCCGGACGGCGTGCTCCCGGGTGGCGGTCGCCAGGGCCCGTCCGTCGCGACTGAACGCGAGCGGGCCGCGAATCGTTTCCGAAGCGGGCAGCGTCGACAGGAGTTCCGGACGCCGGGAATCGGCGATGGACCACACCTGCGTCGCCCGGTAGGAGTCGGAGGTGACCATGAGCTGCCCGCTCAGCACGACGGTGACGTCACCGGGGTCGAAGGTCATCCTGGTGGCGAACGGCGCCGCCATGGACGCGAGCAGACCGTCGTGGGTCTCCTGGATCGGCGCGAGCCGGTACGCGGCGAGGCTGAGTTGGGTCGACAACGCCGGGTTCGACTCCCGTAACGTCTTCGCGTCGACGACGGCCTTGCGCGCGAGCGCCACGTTCCGCTGATCGGTCGCGGTGTTCCCGGCGTCGACGGCGTACACGACGGCCACGACCGCGAGGATCAGCAGCACGTGGAGGAGCGCGACAAGCCTGCGCAGCCTCCGTGTCCGTTTGCGGCCGACAGCGGTCTCCTCGGCTTCCGCGTCGAGTCCGGCCCGGAGGAACTCCTGTTCGCGCGTGCTCAACGCGTCCGGCGCCCTGGCCGCCCATTCGGCCGCGAGACCCAGCCGCGTACCGCGGTAGAGGCTGCCCTTGTCGCGATCCAGCGACTCCCACAGGTCGGTCGCCTCGGCCAGCTGACGATGCAGCCGATGTCCTTCGCGGTCCTCCGCGAGCCAGTCGCGTAGCCGGGGCCAGCCGCGGATCAGCGCCTCATGGGCGATCTCGACGCCGTCGCGGTCGAGAACCAGCAGGCGCGCGTCGGCGAGGCGTCCGAGAACCTCCGTCGTCGCGGGATCGTCGTCGAGCTCGCGCCGGTTGAGACGGCGCTTCGTGTCTTCGGTGCCTTCGCCGAGCGCGGTCAGCCGCAGGAAGATCTGCCGGACGAGGGCCTGCCTGTCCGGCTCCAGATCCGTGTACACCGCCTCCGCGGTCTGCGCGATCGCGTTGAGGATCCCGCCCGCCGACTCGTACGCCGCGCTGGTCAGCGTGATCCCCTGACGCCGCCGCCAGGTCTCCAGCAGCGCGTGCGAGACCAGCGGGAGCATCGCGGGCTGGCCGGTGGCGTCGGCGACGAGCGTCGTGACCAGCGCCGCCTCGACCCGGCAGCCCGCGCGGACGGCGGGTTCGACGATCGCGGTGCGGAGTTCGTCTGCGGTCATCGGGCCGACCATCACCTGTGCGTCGGTGAGGGCCTCCACGAGACCCGCGTGACGGCAGAGGTGACCGTAGAAGTCCGCGCGGACGCCGAGGACGACCCGGGTCCCGTGCTCGTCGCTCGCGAGCGCCAGCAGCGCGTCGATGAAGGCGGTGCGCTCGCCTTCGTCGTGGCAGAGCGCGTAAAGCTCCTCGAACTGATCGACGATCAGCAGCCGCCCCGCGACGGCACAGTCCGCTTCGAGCGGATGTGCTCCAGGCGTGCGAAGGTCGACAGGGCGTTCGCTCGACGGCGCCAGCCCGGCTCGCAGGACGGATGATTTTCCCGAACCCGAGGCGCCGAAGACGCCGACGAGCCGTCGTTCCGCGAGCTTGCCGGTCAGCTCGGCGACCAGCCGCTCACGGCCGAAGAACCGGTCGGCGTCGGTCGCCTGGAACGCGGCCAGGCCCAGATACGGGAGCTCGGTGTCGTCGCGTTCGCCGTCGGCCGCGGCGAGCCCGGCGGCGACGGCGCGCCAGCGGTCCTCCCACACCGGGAGATCCCCGCCGCACGCGGTGACGTACGCGGACGTCACCGCGAGCCCCGGCAGCTTCCGGCCTCCCGCCGCCTCGGAGAGGGCGGCGGCCGAGTAGCCCGCGCGGGCGGCGAGGTCCCGGTACGTCGGCCCGCCCGCCTTCTCCCGGAGCAGGCGAAGATCCGCCGCGAACCTCACGACGACGTCGTCACCCGGCCCCAGCGGGCGCTCGCGTCTCGGCACCAGGCCCCCCTGATCGTCGAAGCGTTATCGAATGGTCATTGTTCACCCAAAACGGCCGGACACTGTACAAAAGTTCTGCGCTACAACCGATGGCGTGCCGATTCGAACCCAAGTGGTGAGCGTGGTCTTCGCGGGTGTCCCCGAGCCGCCCGAGTCCTCGGAACTGGAAGTGGTCGCCTATACCCCCGACGAACGCGAAGCGGTCTGGCACGCCACCGTGCTGCGCCCGGACGTCCTCGTCCTGTCCGTTCACCCGCCCGCGCTCGACGGACTCGCCGTGACCCGCGAGCTGGCGTCGCGCGTGCCGGAAACCGCCGTGCTCGCGCTGACCCCGCCCGGCGACGGCGAACTCGGCGTCGCCGCGATGCTCGCGGGTGCCCGCGGCGTCCTGTCGCGGACCGCAGGCCACGCGGACCTGGTCCGGTTCATCCGCGGGGTCGCGGCGGGCGCGGTCGTGTTCGGCGAACGCGCGGCGGACCGGCTCTACGGCCTGCTGGCCGCCTCCGAGCCGGTCCGGATGTTCCCGCGGCTGACCTCACGCGAGCACGAAGTGCTGGACCTCCTGGCGGGCGGGTTGACGATCACGCAGGTGGCACGGCAACTGGGGCTCGCCCCCAAGACCGTGCGCAACGTGGTCTCGTCGATTCACGCGAAGGCCGGCACCGTCGATCGCGAGGTGCTGCTCGGCCAGGCGCGCAACGCCGGGCTCGGGCGTCACTCGTAACCGCGGGGCGTCCAGACGATCCCGTTCTCGGCACGGGTCTTCGACGAACCCACGATCAGCAGGCAGCGCATGTCCACCTCCGCCGGATCGAGCGTGCCGAGGGTGACCACGCGGACATCCTCCTCGGGACCGCCGACGTCACGGGCGACGACGACCGGCGTCTCCGGCGCGCGGTGCCGGAGCAGGACGTCGCGGGCCTGCGCGAGCTGTGTGGTCCTGGTGCGGGAGGCCGGGTTGTACAGCGCGAGCACGAGATCCGCCGCGCCCGCCGCGTCGAGGCGCCGTTCGATGATCTCCCACGGCTTGAGCCGATCGGACAGCGAAAGCACGCAGTAGTCGTGGCCCAGCGGAGCGCCGACCCGGGACGCGGCCGCCTGCGCGGCGGTCACCCCCGGCACGATCCGCACCCGCGTCCCCGTGCCGTGCCCGGCGGCGAGCTGCTCCAGCACCGCCGACGCCATCGCGAACACGCCGGGATCACCCGAGGACACCACCGCGACCTTGGCGCCGTTCGCGGCCAATTCCAGCGCTTCGACGGCACGTTCGGCCTCGACGCGGTTGCCCGACGCGTGCCGCTGCTGGCCCGCGCGCTGCGGTACCCGCGCGACATACGGGCCGTAGCCGACGACGTGCTCCGCCGCGGCCAGTTCCTCGGTCGCTTCGGGGGTCAGCCAGCCGGGGCCCGCCGGGCCGAGACCGACGACCACGACCTCGCCACCGGTGTGCGTTTCGGTCTTTCGCGGGCTCTCCGGTTCGTCGGCGAGCCGGGACGCGTAGGCCGGGCTGGGCAGCAGCGCCAGCGAGAAGTACGGCACCGACTCCGGGTCGACGTCGGCGAACGGCTCGACGCGCTGCGCCTGCCAGGTCGCGCGTTCGATGTAGAAGGCGTCGTCCAGCTTCCCGGCCTCGGCCAGCGCCTCGCGGACGTTGCCGAACGTACGGCCGAGTTTGAGCACCGCGGCGGCCTGCGTGTCGGCGAGGCGGCGCGCCAGTTCCGGCGCGGGCAGGGTCCCGGGCAGGATGGTGAGGACCTCGTCGCGCTGCACCAGCGGGCGGCCGAGCACCGACGACGCCGCGCTGACCGACGTCACGCCGGGCACGACGGTCGCCTCGTAGCGGTCGGCGAGCCGTTCGTGCATGTACATGTAGGAGCCGTAGAAGAACGGGTCGCCTTCGCAGAGCACGACGACGTCACGTCCGGCGTCGAGGTGTTCGGCGAGCCTTTTCGCGCTGAGCTCGTAGAAATCGGCGATGGCGCCTTCGTAGCCGCCGGGATGGTCGGTGGTCTCGGTGGTGACCGGGTAGACCAGCTTCTCTTCGAGCTGGCCGTCGCGCAGGTACGGCTCGGCGACCGAACGCGCGATGCTCCGGCCGTGCCGGGCGCTGTGATAGGCGATGACGTCGGCCTCGCCGATGAGCCGCGCGGCCTTCACCGTCATCAGTTCGGGGTCACCGGGCCCGAGCCCGACACCCCAGAGTTTCCCGGGCCCGCTCATTCGACCTCACTCGCCATCGCGTTGATCGCGGCGACGGCCATCGCGCTGCCGCCACGGCGTCCGTGCACCACCAGGTACGGCGCGGGCGCCCGCTCGGCGAGCTCCACTTTGGACTCGGCGGCGCCGACGAACCCGACCGGGACCCCGATGATCGCCGCCGGGGCACCGACCCCTTCGTCGAGCAGTTCCAGCAGGCGGAACAACGCGGTGGGCGCGTTGCCGATCGCCACCACGGAACCGGGCAGCTTGTCGCGCCACAGCTCCAGCGCGGCCGCGGAACGGGTGGTGCCCATCCGCTCGGCCAGCCCCGGCACCTTCGGGTCGGACAGCGTGCACAGCACCTCGTTGGCGGAAGGCAAACGCTTGCGGGTCACCCCGGACGCGATCATGTTGGCGTCGCAGAGGATCGGCGCGCCCGCCTCGAGCGCGGCCCGGCCGGATTCCACCACGTCCAGGCTGTAGCGGAGGTCGTCGACCAGGTCGACCATCCCGCAGGCGTGGATCATCCGCACGGCCAGCACCGCGACGTCGTCGGGCAGGATCGCGAGATCCGCCTCCTCGCGGATGGTGGCGAACGAATGCCGGTAGATCTCGGCACCGTCCCGGAGGTAGTCGATCACTGCTGTCCCTTCACTTCGGCACTGTCCTTCCGCGCCAACGTCCCGGCCAGCTCGCCGACCGGGACGAACGCCCCGTCGACCAGGTAACCGTCCTCCGTCGCGAGCACGTCGACGTGCTCGCGCGCGGGTTTTCCGCACCGCCGTTCACATCCGGCGAAATGGGCCATCGGGGTCCGGCCGACCCGTGCCGCTTCGGCCCGGACGTCGGCGAGCGACTTCGCGCAGCCCGGACGGCCGATACAGGCGCTGATCCCGAGCGACGGCGCGTCCGGATCGGTGATCAGACCGGCGTCGTCGTCCAGCGTGCCGAGGACCAGGATCGAGCGCCACGGCGTCACCACCGCATTGCCTGCCTTCGCGATCGCGCGCGCCTGTCCAGTGGTCAGGCGGCCGAAGACCGGCGCGACCCCGAAGGCGTCACCGATGCGCCCGATGGGCAGGCCCGGGTTCGTGTCGAAGACCCGCGGTTCTTCCTTTTCGCCCGGGATGTCCCGAAGAAGTGGTCCCGTGCCGGGAAGTTCGCCGATCCGCCAGGCGGTTCCCCTGATGCGAAGGAAAGCGCGCGCGACCGAGATCAGCGTCTCGACAGCGTGCTCCGCGGTGACGCGCAGGCCTGTGTCGGCGCCGTCGAGCAGCAGCGCGCCGTCACGCCAGCAGACGTCGGCGCCCTCCCCCGCGACGTCGCCGCGGCCGCCGTCGAGGGCGAAGAGGAAACGTCCGGGAAGTTCGGCCAGCTCGGGAACGGCGCACAGGGCCCTGTCGAGCGCCGGGGCGAGACGTTGGGCGACGTCGCTCAGGGGCGAGGCGAGGATGTTGCGGACGCGTTCGTGCGGCGGCGAAGGCAGGAGTCCGGCCGCGGAAAGCCTGGCCGCGAGACCGGGACGGGTGACGCCGCGGAGCTGGATGTTGCCGCGAGAGGTCAGGTGGAGAGCGCCGTCCCCGAGGTCGTCGGCGGCGTCCGCGAGGGCCCCGAGCTGGTCTTTCGTGATGGCCCCGCCGGGCAGCCGGATCCGGGCGAGCGGACCGTCCGCCGCGTCGTGCGTGGCGAAAACACCGGGGCACGCGTCGGCTCGGACACGCGTGCTCGTGGACATGCGCTCACTGTAGATGGCGACCTGGAGCGAGAGTACCTCTCAGATCATATGTAGTAGGTGTGCTACATTCAGTCGCAGCACTGAGATGGGGGTGACCAATGAGAGATCCACAAGACGTGATGATCTCCGTCAAAGATCTCCGGATGCGCTACGGAACGAACGACGTCCTCCACGGCGTCGACTTCACCGCGCACCGTGGCGAGGTGATCTGCCTGCTGGGGCCCAACGGGGCGGGCAAGACCACGACGATCGAGATCCTCGAAGGCTTCCGGATGCGCTCGGAAGGCGAGGTCAGCGTGCTGGGCGTCGACCCGGCGCACGCGGACGAGAACTGGAGGGCGCGGCTGGGGGTCGTCCTCCAGGCCTGGCGTGACCACGCGAAGTGGCGGGTGCGGGAACTGCTGGAGCACCTCGGCGGCTACTACGCGCCGTATTCCACCGACCGCATCAAGCGGCCGTGGGATCCGGACGAACTGGTCGCCGCGGTCGGGCTGACCGCGCACGCGGACAAGAAGGTCCGGATGCTCTCGGGCGGGCAGCGGCGCAGGCTGGACGTCGCGATCGGCATCGTCGGCCGTCCGGAACTGCTGTTCCTCGACGAGCCGACCGCCGGGCTGGACCCGGAGGCGCGGCGCGAGTTCCACGAACTCGTGCACCGGCTGACCGATGACGACGACACGACGATCCTGCTGACCACGCACGACCTCGACGAGGCCGAGAAGCTGGCCGACCGGATCCTCATCCTGAACCACGGCCGGATCGTCGCCGACGGTTCCGCCGACGCGCTGAGCAGGCAGATCGCCGGCGAGGCCGAGGTGCGCTGGACGCTGGACGGCCAGCGGTTCGTGCACTCGACCACGGAATCGACGAAGTACGTGCACGAACTGTTCAAGCAGCACGGGGACGCCATCGGCGACCTCGAGGTCCGGCGGGCGTCGCTCGAGGACACCTACATGACCCTGGTCCGCCAGGCGGAATCCCCGCTCACGGAGGTGGATGCGCGATGAACCCGGTTCAGCACAGCGTGCGGCTGGGCATCCGGCGAGGCTGGCTCGAAGCCCGCCAGATGATGACCAACGGCGAAGACCTGTTCAACACCTTCCTCTTCCCGGCGATCTTCGTCGTCGTCATGTTCTTCATGCGCGACGCGAAACTGCCGGGCATGGAGTTCTCGCTCGGCGCCGCCACCGTGCCGAGCGTGCTGGGCGCGTCGATCGTGTTCAGCGGCATGCTCGGGATGGCGGGCATCCTCGCCGTCGAACGCGAGGACGGCACGCTCCTGCGCGCCAAGGCGACGCCGAACGGCATGATCGGCTACCTCGTCGGCAAGGTCGTCACGGTGTCCTTCAGCACGGTCATCGGGATCCTGCTGGTGCTGATCCCCAGCCTGATCCTGTTCGACGGCATCGCGCCCGGCGGGTGGGCGTCGTGGCTGGGCCTGCTGTGGGTGCTGGTGCTCGGCCTGCTCGCCACCATGCCGATCGGCGCGATCTTCGGCTCACTGACCACGAACGCGCGCAGCATCGGCCTGATCATGCTGCCCACCCTGGGAATCGGCGCGATCTCGGGGATCTTCTACCCGATCACCGCACTGCCGGAATGGCTGCAGTACATCGGACAGGTGTTCCCGATGTACTGGCTCGGCCTCGGCATGCGCTCGGCGCTGCTGCCGGACTCGACGGTGATGATCGAGATCGGGCAGTCTTGGCGGCCATGGGAGACCCTCGGCGTACTGACCGCGTGGACCGTGATCGGATTGGCACTGGCCCCGGTCGTCCTGCGGCGCATGGCACGGCGTGAGTCCGGGTCCTCGGTGGCGGCACGACGGGAAAAGGCGATGCAGCGAATTGGCTAGTTCATGAGCGAGGTCGTTTACAACCGGATCGCGATGCTACGGGCGGAACGGGGCATCTCCCGCCGCGAGCTCGCCGATGCGCTGGGCGTGCACTACCAGACCATCGGCTATCTCGAACGCGGCGAGTACAGCCCGAGCCTCTACCTCGCACTGCGGATCGCGGCATTCTTCGAGGTGGCGGTGGAGATCATCTTCTCCACCGCCCCCTTCCCGCGGATCGGTGACTCCTCTTCGGAACGTTCGGCGTGAACCTGGTGGAGCGGGCGCACGCGCACGCAGTCCGGCTGGGACGGGACCGGGTCGGCGGGGAGGAACTCCTGCTCGCCATTTTGGACGATGGCGTCGGGTATGCACTTCCCGGCGCCTTGGGGATTTCTCGCGATGTCCTCGTGTGGCAACTGGAGAAAGCGCCCGCTTCCGACGTCGCCGCGGGCACCGAGTCGGGTTTCGCGGTCACCGCCGAAGTCCGCGAAGTGCTGCGGCACGACGGCTTCCTCGAGATGCTCGCCGCGTTGTCGTCGGCCGGCGGCGGAGTGACTCGCGTGCTGGGCGAACACGGTGTGACGGAAGAGCAGGTTCGCGAGGCCTACGCCCGGATCTGGGCTCCGCTGCTCGACAAGGACGCCGTCTGGGGTACTCCTGCTTCCCCTGCTCGTGGCCCTGCCGATCCGCCGCCCGAGATCGACCTGCTCAGCGACCAGATCGCCGAGCACCGGCGACGCAAGGAAGCGGCCGTCGACGCGCAGGAGTACACCCAGGCGGCGATCGTGCGCGACGCGGAGAAGGAGGTCGTCCGCCTGCGGTCACGGCTTATCCGGGAGTGGGCCGGGACGGTCGATCCGGTGGATCTCGCCGAGGCGGTCGTTTCACTGCGGGAGCAGGTCGCGAGACTTCAGGACCTTCGCAATTAGTCGGCTAAATACGGTGACCGAGGTTCGGTGTCGCGCCGGGTAGCGGTGGCTACCTGCTGAAATCACCCCATGGTGGTGAAAGATTCCGGACGTTCAACGTCCTGAATCCTCCCCACTCGCCCCTGGCCGACCCAGCACCCGCCCCCGCCCACCACCTGCCGGACACATCACCTTGACTCCCGCCGGACCGCACCGGAGAGTGAGCGGGAACCCACGCGTCGGCAGAGGGAGGAACCCGGTGAGAGTCCGGGGCGGTCCCGCCACTGTCACCCCTCCCAGCCACGAGAGGGGAAGCCAGGAACTCCGGCCGTCGCGACCGCACGACCCGGGGCGCGGACACCCCGAGTGAGGACTGCCGTGATCCTGCTTCTGTCCACATCGGACACCGACCTGCTCAGCGCCCGCGCCGGCGAGGCCGACTACCGGATGGCCAACCCCGCCCGGCTCGACCTGGCCGAGTTGCCCGCTCTGCTCGACGGCGCCCAGATCGTCGTCATCCGGATCCTCGGGTCCGAGCGCAGCTGGCAGGAGGGGCTCGACACGGTCCGCGCGAGTGGCGCGCACGTGGTCGTCCTCGGCGGCGAGCAGACGCCGGACGCGCAGCTCATGAAGCTCTCGACGGTCCCGGCCGGTACGGCGGCCGAGGCTCACGCGTACCTCGCGCAGGGCGGGCCGGAGAACCTCGCTCAGCTGCACCGCTTCCTCAGCGACACGCTCCTGCTCACCGGCGACGGTTTCGAGCCGCCCAAGGTGCAGCCGCTGTGGGGCGTCCTCCAGCGCACACCGAAGCGAACAGACGGCCCGGTCATCGCGATCCTCTACTACCGCGCGCATCACCTCTCCGGGAACACCGAGTTCGTCCACGCCCTCTCCGACGCCATCGAGGACGCCGGGGGCCGCGCGCTCCCGATCCACTGCGCGTCCCTGCGCACCCGCGAGCCGGAGATGATGGTCGAGCTGGCCAAGGCCGACGCGCTCCTGGTCACCGTGCTGGCCGCCGGCGGCACCAAGCCCTCCGAGGTCGGGGCGGGCGGGGACGACGAGGCGTGGGACGTCTCCGAGATGGCCGCGCTCGACATCCCGATTCTCCAGGCCCTCTGCCTCACCAGCGACCGCGAGACCTGGTCCGCGAACGACGACGGCCTCTCCCCGCTCGACGCGGGCAACCAGATGGCCGTCCCCGAGTTCGACGGCCGCCTCATCACCGTCCCGTTCTCGTTCAAGGAGATCGACGACGACGGCCTTCCCAAGTACGTGCCGGACGCCGAGCGCGCGTCCCGGGTCGCCAAGATCGCGCTCGCCCACGCTCGCTTGCGCCACACGCCGCCCCAGGAGCGCAAGATCGCGCTGATGCTGTCCGCGTACCCGACCAAGCATTCTCGCGTCGGCAACGCCGTCGGCCTCGACACGCCCGCGTCCGCGATCGAGTTGCTGCGCCGCATGCGCGACCGGGGGTACGACCTCGGCGAGGACCCGTTCCCCGGCGTCGAGCCCACCGGCACCGACCAGCCCGACGGTGACGCGCTGATCCACGCGCTCATCGCCGCGGGCGGCCAGGATCCGGAGTGGCTGACGGAAGAACAGCTGTCCGGCAACCCGATCCGCGTCCCGGCCGACAAGTACCGCGAGTGGTTCGCCGCGCTGCCCGCGGAACTGCGCGAGGGGATGGAGGAGCACTGGGGGCCCGCTCCCGGCGAGCTCTACGTCGACAACGGCGACATCGTGCTCGCGTCCCTGCAGTCCGGCAACGTCATCCTGATGATCCAGCCGCCTCGCGGATTCGGCGAGAACCCGGTGGCGATCTACCACAATCCGGACCTCCCGCCGAGCCACCACTATCTCGCCGCGTACCGCTGGCTGGAGGAGGAGTTCGGCGCGCACGCCGTCGTCCACCTCGGCAAACACGGTTCGCTGGAATGGCTTCCCGGTAAGACCGCCGGTCTCTCGGACTCCTGCGCGCCGGACGCCGTCCTCGGCAACCTGCCGCTGATCTACCCGTTCCTGATCAACGACCCCGGCGAGGGCGCCCAGGCGAAACGGCGCGCGCACGCCACGATCGTCGACCATCTGATCCCGCCGATGGCCCGCGCCGAGAGCTACGGCGACATGGCCCGCCTGGAACAGCTTCTCGACGAGCACGCCAACATCGCCGCGATGGACCCGGCGAAGCTGCCCGCGGTCCGCGCGCAGATCTGGACGCTCATCCAGGCCGCGAAGCTCGACCACGACCTCGGTGTCGAGGAACGCCCGCACGACGCGGAGTTCGACGACTTCCTGCTGCACATCGACGGCTGGCTGTGCGAGGTCAAGGACGCCCAGATCCGCGACGGCCTCCACATCCTCGGTGCCGCGCCGGAAGGCGAAGCCCGGATCAACCTCGTGCTGGCGATGCTGCGCGCCCAGCAGATGTGGGGCGGCAAGCAGGGCGCGGTTCCCGGACTGCGTTCCGCTTTGGGCCTCAAGGAGAACAGCGACGCACCACTGTCCGAAGTGGACGCCATCGAGCAGAAGGCCCGGTCGCTCGTCGAGGCGATGGAGGCCCGTGACTGGTCCCCCGCCGCCGTCGCCGAAGTCGTCGCCGACGTCCCGGAACACCAGGACGTCGCCCGCGTGCTGACCTTCGCCGCCACCGAGATCGTGCCTCGCCTGGCGGGCACCGGCGCCGAGATCGACGCCGTGCTCCACGCGCTCGACGGCGGCTACATTCCGGCGGGCCCCAGCGGGTCTCCCCTGCGTGGCCTGATCAACGTGCTGCCGACCGGCCGCAACTTCTACACCGTCGACCCGAAGGCCATCCCGAGCCGTCTCGCCTGGGAGACCGGGCAGGCGCTCGCCGACTCGCTTCTCCGCCGCTACAAGGAGGACACGGGCGACTGGCCGCGTTCGGTCGGCCTCTCGGTGTGGGGCACGTCGGCCATGCGCACGTCGGGTGACGACGCCGCGGAAGTCCTGGCCCTGCTGGGAGTCCAGCCGGTCTGGGACGAGGCGTCGCGCCGTGTCACCGGAATCGAAGCCATCTCGCTCGCCGAACTCGGCCGCCCGCGCATCGACGTCACCGTCCGGATCAGCGGCTTCTTCCGCGACGCCTTCCCGCACGTGATCGCGCTGATGGACGACGCCGTGCGCCTGGTCTCGAATCTGGACGAACCGGACGAGCAGAACTTCGTCCGCGCCCACACCCGCGCGGATCTGGCCGCGCACGGGGACGAACGCCGGGCCACCACCAGGATCTTCGGTTCCAAGCCCGGCGCGTACGGCGCGGGCCTGCTGCCGCTGATGGATTCCGGGAACTGGCGCGACGACAAGGATCTCGCCGAGGTCTACGCGGTCTGGGGCGGCTTCGCCTACGGCCGCGACCTCGACGGCAGGCCCGCGCGGGAGGACATGGAGAACTCCTACAAGCGGATCGTGGTCGCGGCCAAGAACACCGACACCCGCGAGCACGACATCGCCGATTCCGACGACTACTTCCAGTACCACGGCGGGATGATCGCGACGGTCCGCGCGCTCACCGGCACCGCGCCCGCGTCCTACGTCGGCGACAGCACCACGCCGGACGCGGTCCGCACCCGCACCCTCGGCGAGGAGACCGCCCGTGTCTTCCGTGCCCGCGTGGTCAACCCACGCTGGCTGGCGGCGATGCGCAAGCACGGTTACAAGGGCGCTTTCGAGCTGGCGGCGACTGTCGACTACCTCTTCGGTTTCGACGCCACCGCCGGCGTGGTCGGCGACTGGATGTACGAAAAGCTCACCGAGTCCTACGTACTCGACGAGGTCAACCAGGAGTTCCTGCGCCAGGCCAACCCGTGGGCGTTGCGCGGCATCATCGAGCGGCTGAACGAAGCCGCCGATCGGGGGCTCTGGGCGGAGCCGGACGCCGATCTTTTGGCTCAGCTGCGCGAGGTCTACCTATCGCTGGAGGGGGACCTCGAGTCCTGACGTCACCCGCTGGAGCAGCGTCATGGCCCTCCCGGCGGTACCACTGTCGTATGCGCAGAACTTAGCGTGACAGGGCGGTGGGACGACAACGATCGGGAGGACAGCGATGATCAAGCGTCTGTTGAAGGTCGTGCTTCGCCACGGTTGCTGCTCGGCGTGCACCGGTCAGGGCTGCGGCTGCTGCGACGCCTGTAAGTAGATCAGGGGCGGACACCCGGGATATGGGTGTTCGCGCGGCGGACGTCGGCGGCGAGGGCGGGTACCTCGATCACCCGGCGTCCGGCCGCTTCCAGCGTTTCGGCGCCGACGCAGTCGACGAACACCGACGGCTCGCGCCAGGCGAACACGACGCGGGGAATGCCGGCGTCGAGGATGAGCTGGGTGCAGCTCCGCGGATGTGACGTCCGGGAGCTGCACGGCTCCAGCGACGTGTACATGGTCGCGTCCGCCAGTCTCGGGTCTCCTGGTTCGAGTTTGGCGAGCGCGGCTTCTTCGGCGTGGTTGTTCGGATCGCCGTCGCCCGAGTAACCGGTGGAGATCACTTCGCCGTCGGCGCCGGTGATGACCGCGCCGACGCGGAAGGTGCGCGGCGGGCAGTTCTCGGCCAGCGCGATGGCCTCGCGCAGCCGCAGAATGTCCACTTCGGACGGTTCCGGCGTCGCGTGGTACTCCAGGACGGCGATTTCGCCCAGCCGGGTGCTGTCGACCAGCGTGAGCCCGCGAGGAAACGCGCCTGGGCCGGTGAACCGCGGCGCGCGCGGATCGCCGACGAAGAACGGCGCGATCGCCAGGTGCAGTTCGTCGACGAGTCCCTCGGTGAGGAACTGGGTGTGGATCGCGCCGCCGCCTTCGACCATCAGCCGCCGGATGCCGCGCGCGTGGAGGTCGGCCAGCATTTCCCGCAGGCCCGCCAGTTCGACGACGGTCGCCTTCAGGCCCGTGACGACACCGGGCGGCGCGTAGACCAGCTTCTCCGCGTCCCCGACGGTGAAGAACTGTGCCGCCGGATCGAGCGAGCCGCTCCGGGTGAGCGTGACCTTGACCGGCTGTTCCGGACGCCCGGCCGCGACCCGCTCGGCGACCAGTTCCGGCGAACGGACCAGCAGCCGGGGATTGTCCGCGCGGACCGTGTTCGCGCCGACGAGGATCGCGTCCGACGCCGCGCGCAGGCCGTCCACTCTGGCCCAGTCGTCCTGGGTGGACAGCACCAGCCGGGTGTCGGTCGCGTCGTCGAGGTAACCGTCCAGCGAGACCGCGGCGGAAAGCAGGACGTGGGGGCGTTCAATCACGCCGCCAGTATGCCCCGGCCGGTCGATTCAGCCGACACCCCACCTTCGCCGCGATCGACCTGATCGCCTCCCCCCTGCGACGAGACGCTTGAAATCCGGGATAGCGCCCGAGAAATCCAGCCCACGCACTGTTTACCACTACCGGGTGAACGTCACCCGGCGCGTACATTCCAGACTTCGCTTACCACGACTGCCATTACCGAATTTCGACAACGGCGGCGGCAGCCACAAGATCCAGAACTGTCGGTGAGGGATTGTAGGTTCGTCGGGTGGACACTTACCGAGCCACCGCTGTGGCGCTACTTGAGGAATCACCGACCCCGACAACCTGAAGGCCATCAATACCGCCGTGGATTCGTTGGAAGACAACGAATCCGTCGCCCTCGCGCAAGCGGCGTCGGCGGGGATCGCCCGGCTGGAAGCGATCCGCTTCCGTGCCCTGGCCCAGCTGAACCGGCATCGCGAAGGCGCGCGTAGCGTCACTCAGGAAGTCGCGTTCGCCCTGTCGGTGGGCGACAAGTACGCGGCCGGGCTGGTCGCCGCCGCCGAGGCGTTCACCACCAGGCTGCCCCGCACCCTTGGCTTGATGGACAAGGGTCAGGTGGACGGGTTCGGCGCGATGAAAGTCGTCACGGCCACCGCGTGGCTGTCAGACGAGCACGCGCTCGCCGCTGATGCCCTGCTGGAAGACCGGTTGCCCGGTAAGAATGCCGAACAGATCCGCAAAGCGGCGAACCACGCGGCGACAACTGTCGATCGTGAGGGCGCGGACAAGCGCTGCGAGCAGGCCCGCGAAAGCCGCCGCCTCGTGGTAAGTCAGGGTGAGGCGGGCGTGGCCTCGCTGGAGATCGAGGACGGCCCAGTGGAGAAGGTCGCCGCCGCCTACAACCGGATCAACCGGGAGGCCCGCGCGCTCAAGACCGGCGACGAGACCCGCACTCTGGACCAGCTTCGCGCCGACGTCGCCCTCGACCTCTTGTTGGGCGGCACCGGCGGGAAAAGTGAACGCGCCGAAGTATTCCTTTACATGGACCTCTTCACCTACCTCGGCCTCAACGACGACCCGACGGAAATGGCCGGACACGGCCACATCCCGGCGTCGCTGGCGCGGCACATCGCGAGCGGACCCAACACGGTGCTGCGGCGGATCATCACCGACCCGCTGTCAGGCCAGGTCGCAGATCTCGGCCGGGACCGGTATCGACCGACGGCCGGTCTTGACGAGTTCGTCCGGGTCCGCGACCGCGAATGCCGGAGACCAGGGTGCCACCGGCCCGCCCAGGCCTGCGATCTCGACCACTCCATCCCGTGGCAGTTCCAGGGCAACACCGACGCCGCCGACCTCATCGACTTCTGCCGCCGCGACCATCGGCTCAAGGACGAACCAGGGTGGATCTACCGACTGGCACCGGACGGAACCCTGACGATCACCACACCAACCGGCCAGGCCTACGACAGCAAGCCTCCGCCGCTGCACACACCCCGCACCGAGGAACCATCGTTCTGACTCCGTTGCCACGAAACGGCAACCGGCCTCTGGCACCGACTGGCAGCTCCCGCTAAATCGGTCGCACCGGGACCGCCGCCCGGCTACGGTGGCCCAGTGATCTTCTGAGACGAACCTGCGCCCTCATCCCACCTCCTTCGCAGGGAGTCTCATGTCTTCTTCCTTGACGTTTTCCGACGTCACCTTCACCTGGCCCGACGGTGTCCCGGTGTTCGAGCGCCTTTCGCTCACCATCGGGGCCGGCCGCACCGGCCTGGTCGGCACCAACGGATCCGGCAAGTCCACGCTCCTGCGCCTGCTCGCGGGCAGGCTGAAGGCCACCACGGGCTCCGTCACCGCACCGGGCGAGCTCGGCTACCTGCCGCAGAACCTCGCCCTCGACACCGGCCGCCGCGTCGACGACGTGCTGGGCGTCACCGCGATCCGCGCGGCGATCAGGGCCGTCGAGAGCGGCGCCGCCACCGAGGAGCACTTCACCACCATCGGCGACAACTGGGACGTCGAGGAACGCATCCGCGCGATCCTCGATCGGCTCGGGCTGGGTGCCGTCCGCCTCGACCAGCGGGCGGGTGAGCTGTCCGGCGGCGAACTCACGCTGCTCGGGCTGGCCGCCCTGCTCCTGCGGCGTCCCGCCGCGCTGCTGCTCGACGAACCGACGAACAACCTCGACCTGCGGGCACGCGAACTCGTGCATCGCGAGGTGGAGGGCTGGAGCGGGATTCTCGTGGTGGTCTCCCATGACCGCGAGTTGCTCCAGCTAGTCGACCGGATCGTCGAGGTCCGCGACCGCGAGGTGACCACGTACGGCGGCAACCTCGCGGACTACGAGCATGCCGTCGAGGTCGCCCAGGACGCCGCGCGCAGGCACGTGCGCGCGGCGGAATCGGACGTCAAGCGGCAGAAGCGCGAGCTGATCGAGGCCGGCATGAAACTCGCCCGGCGGGCCCGCTACGGCCAGAAGATGTGGGACCAGAAACGCGAACCCAAGGTCCGGATGCGCAAACGCCAGGAGGACGCGCAGATCGCCGCGGGCAAGCACCGGAACCTGCACGCAGGGAGGCTGGAGGACGCCGTCGAAGCGCTGAAAGCCGCCGAGGAACTGGTGCGGGAGGACGCCGAGATCCGCGTCGAGCTGCCGGAGACCACGGTCGCGCGGGGAACGGACGTACTCCGGATCGACGCCGAACCCCGGTTCGGGCCGCCGGTGAACCTGCACGTCATGGGCCCCGAGCGGATCGCGCTCGTCGGCCCGAACGGGTCGGGGAAGACGACCTTGCTCCGCACGATCACCGGCGAGCTCCCGCCGCGCTCGGGCGAAGTGCGGCTGTTCGTCCCCGGCAGACTGCTCCCCCAGCGGATCGACACCCTCGAGGACGCGATGTCCATTGTGGACAACGTGCGCCTGGTCGCGCCGTCGCTCACGGACAACGAGATCCGCGCGAGGCTTGCGCGGTTCCTCTTCCGTGGCACGACGGCCGACCGGGAGGTGGCGTCGTTGTCCGGCGGGGAACGGTTCCGGGCGGCGCTGGCGGCACTGCTGCTGACCGAACCCACGCCGAAACTGCTGCTGCTCGACGAGCCGACGAACAACCTCGACCTGGCGAGCGTGCGGCGGCTCACCGAAGCGTTGCTGGCCTATCGGGGCACGCTGATCGTGGCGAGCCACGACCGGCCGTTCCTGAAGGACATCGGCATCACCAGATGGCTGGAGCGGTAAAGCCTCGTGAGTGGTAAGGGCGGTTCTAACCGTCCTTACCACTCACGAGGTCCTAGGCGTCGAAGTCCACGGTGACGGCTTCGGACACCGGCACCGACTGGCAGGTGAGCACGAACCCGGCGTCCACTTCGGCCTTCTCGAGGGCGAAGTTGCGCCGCATGTCCACCTTGCCGTCGCAGATCTTCGCCCGGCAGGTCCCGCACACCCCGCCCTTGCAGGCGAAGGGCAGGTCCGGGCGGTACTTCTGCGCGCCGTCGAGCAGGGAGGAGTTGCGCGGCAGCGTCATCGTCGTCGACCGGCCGTCGAGCACCAGCGTGACCTCGCTGGAAGAGCCCACGACGGCCGGGTCGACGTGGTGCACCGGCTCCGGTGGAGTGTCCACATAGAACAGTTCCTGGTGGATGTTCTCGTCGGCGACGTCCAGCGAGCGAAGGAGTTCCTGGGCGCCGGTCACCATTTCGAACGGTCCGCACAGCCACCAGTGCGCCACGTCTTCGACCGGGATCAGCACGGTGCACAGGCGCCGCAGCTTCTCGACGTCGAGGCGGCCGGTGAACAGTTCGGCCTCGCGCGGCTCGCGGGAGAGCACGTGGACGAGTTCGAGCCGCGCGGGATAACGGTCCTTCAGGTCCGCGAGGTCGTCGGCGAACATGACCGTGTCCGTGCGCCGGTTGCCGTAGAGCACGGTCACCGTCGCGTCGGAATCGCTCAGCAGCGAGGACGCGATCGACAGGACCGGCGTGATGCCGGAGCCCGCCGCGATCAGCACGTGATGTCCGGCGGCTTCCAGATCCGGGCTGAAGTTACCGGTGGGCGCGGCGACCTCGACCTCGTCGCCGGGCTTGACGTCACGCACCAGCCACGACGAGAACAGCCCGCCCGGCACCTCGCGCACGCCGACCCGCGGCGCCGCACCGGCGGGCGCGCAGATCGAGTACGAGCGGCGCTCGTCGCGGCCGTCGACCTCGCGGCGCAGGGTCAGCGATTGGCCCGCCTTGAAACGGAAGGTCTCCGCGAGATCTTCGGGCACGTCGAAGGTCACCGCGACGGCGTCGTCGCACAGGCGCTGGACGTCGGACACCTTGAGGGTGTGGAAGCCCGTGCGGCGGAGAGTGGCAGTCACTAGATCTCCTTGACGTGTTCGAACGGTTCGAGGCAGAACCGGCAGCGGCGCAAGGCTTTGCACGCCGTCGCACTGAACCGGGACTGCTCTTCGGTGTCCGCGGAGCCGCAGTGCGGGCAGCGGACCGACGACACCGGCGGGCTCAGCGTGAGCGGGATCGGACCGGTTCGGACCGGCGCCGCTCCGGGCGGCGCGATGCCTGCTTCGGCGAGTTTCCGTTTGCCGTCTTCGGTGATCCAGTCGGTGGACCAGGCGGGCTGCAGGACCGTGCGGACCTCGACCTCGCCGTAGCCCGCACCGGTGAGCGCGTGCACGAGGTCGTCGCGCATGGTGTCCATCGCCGGGCAGCCGGTGTAGGTCGGGGTGATCGCGACGACCACCCGGCCGTCGGATTCGGACACTTCACGCAGCACGCCGAGATCGGCGAGGGTGAGCATCGGCAGTTCCGGATCGGTGACCGTGGCCGCCACGGCGTACGCGGTCACCATGTCGCGTCCGGGTGTTCCCTGGCGACGCTCTGCAGCTCCGCCAGCAGGAAGCCCATCCGCTCGGTGTGCACGCCGTCGCGGCCCATCCGGCCGGAGACCCCGGCGAGCGCGCCGATCTCAGGGCGGTCCAGGGTCGCGGCGGCGAGCACCTGGTCGAGGATCGCGTCGAACTCGGGCCGCAGCGACGGCGACTCGACGAACTCGATCTCGTGTGCCGTGAACAGCTCGCCGACGTAGGGCCAGACAGCGTCGAGCCCTTCCTGCATGCGGGAGCGGGACAACTCGGTCCCGTCGCCCAGCCGGACGGCCCACTGTGCCGCGTAGTCGCGGTGGTAGGCGACTTCCTTGACACCCTTGTCCGCGATGGCCGCGAGCACCGGGTCCACAGAGGACTGGAGTCGCTGCAGCAATGCCAGCCGCCAGATGGAGAACACCAGCATCCGCGCGATCAAGTGCCCGAAGTGCCCGCCTTCGAGTTCGGCGAGCCGGACGTTGCGGTATTCCTGCTCGCTCCGGAAGAAGGCGTAGGAGTCCTCGGTACGCTCGCTCCCGTCTGCCTTGCCGGCGCGGGCGAGCAGCAGCCGCGCCTGCCCCAGCAGGTCGAGCGCGATGTTGGCGATCGCGACCTCGTCCTCGAGTTCGGGCGCGTTCGTGCACCACTCCTGCAACCGGTGCGAGAAGATCAGCGCGTCGTCGCCGAGCATCAGGCAGTAGGCCGCCAGCCGCGCACCGTCCACACCGGACGGGACCGTGGTGTCCACTCCGGACAGTGGATCCTCGAATCCGGTGCCGAAGGCCCAGCGCGCGTCGTTTTCCTCGGTGATCGCCTCGTAGGCGTTGTCGAAGCTCATGTCAGATGTGCGGAACGTTGTCGGGGATGTCGTAGAACGTCGGGTGCCGGTACACCTTGTCGCCGCTGGGCGCGAAGAACGGGTCCTTCTCGTCCGGCGAGGACGCGGTGATGTCCGACGCGCGCACGACCCAGATCGACACGCCCTCGTTGCGACGGGTGTACAGATCCCGCGCGTGGTGCAGTGCCATCTCGTCGTCCGCCGCGTGCAGTGAACCCACGTGCACGTGGTTCAGGCCGCGCTTGCCCCGGACGAACACCTCGTACAGAGGCCAGTCGTGCTTCATCACGAAGCCCCTTTCTTGGCGGCGTGGGCGGCCGCTGCCTCGCGCACCCAAGCGCCGTCTTCCTGGGCCCGCCGCCGGTGCGCGATGCGCTGGGCGTTGCAGGGGCCGTTGCCCTTCAACACGTTCTTGAACTCGTCCCAGTCGACGGCGCCGAAGTCGTAGTGCCCGCGTTCGGCGTTCCACTTCAGGTCCGGGTCCGGGAAGGTGACGCCCAGCGCCTCAGCCTGCGGGATGGACATGTCGACAAAGCGCTGGCGCAGCTCGTCGTTGGTGTGCCGCTTGACCTTCCACGCCATCGACTGCGCGGTGTTCGGCGAATCCGCGTCCGGCGGGCCGAACATCATCAGCGACGGCCACCACCAGCGGTTCACCGCCTCCTGCACCATGGCGCGCTGTTTTTCGGTGCCGCGCATCATCGTCATCAGCAGCTCGAAGCCCTGCCGCTGGTGGAAGGACTCCTCCTTGCAGATGCGGATCATGGCGCGGGCGTACGGCCCGTACGAGCTGCGGCACAACGGGACCTGGTTGCAGATCGCCGCGCCGTCGACCAGCCAACCGACCACGCCGACGTCGCCGAAGGTCAGCGTCGGGTAGTTGAAGATCGACGAGTACTTCTGCTTGCCGTTGATCAGCTTGTCGGTCAGATCCGCGCGGTCGGCGCCGAGGGTGGCCGCAGCCGAGTACAGGTACAGCCCGTGCCCGGCCTCGTCCTGCACCTTGGCGAGCAGGATCGCCTTGCGCCGCAAGGAAGGCGCGCGGGTGATCCAGTTGCCCTCGGGCTGCATGCCGATGATCTCCGAATGCGCGTGCTGCGCGATCTGGCGGATCATCGTCTTGCGGTAGCCCTCGGGCACCCAGTCGCGCGGTTCGACGCGCTGGTCGCGCTCGATGGTGTGCTCGAAGTGCCGTTCGAGGTCTTCCTCGGGCAACGTGGCCGTCATGACTGCTCCTTCGCCACCAGGGTCAGCACGTCGTACTTGGCGACCGAGTCACCGTCGGCGTTGGTGACGTCGGCGTCCCAGCGGACCTCGCCGTACTCCTGGTCGATGCGCGGGGTGATCTGCTTGGCGGTCAGGGTCACCGTGAGGGTGTCGCCGACCTTGACCGGGGTGAGGAACCGCAGGTTCTCCAGGCCGTAGTTGGCCAGGACCGGGCCGGGTTCCGGCGAGACGAACAGGCCCGCGGCGAACGAGACCACGAGGTACCCGTGCGCCACGATCCCGCCGAACAGCGGGTTCGCCGCGGCGGCTTCGGGATCGGTGTGGGCGTAGAAGGTGTCGCCGGTGAACTCGGCGAAGTGGTCGACGTCGGACTGCAGGACCTCGCGCGGTCCGGCTACGACGGAGTCACCGATCTTCAGCTCAGCCAAGGACTTCCGGAACGGGTGGACGTCGCCTTCGGTACGCGGGGCGCCGGTGACCCAGCGGCCGGTGACCGTGCTGAGCACCTTCGGGCTGCCCTGGACCGCCGTGCGCTGCATGTGGTGCAGCACGCCGCGGACGCCGCCCATCTCCTCGCCGCCACCGGCGCGGCCGGGTCCGCCGTGCACCAGCTGCGGCATCGGCGAACCGTGGCCCGTCGACTCCTTGGCGTCGTCGGCGTCCAGCACCAGCAGGCGGCCGTGATACGGCGCGACACCGAGGACGACCTCGCGCGCGAACTCGGCGTCGGCGGTGACGATCGAGCCGACCAGGCTGCCGCCGCCGCGAGCGGCGAGCTCGATGACCTGCTCGGTCGAGGTGTAGGGCATCAGCGTCGACACCGGGCCGAACGCCTCGACCTCGTGCGGCTCGGAACGTTCCGGGTCGGCCTTCAGCAGCACCGGCGAGATGAACGCGCCCCGTTCGGCGTCCGCGCCGACGACCTCGACCTGCTCGGGGTCACCGAAGACGATCGTGCCGACGTCCAGCAGCGCCTTGAGCGACCGCCGGACCTCCTCGCGCTGCTCCAGGCTCGCCAGGGCACCCATCCGGACACCTTCGGCGGTGGGGTTGCCGACGACGGTCTTCGCCAGCCGCGCGCTCGCGGCCTCGGCGACGGCGTCCAGCAGGTCCGCGGGCACGAAGGCGCGACGGATCGCGGTGCACTTCTGGCCTGCCTTGACGGTCATCTCGGTGGTGAGCTGCTTGACGAAGAGGTCGAACTCGGTGGTGCCGGGTTTGGCGTCCGGGCCGAGGATCGACAGGTTCAGCGAGTCGGCCTCGGCGTTGAACCGGACGGAGTTGCGCACGATCGCGGGGTGCGCGCGGAGCTTCTGCGCGGTGGACGCGGAGCCGGTGAACGAGACGAGGTCCTGCGCGGTGACGTGGTCGAGCAGGTCGCCGACGCTGCCCGCGACGAACTGCAGCGTGCCCTCGGGCAGGATGCCGGACTCGATGATGATCTCGACCAGCCGCGCGGTCAGGTACGCGGTCTGGCTGGCCGGCTTGATCAGGCTCGGCACGCCGGCGAGGAACGCGGGCGCGAACTTCTCCAGCGGGCCCCAGACCGGGAAGTTGAAGGCGTTGATCTGGACGGCGACGCCGCGCAGCGGGACGGCGATGTGCTGGGCGACGAACGTGCCGCCCTTGCTCAGCGGCTCGACGTTGCCGTCCACGTAGACGGTGTCGTTGGGCAGTTCGCGCTTGCCCTTGCTGGAGTAGGCGAACAGGACGCCGATGCCGCCGTCGATGTCGACCATCGAGTCGCCCTTGGTCGCGCCGGTCCTGGCCGAGAGCGCGTACAGCTCGTCGCGGTGTTCACGCAGGTGGGAGGCCAGTGCCTTCAGCAGCGCGGCACGCTGGTGGAAGGTCAGCTCACGCAGCGCGGGACCGCCGGTGCGGCGGCCGTACTCCAGCGCGGCGGCGAAGTCGATGCCGTCGGACGAGACCCGGGCGACCTCTTCACCGGTCGAGGCGTCGTGCAGCGGTACGCCGTCCTTTTCCGCCGTGTGCCATCCGCCGGAGACGTAGCTGCGCAGCAATGCCATGGGGCGACCCTTCATGGTGGACTGGATACTTGACTGATTTACAGACCGTCCGTTCAGTAATTCACTGTAGCTCGTGCCCCGGCACTTGCAAACCCCCGGACGGCGGCGGACCCTTGACATCTGCGCGACGTCGCGCCTTTACTGGCGGCATCCTTTAACAACCGTCCATTCGGTCAGTAACTCACGAGGCGGTGCCTTGACTACCAACGCGGCCCACGCGATGTTCACCGGCGACCGGGCGTCGAACGCGCTGGGCATCGAGCTGATCGAGGCCGCCGAAGGGCACGCGGTCGCCTCGATGAAGATCACCGAGACGATGGTGAACGGCCACGACATCGCGCACGGCGGCTATGTCTTCCTGCTGGCCGATACGACGTTCGCCTGCGCCTGCAACAGCCATGGCCCGGTCACCGTCGCCTCCGGCGCGGAGATCTCCTTCGTCGCCGCCGGACGGCTCGGCGACCACCTCATCGCCACCGCCACCGAGCGGACCCGTTACGGCCGCAACGGCATCTACGACGTCACCGTGCACCGGGAGACCCCCGACGGGCCGGAGGTCGTCGCCGAATTCCGCGGCCGCAGCCGCACCATCCAGAAGGCATGACGATGACTTTCAGCGACGACGCCGAGAACCTGACCATCGACGAACTCCAGGCGCTTCAGCTGAGCCGCCTCCGGTGGACGCTGCGGCACGCCTACGACAACGTGCCGTTCTACACCCGGAAGTTCGACGAGGCTGGCGTTCACCCGGACGACTGCAAGACGCTGGAAGACCTGGCGAAGTTCCCCTTCACCACCAAGCAGGACCTGCGCGACAACTACCCGTTCGGCATGTTCGCCGTGCCGGAAGCGCAGGTCAGCCGGATCCACGCGTCCAGTGGCACCACCGGGAAACCGACCGTCGTCGGCTACACCGCCGAGGACATCGACACCTGGGCGACGGTGATGGCGCGGTCGATCCGCGCGGCGGGCGGACGGCCGGGCGACAAGGTCCACGTGGCCTACGGCTACGGCCTGTTCACCGGCGGGCTCGGCGCGCACTACGGCGCCGAGAAACTGGGCTGTACGGTGATTCCGGCGTCCGGCGGGATGACCGCGCGCCAGGTGCAGATCATCACCGACTTCAAGCCCGAGATCATCATGGTCACCCCGTCGTACATGCTCACCCTGCTCGACGAGTTCGAGCGGCAGGGCATCGACCCGCAGTCGAGTTCGCTCAAGGTCGGCATCTTCGGCGCGGAGCCGTGGACCGAGCAGATGCGCACGGAGATCGAGGAACGCGTCGGTATCGACGCCGTCGACATCTACGGCCTGTCCGAGGTGATGGGCCCCGGCGTCGCGCAGGAATGCGTCGAGACCAAGGACGGGCTGCACATCTGGGAGGACCACTTCTACCCCGAGGTGATCGACCCGTTCACCGAGAAACCCGTCGACGACACCGGCGAACTGCTGTTCACCTCGCTCACCAAACAGGCGCTGCCGATCATCCGGTACCGCACGCGCGACCTCACCCGGCTGCTGCCCGGCACCGCGCGGCCGTCGTACCGGCGGATGGAGAAGGTGACCGGGCGCAGCGATGACATGATCATCCTGCGTGGCGTCAACGTCTTCCCCACGCAGATCGAGGAAGTCGTGCTGGTCACCCCCGCGCTCGCGCCGCATTTCCAGCTGATCCGGTCCACGAAGGGCCGGATGGACACCCTGACCGTCCGCGTCGAAGCACGCCCGGACGCGACGGCCGAGCAACGCGACCAGGCCGCCGCCCGGCTCGTCGCCGGGGTCAAGGACGGGGTCGGCGTGAGCGTCGGCGTCGAGGTCGTCGACCCGGACACGCTGGAGCGATCGCTGGGCAAGATGCGCCGCGTCCTCGACGAGCGGGACCGCGGGTGACCACCCCCGCCCGCCGGGGGCGCCCCGGTTACGACCTCGAGTCGCTGCTGCAGGTCGCGGTCAAACTGTTCAACGAACGCGGCTACGACGGCACCAGCATGGAGGACCTCTCCCGCAAGCTCGGCATCACGAAATCCGCCATCTACCACCACGTCCCGAGCAAGGAAGAGCTGCTGCGGCTCGCCGTCGACCGCGCGCTGAACGGCCTGTTCGCCGTCGCCGCGGAGACGGAATCCTTCGAGGGCAGGGCGATCGAGAAGCTGGAGCATCTGGTGCGGGGCAGTGTCCTCGTGCTGGTCGAGCAGCTGCCGTTCGTGACGCTGCTACTGCGGGTGCGGGGCAACACCAAGATCGAGCGGGCGGCGCTGGCGCGGCGGCGCGAATTCGACCGGCTGGTCACGGAACTGGTGAAACGGGCCGAGACCGAGGGCGACGTGCGGCCCGACATCGATCCCGCGGTCACCGCGCGGCTGCTGTACGGCATGGTGAACTCGCTGATCGAGTGGTACCGGCCGCGCCGGGGTTCGGCGGGCACGGAACTGGCGGACGCGGTGTGCAAGATCGCTTTCGACGGCCTGCGGACGCAGTGACGGGGGCGGGCTGAAGGGCCCTTTCCCCTCATGTGACGCGGTGAAGGGCCCTTTCCCCTCGTCGGATGCGGGGAAAGGCCCCTTCAGCTACTCCCCCGCGGCTTGGGGCGGACGCCTCGCCTGCCAGATCAGCGCGTCCCGCAACTGCTGGATGAGCTGCTCGTCGTCGGCCTCCGACGGATCGACGCCGAGCGGGATCCAGCGTTCGCCGACCTCGTCGCCGTTCTCGAAACTGGTGATCACGATCCCCGCGTACGAGACGCATTCGTCTCCGCTGTCACCCTCGATCAGGACGTCACGCTTCTGCAGCCGCACACTGACCCACCGGCCGACACGGCGGACCGGATCGCGTTCAGCACTGGTCATTCGTCCCTACCCATGACACCCGGTCCCCCCGCCCCCAACGTCGCCTCGAAGGCCCCAGGGGTTACCTGCGGGTTGTTCCGAATGAATAACGGCAGGCGCTCACCTGAAACGGTTACGCTCGGCCCATGAGCACCGATCCGGAAACCCGGCGGCGCCGCCTCGAACCGGCCGCCCGGCGTGCCGAGATCCTCGCCGCGGCCCGGCGGCTGTTCGGCGCGGGCACGTACGCCTCGGTTTCGACCTCGGACATCGCGAAAGCGGCCGGGGTGGCCCGGCCGCTGATCAACCACTACTTCGGCGGCAAACGCGAGCTGTACCTGGAAGTCGTCCGGCAGATGATGATCGTGCCGGCGCCGGTGATCGAAAACCTGCCCGACACCTCCGCCGAAGAGCGGCTCGCGATCAGCGTCCGGCACTGGATCGAGGTCGTCGAGCGCAACGAGCAGGCGTGGCTGACGGCGATCGGCCAGGAGGCCGTCGGCCGTGATCCGGACATCGAGCGGATCATGCTGGAGGGCGACGAGATCGCCGCCGACCGCGTGCTCGCGGCCGCCCTGATGAGCGACATCACCGAAGGCCGCGAGGAACTCCGCGCGATGATCCGGTCGTACGGCGGGATGTTGCGCGCCGCGTCACGCGAGTGGCTGATCCGCGGCACGCTCGGCCGGGAGGAACTTCGGGTCTTCCTCACCGATTCGATCCTGCACCTGCTGCGCGTCACCTACCCGGCCGTGCTCGCAACGCGTTCCGCCGGGCATAGGCCGCCGGCGTCATCCCCTTCCAGCGTTTGAAGGCGTAGATGAAACTCGACGCCTCCGCGTAACCCAGCCGCAGCGCGACGTCCTCCACGCTGAGCGCCCCGGTGTCGAGCATCTCCTCCGCCAGCGCTTGGCGGACCTCGTCCAGCAGTGCCCGGTAGCCGGTCCCGGCCTCGAACAACCGCCGTCGCAGGGTCCGGGGGCTGAGCGCGAGACGCCGCGCGACCTCCTCCATCCCGGCATCGACCCCGCCGAGCCGCACCAGCCGTTCCCGCACCTGCTGGGCGATCCCGGACCGCTCCCGTTTCCGTGACACCAGCAGATCGCATTGCGCGGCGCACACCGCGACCGTCTGGTCGTTGGCCTGCGGCAGCGGTCTGTCGAGGAAGACCGGGTCCAGGGTGGCGACGTGGGACGGCGCGGAGAACGACGGCGCCAGCCCGAAGGTCCGCACGTATTCGTCCACAGTGGAGGGTTTGTCGTGCCGGAAGGCCAAGGAGCGAAGGGAAATTTCCGGCAGGATGTCACGCATGACGGTGTGGATGGCACCGAGGTCGCGCAGGACCAGGAAGCGGGCGACGTCGCCCGGCACGCGGCTGTCGTCCATCGCCAGCGCGAGCCGTCCGGCCTCGACGGTCACGTGCGGGATGCAGAAGGTGAAGCTCAGGTCCAGGTACCGCAGGGCGAAGCGCATCGCGTCACCCAGTGTCGGGCTGCTGATGCAGGCGAAACCGAAGATGCCGAACGCGCTGACGCGGTACCGCCTGCTCAGCCGCAGCGCGATGTCGTCCCCGCCACCGAGCCCGCGGGCCAGCTCACGGACCACCGCGAGTTCCTGCCGGGCATCGACCTGACCGTCCACGGGGGCGTGCTCGTAGGACTCCAGTCCTTTGATGCCGTTCTCGGCCGCGAAGCGGGCCATGAGCACGATGCTCGCCGTGCCGCGCGGGTAGTCCCAGTCCCGGATCACCGGCGGCGGTAGTTCCATGGCCGGGATTATGGATCCCCTGGCAACGATCGGCGCATTGAGGACCGTAACTGTCCTTGATCCTGTTTAAGGTGAACCCCATGTCCGACACGTTGAGCAGGCGCGCCCTGAACCGCGCCATGCTGGACCGGCAGCTGCTGCTCCGGCGTTCGAAGATGACCGCGCTCCAAGCGGTCGAGCATCTCGCCGGGTTGCAGGCGCAGGCACCGAACCCGCCGTACTTCGCGCTCTGGACACGTCTCCACGGCTTCCGTCAGGAAGACCTGGCGAACCTGCTGCTGGACAAGAGTGTCGTGCGGATCGCGCTCATGCGCGGCACGGTCCATCTGGTGACGCCGTCGGACGCGCTGGCGTGGCGGCCCATCGTGCAGCCCCTCTACGACCGCTCCATGGACAACACCCAGTTCACCCCGGAGATCAAGGGGCTCGACCACCAGGAGATCGCCCGCACCGCCCGCAAACTGCTCGGCGAGCGGCCGTTGTCGTCCGCGGAACTCGGCGCGGAACTCACGAAGCGCTGGGAGAGCGCGGGACCGTCGGCGCTGGTGCACGTCGCGCGGGCGCTCCTGCCGCTGGTGCAGATCCCGCCGCGCGGTGTGTGGGGCAAGTCGGGACAGCCGACCTATCAGACGACCGGCGACTGGCTCGGCGTCGAACCGGACGAGTCCCTGTCACCCGAAGCGATGTTCAAGCGCTATCTGGCGGCGTTCGGGCCTGCCAGCGTGCAGGACGCGCAGGCGTGGGCAGGGATCACGAAGCTCGGCGAGGCCGTCGAACGGCTGCGCCCGGAGCTGCGGACGTTCCGCGACGAGAACGGCCGCGAGCTCTTCGACCTGCCCGACGCCCCGCGCCCGGATCCGGACACCCCCGCGCCTGCCCGCCTGCTGGGCCCGTTCGACCAGACCGTCCTGTCCTACGCCGACCGCACCCGGGTGATCAGCGACGAGTACCGCAAGGTCGTCATCACGCAGAACGGCCTGGTCAAGGGCACCATCCTGGTCGACGGATCCGTGAAGGGTTTCTGGGAGATCAAGGCGGCGAAGAAGGCGGCGGCACTGTCGATCACGCCGTTCGAGCGCGTCCCGAAGCGCGATCTGGACGCCCTCGAAAGCTCCGCTCACCGCCTCCTGACCTGGGCCCATCCGAAGGCCGAGACCCACACGGTGCATTTAGTCCTCTGAGTGCTTGGCGCGAAAGGGCGCCGTCTGAAGCCCTTTAGGGCGCCCGGACGCGATAGCGGCGCGGAAGCCGAGCGGGCCACTGTGATCCCTGCACGACACAACGGTGACAGGGTGGGGCACGCATGACGATTTCACCGGCAAAAGCGATCACGTCCGATGTCCCGGTGCCGGCGGATTACGACGGCGACGGAACCGTCGACGAGGCGATCTGGCAACCCGCCTCCGGGCTCTGGAGGATCACCCCCTCCTCGTCCGGGCGCCCGGTGGAGGAACAGTGGGGCCAGGTGGGCGACCTGCCGGTGCCCGCGGCTTACGACGGGAAGTTCGACCTCGCCGTCCTCCGGCCCGCGGACGGGCTGCTGTACGCCCGGCCGTTCTCCGGCGGGCCGGGCTGGCAGCGCCCGTGGGGCGGCACCGGCGGCACACCGCCGCCGGAGGACCACCCCGGTATGTCGGCCGTGATCTCGGCACTCGACGGCCTGGCCTCCCGGCTCTCCCAGGCGGGCCGGTACGCCGAAGCGGTCGAACCGGCGCGGCACGCTCGCGACGTCGCGCGGCGGCTGGCAACCGCGGATCCGGCCGCGTTCAAGCCGTTGGTGGCGTTCAGATCGGTGATGCTCGGCGCGCACGCGGTCAACGCGAAACTCTTCGACGAGGCCATCGCCGCGACCACCGAAGGCGCGGATGTCTACCGCGCGATCGGCGACCGGCCCCAGCTTGCCTGGGCGCTCGAAAACCTCGCCATGCGCTACTCGGCCGCAGGCCGCTACCCCGAAGCCGCCCCACCGGCACGGGAAAGCCGCGACATCCACCGTGGACTGGCCGAGGCCGATCCGGCACAGCGGGCGGGCTGGGCACATGCCGCGGTCATGCTCGGCGCGCACGCGGTCAACGCCAAGCTCTTCGACGAGGCCATCGCCGCGACCATCGAAGGCGCCGACATCTACCGCGCTATCCCCGACCGGCCCCGGCTCGCTTGGGCACTCGACAACCTCGCCATGCGCTACTCGGGCGCGGGCCGCTACTCCGAAGCCGTCCCACCGGCGCGCGAAAGCCGCGACATCTACCGTGCCCTTGCCGAGGACAACGCGACTCACCAGGTCTCGTGGGGACACGCGGCGGTGATGCTCGGCGCACACGCTGTCAACGCGAAGCTCTTCGACGAAGCCATCGAGGCGACCAGGGAAGGCGTTCAGGTCTTCCGGAGGATCGACGATCGGCCGAAGCTGGCCTGGGCGCTGGACAACCTCGCGATGCGGTATTCGGGCGCAGGCCAGTACGACGAAGCGGTCAGGCCTGCCCGCGAATGCCGGGACATCTACCGGAAACTCGCCGAGGCCGACGCGGCCCACAAGCCGTCGTGGGGTTCGTCCGCCGTGATGCTCGGAGCACACGCCTCCAACGCGAAACTTCCCGACGAGGCCATCGCCGCGACGCAGGAAGGTGTAGCTGTCTTCCGCGAGCTGGACAACCGGCCTTCGCTCGCTTGGGCGCTCGACAATCTGTCAATCCGGTTCGCCGGCGCGGGCCGCACTGCTGAAGCCGTCGCCCCGCAACGGGAATGCCGCGACATCTACCGGAAACTCACCGAGGCCGAAGGCGGCGCCGGGCACCGGCCTTCCTGGGCGTACGCGGCATTCATCCTCGCGCACCGGCTCATCGCGGCGGACCGGCGTGGCGAGGCGCTCAACGCCGCGTTGGAGGCGGTGCGGCTGTACGAACTCCTGGTCAGGCTGGACCCTGCTCGCTTCACCGCCGCGCTCGAAGCCGCGAAACAGCTGCTCGCCTCGCTGCAGGGCCTTGTCCAGCCGGGCGCGCTGATCGCCGCGGTGACCGCTCCTGCCACGACCACGCCGGGCGGTGCCGTCCAGGTGACCGTCGCGCTGAAACCGGACGCCGAGGCCGGGACACGGGTGACGATCAACGGGCTGGCCGGCCTGGACGTCCGGCTGCAGGCGTCGCCCAAACCCGGTGTTTGGCGGGTGCCGGTCACGGCGACGGCGGGAACACTGCGGGAAGAACGGGTCCTGCTGGTCGAGATCGCCGGGGCACCCGAGGTCCCCCTGCTCGACATCGCACAGAACCCGTTCAACCCGCTGGCCGTGTTCGTCCGCGCCGTCGAGATCGACGACGCGAATCCCGTTCTGCGGCAAGGAGATTCCTTCCGGTGGCAGATCGGGTCGGCCGGGTACACCACCTCGGAACCGGTGTTCGGCGGCGAACTGGCCGCCGATGTCGACCACGCGCGGGCGTGGACGCCGATCCCCGTCCGGCTCGACGTCACCCACTCGGACGGGACTTCCCTTTCCGTGGAACGGACGCTGGTGCTGGGCAGTTCGTACCGGGTACTCCGCGACGAGCTGGCACAGATCCGCCCACCGGTGCGGACCGACGGGCAGGCCGTCCAGCTCGCCGATCGCGACTCGCACTACCGCGGCGTGTTCACCGTGACCAATCTCGAGCCGGTGCAGATCGGATTCGATCGCCGGCGGATCGAATGGACCGCCGACGACGACGAACCGGCCCCGTTCGGGTCGGACGAGACCATCGACGTCACGGTCCTGCCCGGCGCCTCGGTGTCCGTCGACGTAGTCCTCGACCGGAGTCAGGGCCACGGGGCACATGGCGCGATCGTCCATCTCTTCGGGAAGACGCCGGACGGGACCGCCGTCCATACGAGCGCGGCGTTCTCGCTGGTCCGGCCACCGCGAGCACAGCTGACGGAGCATCCAGGGTTCCTCTTCGCCGAGGCGGGATCCGGCGATTGGCGTGAGCGGTTCGCGACGATCGTCAACGACCGCCCCGCCGCCCCGGTGTCCGTCCGCGTCGAGGACTCCGGCGCCGTCAAGGTCCTCGCGCCACGGGGCCTCACCCAAGAAAACCTCTGGAACCTGCGGTACGCCGCCCGCGTGGCGCGGAACGGCGAAGACCGCACCGTGGCGGGCCGCGGCTGGCACTCGGGGCTGGAAGTCACCCCGCTGGCGGCGCCCGGCCCGGTCGTCCAGGACGGCCCGTGCGACCCGGACGATCTGCCCGGCGAGATCCCGGCGGACTTCGCCTGCCAGTTCACCGGCGACTACCACCATGACGTGATTCCGCCGAGGATCGCCAACGCGCGCAAGGGCGACCTCATCCTGGTACCTGGCGGGAACGGCGTGATCGGCGGCCTCCTGTCCCAGGTGAGCCCGGCCCAGCGCTACGCGCACTGCGGGATCATGACGCGGAACCACACCGAGATTTCCCATTCCACCGCGTCCGAGGAATGGCTTTCGAAAGGGCATCCGCGCGGCGTCCATCCCGTCGGTGCCGAACAGAAGGCACCGACGGACGGTTTCGAACCGGACTCCGCACGGTTCCAATGGCCGGGCGGAATCACCCAGAGCGTCGAGGAGGCCTACGGCGTCGACGCCGACGAGGCCAAGTTCACCGACGCGGAGAACAAGAAGTACAAGATCTCGGCGTTCAACCTGGTCGACTCGGCCGTACTGGACGGGCGGTGGCAGATCATCGAGCCGATGGTGATCAAACCGCATCCGTTGGCCGAACAGGCGGATCCGACCATCCGGCAGCGTCTGCACAAGGTGGCCGACGAGGCCAGAAGCCTTTGTGTCACACCGCAGGACACGCGCGAGGGGCGTCAGTCGAAGGTGCACTACCGGTTCTATTGCTACACGGATTCGGCGGTGGCGGTGCGGCCGGGGCCGGGCGGCGTGATCGGCCCCGCGCCGGACGACGCGGGCTGGGCGGCCGGGACGTTGCCGACGCAATGCGCGTCGTTCCTCTGGCTGGCGGCGAGACGAGCCGGGATCAAGCTTGAGGGACCGGACGTCATCACGAAGCAGACGGACCTCGAACTCACCGATCTGCAGTCCGGAGCGCAGACCGACGAGCAGACACTGGACGGGCTGTATTTCTACGGCGAGGAGGAGCGCCGCCGGGCGGCACGGTGGTTCGTGCCGTTCCTCGAAGAGAAGATCTTCCGCACGGCGAGGGACGAGGACAACAGCTGGCTGGAGGTCTCGTTCAACGAACTGTTCTCCGACATGGGCGACGACTGCGCCAACCAGCTCGCCAACACCTTCGCCTTCGACTGGGCCGACGGCGATTCGAAGAACTCCGACCGCTGGGAGAACCCCGGCCCCGGACGCGCGGTCAGCCCCGACAACCTGCTCCTGTGGGACCGGCCGGAGGAGACCGGCTTCGGCCTCTGGGGCTATGCCGAACCGCTGGTGCACCACCGTGCCCGGCTGGAACCCGTCCCGGTCACGAAGTGGCGCAAGACCGACGGGCCCGCGTTGCTCAAGGGGAAGGTGACGTTCAACGGCGAGCCGGTGGCAGGCGCGCAGGTGAACGTGGGTTCGGTGGTCTTCGCCGACTCGCAGGGACGCTTCGAGATGGACATCCACGAAGGGCGTTACCTCGTCAAGGCGTCGAAGTTCATCAGCCGGGAAGTGGGCATCGCGGCGGGAGAAGTGGATTTCACCGCGCAGGCGGGCAAGGTGCACACGATCGAGGTCGCGCTCGAACCGCCGCCGGAGCGGTACCGGCTGGTCCAGATCGAGGCGCGGATCGAGATGCGCGACGACGAATTCAGCGCCAACCCGTTCGAAGACGATCCCGACGAGTACTTCCACGACCGCAAGTACTGGGAGCTCCGGGTGGACCCGGTCAACCCGGTGGACGGCACCGGGTACGAGAACGGCTGGGGCGGCGAACTGCGGGTCGACGCGACGATCAACGCGAAGTTCGATCCCGACGACCTGAGCGTCGAGCTCGAGATCTTCGGCACGCTGTTCGAAGGGGACAACGACCAGACGACCGACTACGGCGGCATGGGCTCCGCCAAGTTCGTCATCCCGGCGGGCGCGGCGGGCGTGGTGAAGGACAAGTTCGGCCGGGACCTGAAGCTCTTGATCTGGAACAGTCAGGACGACAGCCCGGACGACAAGATCGAGTTCTTCCTGACCGTCACCAACCGGGCCCAGCTGTAGCACCGCGTGGCCGGAAATCTCGATTGAGTGGCCGGTCGGGCACTTCCGGGCGAGGTGAGGGCTGCGTAGCGTCGATCGGCATGAGCACTGGGTCATCGAAGACGAGCGTGCTGATCGTGGGGACGGGATTCGGCGGGGTCGGGACGGCGATCGAGCTCAAACGCGCCGGCTTCCACGACTTCACCATCCTGGAGAGCGCGGACGAGCCGGGCGGCGTCTGGCGGGAGAACACGTATCCGGGCGCGGGCTGTGACATCCCGTCGCCGCTGTACTCGTTCTCCTACGAGCCCAATCCCGACTGGCCGAAGCGGTTCTCGCTGCAACCCGACATCCACGAGTACCTCAAACGCGTGGTGCGCCGCTACGGGCTCGAACCGCACATCCGCTTCGGCACCCGTGTCACCGGCGCGGCCTTCGACGAGGACCGCGGGCTCTGGCGGGTCGAGACCGCGGGTGGCGAGACCTACGAGGCGACCGTTTTCGTTCCCGCCGTCGGGCAGCTTTCGCGGCCGGTCCAGCCGGACATCCCCGGCCAGGACACCTTCGAAGGCGCCAGTTTCCACTCCGCGCGCTGGGACCACGACGTCGACCTGCGCGGCAGGAAGGTCGCGGTGATCGGCACCGGCGCGAGCGCGATCCAGTTCGTGCCCGAGGTCCAGCGCCAGGCGGGCGAGCTGACGGTGTTCCAGCGCACCGCGCCGTACATCATGGCCAAACGGGACACCCGCTACCGGCGCTGGCAGCAACGGCTGTTCCGGCACCTCCCGGCCACGCAGCTGCTCGGCAGGCTCCGGATCTTCCTGCTCGCCGAGTACGCGACCTACGCGATGACCGAACATCCTTTCCTGGCCAAGGTCTTCGAACTGCGGACGGCCCAGTTGCGCCGTCGTCACCTCAAGGACCGGGCGCTGCGCGAGAAACTCACCCCGGACTACCCGCTGGGCTGCAAGCGGATCCTGTTCACCAACGAGTACCTGCCCGCGCTCGCCCAGCACAACGTCGCCGTGGAGACGCGGCGCATCAGCGCGATCACGCCGTCCGGGGTGCTCACCGAGGACGGCATCGAGCACGAGGCCGACGTCATCGTCTACGGAACCGGCTTCGCGGCGACGGACTTCCTCGGCGAACTCAAGGTGGAAGGTCTCGGCGGCAGGTCGCTGTCCGACGCGTGGAAGGGCGGCGCGCGGGCGTACCTCGGCATGACCGTGCCGGGTTTCCCGAACCTGTTCTGCGTCTACGGGCCCAACACGAACCTCGGCGCGGGCTCCATCATCTACATGATCGAACGGCAGGCCCGCTACATCCGCCAGGCCGTCGAACACCTCGCCCGGCCCGAGGTGTCCTATATGGACGTCGTCCCGGAGGTCGAGCAGCGCTACGACGAGGAGGTCCAGCGACGGCTCGGCCGGAGTGTCTGGTCGGCCTGCGCCAGCTGGTACCGCCAGGAGAACGGCCGGGTGAGCACGAACTGGCCGGGCCTGGTGACCGAGTACGACCGCCGCACGAAGACGCTCGACCTCGGCGACTACCGGACGGCGGGACCGCGATGAACTACGACGTGCTGGTGATCGGCTCCGGGTTCGGCGGCAGCGTGACCGCGTTGCGGCTCACCGAGAAGGGCTATCGCGTCGGTGTGCTGGAGACGGGCCGCCGGTTCGCCGACGACGAGTTCGCGAAGACCTCCTGGCGGCTGCGGAAATACCTGTGGGCCCCGAAACTGGGCTGCTACGGCATTCAACGGCTGACCCTGCTGAAGAACACGTTCGTCCTGAGCGGCGCGGGCGTCGGCGGCGGCTCGCTCGTCTACGCGAACACGCTCTACGAACCCCCGGACACCTTCTACGAAGACCCGCAGTGGGCGCACATCACCGACTGGAAGGCCGAACTCGCCCCGCATTACGACCAGGCGAAACGGATGCTGGGCGTGGTGGAGAACCCGCTGGTCACCCCGGCCGACCGCGTACTGCGCGAGGTCGCCGAGGACATGGGCATCGCGCACACCTACCGGCCGACGCCGGTCGGCGTCTACTTCGGCAAGCGCGACACCGACCCGTTCTTCGGCGGCGAAGGCCCTCGGCGGACGCCGTGCACGCACTGCGGTGAATGCATGACCGGCTGCCGGGTCGGCGCCAAGAACACGACCGTCAAGAACTACCTGTACCTGGCGGAGAAAGCGGGTGCGGAGGTCCACCCGCTGACCACCGCGGTGTCGGTGCGGCCGATCGACGGCGGCTACGCGGTCGACACCGTCCGGACCGGGCGCTGGCTGCGCAAACGCAAGCGGACCTTCACCGCCGGGCAGGTCGTGTTCGCCGCCGCTTCCCTGGGCACGCAACGGCTTCTGCATTCGCTGAAGGACTCCGGCACGTTGCCGAACCTGTCGCCGCGGCTGGGCTTGCTCGCCAGGACGAACTCCGAGGCCGTCCTCGCCGCGCGATCCCTGCGCGACGACACCGACTTCACCCGCGGCGTCGCGATCACGTCGTCGATCCACCCGGACGCGGTGACCCACGTCGAGCCGGTGCGGTACGGCAAGGGCAGCAACTTCATGGGCCTGCTGACGACGGTGCTCGTCGATGCCGAACCCGGCAAGCGCCGCTGGGTGCTGGGCCTGCGCGAACTGGCGCGGAACCGGCGGAACCTGGTGCGGCTGCACAACCCGCGGCGGTGGTCGGAGCGGATGGTCGGGCTGCTGGTGATGCAGACGTTGAACAATTCCGTGACCACGTACACGAAACGCGGGCTCTTCGGCCGCAAGATGACCACGAAACAGGGCATCGGCGACCCGAACCCCGAGTGGATCCCGGCCGGGCACGAGGTCACCCGGCGGGTGGCGGACAAGATCGGCGGGCTGGCGCAGGGCGCGTGGACGGATCTGGCGAACATCCCGATCACCGGGCATTTCATCGGCGGCTGCGCGATCGGCGACAGCTCCGAGACCGGCGTCGTCGACCCGTACCAGCGGGTGCACGGCCATCCGGGGCTGCACATCGCCGACGGTTCGGCGATCTCGGCGAACCTCGGGGTGAACCCGTCGCTGACCATCACCGCGCAGGCGGAACGCGCGATGTCGTTGTGGCCCAACAAAGGCGAGGCCGACCCGCGTCCGCCGCTCGGCTCGACCTACCGGCGGCTGTCCCCCGTCGCGCCGCTCAAGCCCGTCGTGCCCGCGACGGCTCCGGGAGCTTTGCGCCTCTGAAATGGAAGGGACGGGTGCCGTCGCCCGCGCGACGCCGGCACCCGCCCCGGTCTAGCGGATCATCACGGGAGGCCGGCCAGGCCCGCGCTCACCGTGTTCGACCACGCGTAGCCCTGGGAAGCGTCCCAGTTGATCGACCAGGTCATCGCGCCCCGGATCGTCGGATACGTCGTCGTCGGCTTGAACGAACCGCAGCTCGTGCCCTTCGCCAGGCAGTTCAGCGCGTTGACCGTGTTGCCGGGCGCCTGGTAGCCGCCACCCGCCGCGGAACCGGAGGCGGGCAGGCCGAGACCGACCTGGTCGGCCCGCAGGCCGCTCTGCAGCTGGATGCAGGCCAGCGCGGTGAGGAAGTCGACCGTGCCCTGCGAGTAGACCTTCTGGTCGCAGCCGAGCATCGAGCCGCTGTTGTAGTACTGCATGTTGACGATCGTCAGGATGTCCTTGACGTTCAGCGCCAGCTTGAAGTACTCCGCCGCCGGGTTCTGCATGTCGATCGTCTGCGGCGCCATCGTGATGACCGTGCCGCCCGCCGCGTGGATGCTGCGGAGCGCCTGCGCCATGTAGGTCGCGTTGACGCCGTTCTCGAGGTCGATGTCGACGCCGTCGAAGCCGTAGGTCGCGATGAGCGACTTCATGCTGTTGGAGAAGTTCGTCGCCGCGGCCGAGGAGTCGACGCGGATCGTGCCCTTCTCACCGCCGACGGACAGGATGACCTTCTGCCCGCGTGCCTGCGCCGTCTTGATGTCGGCCTTGAACTGCGCGTCGGTGTAGCCGCCGAGCTGGCTCGACAGCCCCGAGTCGAGGGTGAAGGTGACCGCGCCCGGAGTGGCCGTCGCGTCGGCGAAGGACACCGCGATGACGTTGTACTTCGTCGGGACGTCAGCCAGCTTGAGGGCCTTCGCGCCGTTGTAGAAGTTCTGCCAGTACCCGGTGATCACGTGCTTGGGCAGGTCGCCGGGGTTCGGCTTGGTCGTCGTGGTCGTCGGCGAGCTCGACGTCGTGGTCGGCGAGGTGCTGGTGGTGGGCGACGACGTGGTCGTGGTGGGCGTCGTGGTCGGCGAGCCGCCGGGACCGTCGAGGTTGACGTCGTCCGCGAAGTACGCGGGCTGGCCGTACCAGCCGTGCAGGTAGATGTCGACGCTGGTGGTGGACGCGCCGGTGGTGAAGCTCAGCGAGAGCTGGCTCCAGCTGCCGGTGCCCGGGGACCAGGTGTTCTTGTCCCCCGTCCCGGTGCCGGTGACGCCGAGGTAGGTGTAGCTGCCCTGCACCCACGCCGAGAGGGTGTATGCCGTGTTGGCCTTGACCGGCACGCTCTGCGAGCAGCGGGCGTTGTCCTGTCCGGCCGGGGTGGCGCTGAGCGCGCGGCTGCCCGAGTGGACCGGCGTGGTGACCACCGAGGACGCGCCGGTACAGGTCCAGCCGCTCGTGGTCCCGAGTTCGAAGCCCGGGTTGGTCAGGATGTTGGCGGCCGAGGCGCTGCCCGAGACCGCGAAAGTCACCCCCAGGCACACGGCCAGTGACGACAGCAGGGCGAGGAACGCGTGTTTCGGCTTGACTTTCACAGGTGGCCTCCACGAACGGGTGATGTCGGCCACATCAAAATGGACTAGACCAATACAACTGTCAAGGGTTCGGTTAGAGGAGGCCATACGAAAGTCGGCTCGGCGGAAGCGGCAGAATGCAGGGTCCGAGAGCACCCGAGGGCGGATTTCAGGAGCGTGGGAGTGAGCGTGCAGGGCCTGCAGACAGTCGAGCAGAAGATCGCCGAAGAACTCGGTGTGCGCGAGGGGCAGGTCAAGGCGGCCGTCGACCTGCTGGACGGCGGATCCACCGTGCCGTTCATCGCCCGGTACCGCAAAGAGGTCACCGGGATGCTGGACGACGCCCAGCTGCGCACCCTCGAAGAACGCCTCCGCTACCTGCGGGAACTCAACGAGCGCCGGGTCGCCGTCCTGGATTCGATCCGGAGCCAGGGCAAGCTGGACGAGGCACTCGAAGCGTCGATCACGGCGGCGGACACCAAGTCCCGCCTCGAAGACATCTACCTGCCGTACAAGCCCAAGCGGCGGACGAAGGCGATGATCGCCCGCGAGGCCGGTCTGGAGCCGCTCGCCGACGGGCTGCTGAGCGACCCGAACACCGACCCGCAGGCCGCCGCCGCGGTGTTCGTCGACGCCGACAAGGGCGTCGCGGACGCGCAGGCCGCGTTGGACGGCGCCCGCGCGATCCTCGTCGAACGCTTCGCCGAGGACGCCGACCTGATCGGCGAGCTGCGCGAAAAGATGTGGTCGCAGGGCCGCCTGGCCGCCAAGGTCCGCGACGGCAAGGCCGAAGAGGGCGCGAAGTTCTCCGACTACTTCGAGTTCTCCGAGCCCTACACCAAGCTCCCGTCCCACCGGATCCTCGCGATGTTCCGCGGCGAGAAGGAAGACATCCTCGACCTCTCGATGGAGTCGGAGGAGCCGTCCGAAGAGCCGAAGACCGGGCCGACCGACTACGAGACCCGCATCGCGCACAAGTTCGGCATCTCCAACGAAGGCCGTCCCGGCGACAAGTGGCTCGGCGACACCGTCCGCTGGGCGTGGCGCACGAAGATCCTGCTGCACCTGGGCATCGACCTGCGGATGCGGCTGCGCCAGTCGGCCGAGGACGACGCCGTCCGCGTGTTCGCCGCGAACCTGCGCGACCTGCTGCTCGCCGCCCCGGCGGGCACCCGCGCCACGATGGGTCTCGACCCGGGCTTCCGCACCGGCGTCAAGGTCGCCGTCGTCGACGACACCGGCAAGGTCGTCGGCACCCACGTGATCTACCCGCACCAGCCCGCCAACAAATGGGACCAGTCGATCGCCGAACTCGCCGCCCTGTGCGCGCGGCACAAGGTCGACCTGATCTCGATCGGCAACGGCACCGCGTCGCGCGAGACCGACAAGCTCGCCGGTGAGCTGATCAAGAAGCACCCGGAACTGAAGCTGACCAAGGCCGTCGTCTCCGAGGCCGGCGCGTCGGTCTACTCGGCGTCGGCGTTCGCGTCGCAGGAACTCCCGGGCATGGACGTCTCGCTGCGCGGCGCGGTCTCGATCGCGCGGCGGCTGCAGGACCCGCTGGCGGAGCTGGTGAAGATCGACCCGAAGTCGATCGGCGTCGGGCAGTACCAGCACGACCTGTCCGAGATCTCGCTGTCGCGGTCCCTCGACGCGGTGGTCGAAGACTGCGTGAACGCGGTCGGCGTGGACGTCAACACCGCGTCGGCGCCGCTGCTGACCCGCGTCTCGGGCATCACGACGAGCCTCGCGGAGAACATCGTGGCGCACCGTGACGAGAACGGCCCGTTCAAGACGCGGACCGGGCTCAAGGAGGTCGCACGGCTCGGCCCCAAGGCCTTCGAGCAGTGCGCGGGCTTCCTTCGCATCCCCGACGGCGACGACCCGCTCGACTCGTCCTCGGTGCACCCGGAGGCCTATCCGGTGGTGCGGCGGATCCTGTCCTCGACCGGCACCGACCTCCGTGCGCTGATCGGCAACTCGCGGACGCTGCAGGCGTTGAAGCCGTCGGAATTCGTCGACGACACCTTCGGCCTCCCGACGGTGACCGACATCCTCGCCGAACTCGACAAGCCGGGCCGCGACCCGCGTCCGGCGTTCAAGACCGCGACCTTCGCCGACGGCGTCGAGAAGATCGGCGACCTCAAGCCGGGCATGCGCCTGGAAGGCGTCGTGACGAACGTGGCCGCGTTCGGCGCGTTCATCGACGTCGGCGTGCACCAGGACGGGCTCGCGCACGTCTCGGCGCTGTCGAAGAACTTCGTCAAGGACCCGCGTGAGGTCGTGAAGCCCGGCGACATCGTCAAGGTGAAGGTGCTGGAGGTCGACGTGCCGCGCAAGCGGATCTCGCTGACGCTGCGCCTGGACGACGAGCCCGGCAAGCCCGCTCGCGAGCAGGGCGGCGGCGGTGGCGGCGGCCGTGACCGCGGTCAGGGCGGCGGTGGCGGCCAGCGCCAGGGCGGGCAGCGTCAGGGCGGCGGCAACCGCGGTGGCGGCGGCAACCGGGGCGGGAACTCCGGCGGCGGGGGCGGCTCGCTGGCGGACGCGCTCCGCAAGGCCGGCTACGGCAAGTAAGCCTCAGGCGTGCAATGAAGGGGACTTTCCTAGCAAAATTCGCTAGGAAAGTCCCCTTCATTGCAGTCGGCGGACTACGGGTTCATCGCGTACGCCCCGGAGAGGTCCCGCACCAGCGACCACACGTGGTCGAAGCGGGCCGCGTCCACGACCGGCTTACGGATCGAGGCCAGCGCGAGCGCCTGCTGCGCCTCGGTCGAGGACGACTTCCCGTGCAGGTCGATCGCGGCGACGCTGAAGTCCTGCACCAGGACACCGAAGATCTGGTCGACGACCTCGGTCTCGATCCCGGTGATCTCCGCCTGCTCCAGTACCAGCTGCCCGTAGACGACCAGCGTGAACAGCTCGGTCAGCGCGAGACCGAAGTCGATGTCCTGCTGCTGCGCCTCGTCCGGCGTGGCGTCGGTGAACAGCTTCACCAGCGACTCGGCCTGCTCGGTGAACCGCGCGACGTTCGGGATCGCGGACGCCTTGGCGTAGGCCTCGCGCCAATCGTGGAACCGCACCTTGGACAGCCCGCGGGCGGGGCCCTGGCGGAACAGGAATTCGTCGTCGGCCGCGTCGGAGCGCGTCGGCACCGGCTCGTAGGCCTGCGGCGCGAACAGGTACGCGGGGACGAACTTCGCGATCAGCGCGAGGTTCACCGCCACCGTGCCTTCCAGCTTCGGCAGGCCGTCGATGTCGTTCTTGGCCATCGCGAGGTAGGTGTCGGTCTCGAAACCCTTGGCCGCCACCACATCCGCGACCAGGCCGATGACCTTCTGCGCCTCGGTGGTCACCTTCATCTTGGTGATCGGGTTGAACAGCAGGTACCGGCGGTCGTCCGCGTTCGCGCTGCGGAAGTAATCCACGGCACGGTCGGAGAACAGCTTCATCGCGACGAGCCGCGCGTACGCCTCGACGAATTCCCGGCGCACGTGCGGGAAATCGGTGACCTTCTTGCCGTAGAGCTCCCGGTTGTGCGCGTGCGTGATCGCCTCGTACAGCGAGTGCGTCGACATGCCGATGCCGCCGAAGCACAGGTTGAACTTGCCGATGTTGACCGTGTTCAGCGCCGCGGAGAACGCCTCGGCGCCGACGTGCAGGATGTCCTCTTCGGACACCGGGTAGTCGTTGAGCTCGAACTCGGCGACGTACATCTGCGACGGCACGACGTTCTTCACCACGCGGTAGTTCGGGTGCTCCGAATCCGCGTAGAAGAACACGTACTGATCCGGGCCCTCGACACCGTCGACGCGGCCGAACACCGACACGGTCCGCGCGCAGTTCCCGTTGCCGATGTAGTACTTCGACCCGTTCGCGCGGTAGCCGCCACTGCCGTCCGGGGTGAGCACGAGGTCCGACGAGTAGATGTCGGCGCCGTGCTCCTTTTCGGACAGTCCGAACGCGGCGACGCCACCGGCCGCGAGCGAGTCCGCCGCGCGTTTGCGGGCGGCCTCGTTCGCGCTCTGCCACACCGGGCCCAGGCCGAGGATGGTGACCTGCCACGGATACCAGTAGTTCAGCCCATAAAAGCCGAGGATTTCCGACAGCGCCGCGACCCGCGCGGTGTCCCAGCGCTTGTCGGGGTCGCCGTCGGCGTTGGCGCCGGGAGTGAGGAACGTCGAGAAGAGGCCTTCCTTGCCCGCGAACTCGATGAAGTCCGCGTAGAAGGTCCGCTCGTGATAGTCCTCGGTGAGCTTGCGCTTGCCACGCTGTTCGAACCACTCGATGGTGGAACGCAGCAGGCGACGCGTCTCCGGGTCGAACTGCCGTGGGTCGTACCCACCCGGGTTCAGCAACAACGCGGTCGCCTTTTCGCTCATCGTCACTCCATGGTCGCCGAAGTTACTACCCGGTAACCGTAGCGCGCCGCCTCGCCGTCCGGCCACCGAACTCGATCGAAGTCACCCGTCCATGCTCGTCCCGCAGGAACCGCGCGGCGGGCCGACGGGTGTCGGCGGCCTTGGCCAGCACGTCTTCACCGACGAAGACGACCTCGAAGGCCGGCGGCGACGGGATGTCCTCCATGGTCACGACCATCTGCCCCCACAGGACGCCGTCCCGGTCGGTGATCTCGAATCCCAGGTCACCGGTCTCGAAGCGGCCGAGGTATTCGGCGAAATCCGGCTGGGGCGACGGCGGGGCGCTCGCGATCGGGGGCAGTCCCACGAGGTTCTCCAGGCACCAGTCGACGACCCGGGGGCCGAGCACTCCGCCGCCCGCGCTGTTGGTCAGCACGGTCACCGCGAAGTCCTCCTCCGGCAGGGTGACGAACTCCGAAACCTGCAGGTTGCCGACGTTGCCGCCGTGCCGGACCAGCCGCGCGTCGCCGTGGCGCGTGCGCAGCCAGCTGAGCCCGACCTCCTCGAACGGCAGCGCCGCCGCGCGCTGCGGCGCGCGCAGGAGGTCACGGGTTCCGGCGGAGAGCGGAGCCTTGCCCGCCGACTCGCCCGCCAGGAAGAACCGCGCCCATTTCAGCTGGTCGGCGGCGGTGGACCAGAGTCCGCCGCTGGCGCTGTCCGCGCGGGTCAGGCCCACGGTGTGCTCGACGGCGGGTCCGTCCTCGCCCAGCGCGTGGCCGACGGCGTGACCGCGGGTGAGCACCTCCCACGGAAAGTAGTACGACTCGGTCATGCCGAGTGGTTCGAGCAGCCGGGTGCGGACCAGTTCCTCGAAGGTGACGCCGGACTCCGCCTCCGCGACCCGTCCGGCCAGCTGGAATCCGGCGTTGCAGTAGGAGAACGCCTCGCCGGGCGGGAACACCTGCGGCAGGTCGCCGAACTGGTCGACGGCCAGCGCCAGCGCGTTGTCACCCCAGCCGGTGGTGAAGTCCACGTCACCGAGGAACCCGGCCGAGTGCGTGAGCAGATGCCGCAGGGTCACCGTCTTCCGCGCGACCGGATCGGCGAGCCCGAGCCCGGGAAGGTACTCGACGACGGGCTTGTCCAGGTCCAGCACACCGTCTTCGACCAGGGCGAGCACGGCGGCCGCGGCGAAGGTCTTGCTGGTGGAGCCGATCATGAACAGCGTGCCGGTGGTGACCGGCTGCCCGGTGTCCACACTGCACACCCCGGTGGCGAACACCGACTCCTCACCCCGGTACGTCACACCCGCCACGGCACCGGGGACGCTCGCCTCGCGCGCCCACTCGTCGAGCAGGCCTTGAAGTTCTTGAACGCTCTTCGACACTCGCGTCACCTTTCACGCCGGGGCTGGTCCGACCAGCGTTTCACCGGGTGAGGGAGCCGGGCTCGTGGAAACGGACGAACATCGGCCGCCCGCTTCGTCGGGCCGCGCGAACGCGGTGCGGGCGATATCACGTAGCCCGGGAGATCACGACCAAGTACACTGGCGTTGCGGTCCGCTCAGTTCTGCCTCGGGCCGCGTTTCGTTGTCGAATGACCACGCGCCGCGACCCCCGAGGTCTGCGCCGGGCAGGACAACCGTTCCTATTCTTACGGAGACACCAGGGCGCACACGCGCCCATACGCTTATGAGCACACCTACTTTCACCGAACTCGGCCTGCCCAAGACCCTCGTGGACTCGCTCGCCGAGCAGGGCGTCACCAGCCCGTTCCCGATCCAGGCCGCCACGCTGCCGCATTCGCTGGCCGGCCGGGACGTCCTGGGCCGCGGCCGCACCGGCTCCGGCAAGACCTACGGCTTCGTGCTGCCCGTCCTCGCCCGGCTCGCCGCCGGCCCGACGCGCCGCCGCCCCGGCCGCCCGCGCGCGCTGGTGCTGGCGCCGACCCGCGAACTGGCCACCCAGATCGAGGCGTCGTTCCTGCCGCTGGCGAAGCCGCTCGGTCTCAAGGTCACCACCATTTTCGGCGGCGTGAGCCCCAACCCGCAGATCACCCGGCTGCGTGACGGCGTCGACATCGTCGTCGCCTGCCCCGGCAGGCTCGCCGACCACATGCGCTCGGGTGAGGCGAAGCTCGACCACATCGAGATCACCGTGCTGGACGAGGCCGACCACATGGCCGACCTCGGCTTCCTGCCCGACGTCCGGCGCATCATGTCCGAGACGCCGGATCGCGGGCAGCGGCTGCTGTTCTCCGCGACCCTCGACGCGGGCGTCGACGTGCTGGTCAAGCGCTTCATGCACGACCCGGTCACGCACAGCGTCGACTCGGCCCAGTCGCCGGTCTCGACCATGAAGCACCACGTGCTGCACCTGGAAGAGACCCACCGGCTGCCGGTGCTGATCGACCTCACCGCCGCGCCGGGCCGCACGCTGGTGTTCACCCGGACGAAGCACCGCGCCAAGCAGCTGACGCGCAAGCTCATGGCCTCCGGCGTGCCGGCGGTCGAACTGCACGGCAACCTCGGCCAGACCGCGCGCACGCGCAACCTGGAGGCCTTCGCCTCCGGTGCGGCGAAGACGCTGGTCGCGACCGACATCGCCGCCCGCGGTATCCACGTCGACGACGTCACGCTGGTCATCCACGCCGACCCGCCGGTCGAGCACAAGGCGTACCTGCACCGCTCGGGCCGCACGGCCCGCGCCGGGGCGTCCGGCACCGTCGTCACGCTGATGACCGACGCGCAGGTCGGCGACGTCCGCGACCTCACCCGCAAGGCGGGCATCAAGCCGACCACGACGCAGCTCGGCCCCGGCCACCCGCTGCTGTCGGAGCTGGCGCCCGGCGAGCGTTCGTTCACCGCGTCGCCGCGGCGGCCGATCGTGGACACGCGCCCGAAGAAGGTCACCGCCGGTGGCGAGGCCATCCGTGGCAAGGGCGAAGAGGAAGAGCGCCCCGCCAACCGGGGCACCAGGACCGGTCGCGGTCGTGGCCCCTCGGCCGGTGGCCGGGGTGCTTCCGGCGGCGGACGGGGCCGTGGCGGCTCCTCGGAAGGCCGTTCGCGTCAGCCGAGGACCGAAGGCGACCGCCGTGGCGGCGCTTCCGCGGGTCAGGGCCGTCGTGCGGCCGAGACCACCGGGCGTCGCGAAGGCGCGCCCAAGGGCGGCGGTCAGGCCCGTCGCGGTGCCACCGACTCCCAGCCGCGCCGGGGTGGCGCCTCCGCCGGTGCCTCGAAGTCCCAGTCGCGCACTCAGTCCGGCGGCGCTCCGGCCCGCCGTGGCGGTGCCGCCGCGTTCTCCGCGGGCACCCGCGCGGGTGGCCGCCGCTCGCGCTAACGCGTGATCAACGACGTGATTCGCGTGATTGAGGCCGTAACTCGTGAGTTACGGCCTCAATCACGCTAGTGCGGGGTTCAGGCACGCGAGTCACGCTTTTGCGGCGGCGCGGGCCGCGGCGGCCGCCCGGCGCTCCTCGAAACGCGACGCCTGGGTGTCGAGGCCCTTGAGGAACTGGTCGAGTTCGTCCCGCGCCTTCTCCCCCACCTCGCCGAGCCCTTCCAGCTCGAAGACCTTCCACTGCCGCAGCAGCGGCCAGATCACTTCGTCGTGATGGATCCGCAGGTCGTAGATGCCCGCCTTCGCGATCAGCGCGGCCTTCCGCACGAAGCTCGGGATCACCGCGCCCGGCATCTGGAACTGGACCACCTCGTCGGTGATCGCCCGCATCATCGCGTCGGGTGAAAGCTGCAGCGACGCCTGCACCAGGTTCCGGTAGAAGATCATGTGCAGGTTCTCGTCCATCGCCACCCGCGCGAGCAGCTTCTCGCACAACGGATCCTGCGTGTACTTCCCGGTGTTGCGGTGCGAAAGCCGCGTCGCGAGTTCCTGGAACGACACGTACGCGAAGACGTTCAGCAGTGCCTTGTCGCCGCTGTCGTACCCGGCCTGCATGGTCTGCATCCGGGCCCGCTCCAGCTCGACCGGGTCCACCGCGCGCGTCACCAGCAGGTAGTCACGGATGCAGATGCCGTGACGGCCTTCTTCCGCGGTCCAGCGGTGCACCCACGTGCCCCACGCGCCGTCGCGGCCGAAGGCCCGCTCGATCTCGCGGTGGTAGCTCGGCAGGTTGTCCTCGGTGAGGAGGTTGACCTCCAGCGAGGTCCGCGCGATCGGCGACACCCGCGACTGCTCGGGATCCCAGGGCTCGCCGCCCAGTTCGGCGAAGTTCTTGCCCTCGCTCCACGGCACGTACTCGTGCGGCATCCATTCCTTGGCGACCCCGAGATGCCGGTTGAGGTTCTCCTCGACCGTCCCCTCGAGTTCGAGCATCAGCCGGGTGCTTTCGGGAACCGTCGTCATGCGTTTTGTCCTTCCGGGGTACGGAAAACGCCCACCTACGACACCGTAACTTACGGTGCCGTAGGTGAGCCAGGCACGGAAGGTGAACTCACAGGACCCCGAAACGGACTGGACCTGGCTTTCGCAACAGCACCTCGTGCGATCACCCGACCGGACCGACGCTCTGACCGGCGAGCCAAAGGTTTCTTAGCTACCTACGGAATTCTGGGTGCGTCTGGGTCTTTTCGCGACTGGCGGGCGGCTGTGTCGCGAAAGCCACTTTCGGGACGTCAGATGTCGCGAAAGTGGCTTTCGCGACATGCTCGGCCGCGCTCGACGTGTGGGTCACGGGTCGGTCGGGTGGGCCATGAGCGAGAGAGTGCCCTGACCTCAGGTCGCCGGAACCGCCGCGAGCTTCGGCACCAGCTGCTCGATCGCGTAAGGAATGCTCAGCACCGTGTTGAACGAGATCGCGGCCCCCACCGGCGGATTGTCGTAGGTGATGAACAGATCCCGCTTTCCGGCCGAGACCTTCAGCTTCCCGTACACCGGATCCGCCCGGACCCTGGCCTCCGCGCCGGTGTCGGAGTTCAGCCACACCAGGCGATCCGCGTCGAACAGGTCGAACCGTTCCGAGGTGACCTCGACGACGTTCTTCGCCGGGTCGCTCTCCGCCTTGACCGGCTCGAAGGGCCGGAAGCCCAGCTCGGTCATGAAGATCATCTTCGGGTCGGTCGTGGTGAACGCCGAGAACTTGCCCGCCTCGAACGTGTCGGCGACGACCATCGACAGCTTCGCGAACTCGGGGTGTTCCGCCCGCGCCTTGGCGAACCGCGCGTCGATTCCCTTGATCAGGTCCTCGGCCTTCTGCGCGAGCCCCAGCGCGCGCCCCACCATCCGCGTCATCTCCTGCCACGGCGCCGCGTAGTCCTCGTACTTCGGCGGCTGCGCGACGACGGGGGCGATCTGCGAGAGCTTGTCGTACTGCTCCTTCTTCATGCCGCTGTACTGGGCGAGGATCAGCTCCGGCTTGAGCGCGGCGATCTTCTCGAGGTTGTAGTCGTCGCGCTCGCCGACGATCTCCGGCTGCTTGTCACCCCAGAGCGCCTGGGTCCACGGCCACTTCCCGTACGGCCGTTCCTTGAACCAGTCGACGGCGCCGACCGGCCGGATCCCCAGCGCCAGCACCGCGTCGTGATCGGACAGGCCGAGCGTGACGATCCGCGACGGCTGCTTCTCCACTGTGGTCGAACCGTATTTGTGCTCGACGGCCACCGGGAAGGTGCCTCGCGCCTCCGGCGGGACCAGGGTCTCGTCGACGGACGGCGAGGACCCGCATCCGGCCACCAGCAAGAACATCATCAGCGCGGTCAGGATCGCCTTGACCCGCACACCGAAATCGGACATGCGGGTAAGGCTAGCCTGGCCAAAGTCCTAAAGGGACGCCGTGAGACCACGGGCACGCAGGACCGAACGTTCCAGCGGGCGGAACACCAGCAACTCGATTCCGACGCCGACCAGCAGGATCAGGAAGATCGCCGAGATCACGCCTTCCATGCTGTTGAACGACGAGCCCTCGTTGAGATACGCGCCGAGCCCCTTGCCCAGCGCCGGGGACAACGCGATCAGCTCGGCGGCCATCAGCGAACGCCACGAGAACGCCCAGCCCTGCTTGAGCCCGGCCAGGAAACCGGGCAGCGCGGCGGGCAGCAGGATGTGCCGGGCAGCGGACAGCCTGCTCGCCCCCATCACCTGCCCGACCCGCGGCAGCATCGGCGGGATCTGGTCGATGCCCGAGACGAGGCCGTTCGCGATCGAAGGGACCGAACCCAGCAGGACGACGAAGTAGATCGAAGCGTCGTTCAGCCCGAACCACAGGATCGCCGCCGGCACCCAGGCCACCGACGGAAGGCTTTGCAGCCCGGTCAGGAACGGCCCGACAGCGGCGCGGACCAGCCGGACCTTCGCCACCAGCAGGCCGAGCGGGGTCCCGATGACCACGCCGATGAGGAAGCCCAGCGCGGCGCGGTGCACCGACGTCCAGACGAACTCGAAGATCTCGCCGGTGCTCGTGATGTCGACGAGTTCGTCCCACACCGCGAGCGGCGAGGGCAGCATCGTCTCGGGCCAGAACGCGGCGGCCCAAAGAATCTGCCACACCACGACCAGCAGGACCAGGAAGAGCAGCGGCGGCACGAACCCGCGCAGGAACCGCTTCCCCCGGCTCTCCCGGCGTTCGCCGGTGGGCGTGTCGAGCGAGTCGAGCCCCGCGCCGACGGCTTCGTCGGCCTCCTCCGCCGCGGACACTTCAGCGTCGGGGCGGTCAAGCCGCGGCATGGGTACTGATCACCTCCCGGAGGTGACCGGTGATCTCCAGCGTCAACTCCTCGGCGTCGGAGGCCTGGACGTCGCGCCATTCCCGCACGACCCGGCCCGGCCGCGACGAGAGCAGCACGACCCGCTGGCCGAGCCGGACTGCCTCGCGGACGTCGTGGGTCACGAACAGCACCGAAGTGCCGGTGCTGCGGTAGACGCGCAGCAGTTCGCCCTGCAGGACGTCGCGGGTGATGGCGTCGAGCGCGGCGAACGGCTCGTCCATCAGCAGCAGCGACTGCTCCGGGTCACCGCCGACGCGCAGGGTCGCGGCCAGCGCCCTGGCGAGCGCGACGCGCTGCCGCATCCCGCCGGACAGTTCGTGCGGCCGCTTGTCGCCCGCGCCGCCGAGGCGGACGAGTTCGAGCAGTTCGGCCGCCTTCTCGCGGCGCTCGCTCCGGCCGAAACCGGCCAGGCGCAGCGGAAGTTCCACATTGCGGGCCGCGGTCAGCCACGGCATCAGCGCGGCTTCCTGGAACATCACCGCGGGCCGGGAGGTTTCGAGCGTGATCGAGCCGGACGTCGGCTGGTCGAGACCGGCGACCAGGTTCAGCAGCGTGCTCTTGCCGCAGCCGGACGCGCCGAGCAGGCAGACGAACTCGCCGGGGGCGACCGTCAGGTCCATTCCGTCGAGGGCCACGACGGCGCGGCCGGTCGGGCCGAACGCCTTCCGGACACCGTCCAGGCGCACGGCGACACCGGTGGACAGGCCAGGCTCCAAGGTGGTCGTCATCGCTGATCCCCTCCGGTCACTTCGTCAGCCCGGGCGCGTCCACGCCGGGCTTGCCCTGCTCCTTGAGCACGGCGTTGAGCGGGCCGAAATCGGCGAACCCCTTGAGGTCCACCGCGGACTTCACCACGCCCGCGGTCACCGAGTCCTTCGCGAGCTGGGTGAAGGTCGACGCCACGGGGTCGATGCCGAGTTCGATACCGGAGAACGCGCGGTCGAGAACGGCTTCGTTCAGTGTGCTGCCCGCGAGTGCCTTGAGTTCTCCGTTGACCACCTTCTTCGCCTCGGCGGGGTTGGTCTTCGCCCAGTCGATGGCGGCGAGTTCACCCTTGAGGATGGCGGTGACGGTCTCCGGGTGCTGCTGCAGGAATTCGCTGCGGACGATCACGACCGTGGTCGGGAACTTGCCTTCCGGCCACAGGGTCTTCTCGTCCAGCAGGACCTTCGCGCCCGCGTCCAGCACCAGCCGCGAGGACCACGGCTCCGGCAGCCAGCCGCCGTCGAGCTCGCCCTTCTTGAAGGCGTCGAAGGTCTTGGGGTTGTCGAGGTTGGTGATCTTGACGTCGGGCAGCTTCTTCTCGGCGATGAACTTCTTGAGCGCGACGTCCTGGGTGTTGGCCAGCGACGGCGTCGCGATGTTCTTGCCGGTGAGCTGCTCGGGCGTGGTGATCTCGGGCTTCACCACCAGCTGCGCGCCGCCGGTGACCGCACCGGAGACGAGCTGGATGGCGCCCTTGGACTTGGTGAAGGCGTTGATCGCCGGTCCGGAGCCGATGAAGGCGATGTCGAGCGAGTTGCCGAGCAGCGCGTTGACCTCTTCGGGTCCCGCGTTGAACGTCTGGGTGGTGAGCTTCGTCGAGCCGAGCTCCTTGGCGAAGAAGCCGTTCTTGACCCCGATCAGCGCGGGCGCGTGCGTCACGTTCGGGAAGTACCCGACGCGCACCTCGCCCGCGGCGCCCTGGCTCTTCTGCTCCGGTGGCGCCGCGGCGTTCTCCGCGCGTGAACACCCCGCGATCCCACCGGCCAGGGTCAAGGCGGCGAAGGCCGCGGCCAGCAAGCGGGTTCTGTGGTGGGTGCTCACGGGGGACGCCTTTCGGGGGATAAGACTCAGCCTGGGTGGTGGCCGCGAGAGTCGCATGTTCACCCACGTGCCTGCATCGCCATCCGGATGACGGGAAACATCCTGAGAAACCTTGACACCAGGCGGAACTGTTGTTCCACATGTCAGGACGGGCGTCCCGATGGCGCCTCCCCCGATCGGGCGTCCTCCCGGTGTAACGGTCCGGGCCGAACGGGCGAATCACGCTTAGTGGTGAAGCACCCTCGGACCGTCGCGATGGCGGGCGTCCTGACGGCCGGCATCGGGCTGGGCGTACTGGCGACGACGCTCAAGATCGCCGACGGCACGCACACCGTGCTCGACACCACCCTGTCGACGACGACCGGGTTCCTCTTCCTGCTCGCCGGCGCCGTCGCGCACGTGCGCCGCGCCTCGAACCCCATCGGCCTGCTGATCGCGCTGGCCGGGCTCGCGCTGTTCGCCGAGGACCTGCAGTTCGCCGGGGACCCCCTCGCGCACACCGTCGGCCTGGCGCTGACCGCCGCGTCCAGCCCGGTGATCGCGCATCTCGTGCTCGCCTTCCCGCACGGGAAACTCCGGTCCCGCTGGGAGCGTGTCCTCGCCCTCTCCGCGTACGCCGTGGTCTTCGGCTCGGCGGTGCTCGGCCTGCTGGTCAACGACGATCCGAAGAACCTCGCCGCGATCGCGGCCTCCCCGGAGGCCGAACAGCTGGTCAAACGGCTGCTCGAACTGGTCGGCGCGCTGATCGGCGGCGGCGTCGTCGTGGTGCTGCTCTACCGCTGGCTCGCCGGACGGCTTCCGCAGCGGCGGCTGCTCTCCCCGGTCGTCGCGATCGCCGTGATCGGCGCGGTGAGCACCACGGTCGGCAGCGCGCTCGGCTCCGGGCATCCGGTCTCCGAACCGCTGCTGGACGTGTACCGGATCTCGTTCTGCCTGTGGCCGCTGGCGTTCCTGATCGGCGTGCTGCGGGCCCGGGTCGGCAACGCGGAGATGATCCGGCTCCTGCTGGAACGCGACGGCTCGGGGCTGGCCGCGCTCGTGCAGGACGACGAGGTGTGGAAGGACAGCCGGTCGATCGACGCGCTCAACGCCGCCGCCGGGCTGGTGCTGGACAACCAGCGCCTCGCCGCGGAACTGGAGGAACGCCTCGTCGAGGTCCAGGCGTCCCGCGCCCGCATCGTGGCCGCCGCCGACGACGAGCGGAGGCGCGTCGAACGGGATCTGCACGACGGGGCGCAGCAACGCCTGGTGAGCATCGTCCTGCTGCTGCGCATGGCCGAACGCCGGCTCGGCGACGACCTGACCCCGGCCGTCGCGGCCCTGCTGAAAGGCACCATCGACGAGTTGCAGGCCACCGTCACCGAACTGCGCGAACTCGCGCGCGGGCTCCGGCCCCCGATCCTCACCGAGGCCGGGCTGATCCCCGCGGTCCGGTCGCTGCTGGACCGGATCCCGCTCGCGGTCGACCTCGCGGAGGCGGACGTGCCCCGGCTCAGCGGCCCCGTGGAGGCGACGGCCTACTTCGTCGTCTCGGAAGCTGTCACCAACGCGCTGAAACACGCGCAGGCGCGGGAGGTCCGCGTGCGCATCGGCGTCGAGGAGGACGGCCTGCGGGTGGACGTCCACGACGACGGCACCGGCGAGGCCGACATCGACGGCGGCTCCGGGCTGCACGGCCTGCGCGACCGTGTCCGCGCGCTCGGCGGTGAGCTCACCGTCCTCGGCGAGCCCGGTACCGGCAGCACGGTTTCGGCCGTGATCCCGATGGACGGCTAAGTGGACGGCTAAGCGAGGCCGCGGATCGCGCGCGCGGGCGGGCGCGATCCCTGGATCGACGCGACCATCTCCACCACCTGCCGGGTGCGCTTGACCTCGTGCACCCGGAACACCTTCGCGCCCTCGGCCACCGCCCAGGCCGTCGCGGCGAGGGTGCCGTCGACCCGCTCCGCGAGTTCCACGCCGAGCGTCTCCCCGACGAAGTCCTTATTGGACAGTGCCATCAGCACCGGCCAGCCGGTGTCGGCCAGTTCCCGCGCGTGCCGCAGCAGCGCCAGGCTGTGCCAGGTGTTCTTTCCGAAGTCGTGGGTCGGGTCGATCAGCACCCCCTCGCGCGGGACACCGAGCGCGACGACCGCTTCGGCGAGGGCCGTCGTCTCCGCGACGACCTGGGCGACGATGTCCGGATAGCGCACCCGGAACGGACGGGTGCGCGGGACGGCGTTCCCGGTGTGCGAGCAGACGTACCCGGTGCCGAACTCCGCCGCGACCTCGGCCAGCTTCGGATCGGCTCCCGCCCAGGTGTCGTTGATCAGGTCCGCGCCCGCCTCGGCCGCGCGCCTGCCCACCTCGTGGCGCCAGGTGTCGACGCTGATCACCAGGTCGGGGTGCAGTTCGCGGATCCGCTCGACGAACGGGACCACCCGCCGGATCTCTTCCTCGACGTCGACCTCGGCACCGGGACCGGCCTTCACCCCGCCGATGTCGACGATGTCCGCCCCCTCCTCCACCGCCCGCGCGACGGCGGCGAGCGCGTCCGGGTCGGCGAAGGTCGCGCCCTTGTCGTAGAAGGAATCAGGGGTGCGGTTGACGATCGCCATGACCAGGGCCCGGTCCCGGGCGACGCGGCGGCCGCGGAAGGTCAGCTCGTTCACGTACCGATCGTAGGCGAGCGGGCGGCCTCGCGGAGAGTGCCGCCCACCGGGACCGTCCCGGGCAGCGGGAACGGCCGTTGACTCGCCACCGAAAAGGCGGGTAGACGTTGTCCTGCAAGGAAAGTTCAGCCGGTGTCCCCGCGCAGGAAGGGCCTCGCATGTCCCCGGATCCTCTTCGCACGGCCCGGCTGACGCGGCGCACGATGCTCGCCGGGACCGCGGGCGCCCTCGGCGCGCTGGCCCTGCCCGGCACGGCGAGCGCGGCTCCGGTCGACTGGTCCCGGGCGGTCGTCGACTCGACGATGAAGCGCTTCACCCCGGCCACCCTCGGCGGCTGGGGCTACACCCGCGGCCTTTACCTCTACGGCCAGTACCTCGTGTACCGGCGCACCGGCGAGCGGCGCTACCTCGACTACATCCTCGCCTGGTACGACCGGTTCGTCACCGAAAGCGGGATCGCAGGCGGCTTCACCAACCTGGACGCGATGCGCTCCGGGCAGATGTTCCCCTTGCTGTACACCGAAACCGGGCAAGCGAAGTACAAGACCGCGGCGGAACAGCTGCGCGCGCGGTTCCCGTCCTATCCCCGGACGTCCGACGGCGGGATGTTCCACGCCACGAGCAAGACCGGGCAGTTGTGGGCGGACGGCGTCTACATGGCGCAGCCGTTCCTGGCGCTGTACGGCAAGACCTTCGGCGATCCCGGCTACTGCTACGAAGAGGCCGCGAAGAACGTCATCGTCTACTTCGACAGGCTCAAGGAGCCCGCCACGGGCCTGCTCTACCACGCCTACGACGAAGACGGCTCGGAACCGTGGGCGTCGGGCGACGGGCGGCATTCGAAATTCCACTGGGCCCGCGCGATCGGCTGGCTCGGGATGACGGCGATCGACCTCCTCGAGATCCTGCCCGGCGGCCATCCGCGCCGGAAACGCCTCGTCGAGGTCGTCAAGTTCCTCGCGGCCGGTTACACCCGGTGGCAGGACCGGGCCTCGGGCCGCTGGTTCCAGATCGTCGACCGGGACGGCGACCAGGACAACTGGCTGGAGACCTCGGCGTCGGCGATGTACACCTTCCTGCTCTCGCGCGGCGTCGAACGCGGCCATATCGGCCCTGAATACCGGCCCGTCGCCGCTAAGGGCCACCGCGGGGTCCTGTCCCAGATCTCGGCCGGTGCCGATGGATTGGCGGATATCAAAAACATCTCCGAGGGCACTAACGTCGGTGACACCGCGTATTACTACGCGCGTAAGCGCAACACCAACGATTTCCACGGTCTCGGCGCGTTCCTCATCATGAATGAGCAACTCGCTTTTCCCGGGCGGTGCAGGGTATTGACCTGAGGCGCTAACATCGCGTGCTGCGACGCCCACTCCCAGGAGGGACGACCGGATGCGCGAGACGCCACCCCAGGCTTCTTATACCCGGCTCGAACTCGGTGACACCAGCACGATCTCGGTAGGTGTGACGGTTTCCCCGCACATCTCGCTGGTTTCGATGCTCGTTGAGGTCGTCGGCGGGTACGACCGCGGCCTGCCCGCCCCCTGGCGCCGTCAGGTGGGCTCGGCGATCCCCGAGCAGGGTTACCGCGCCGCGAGCGCGCTCGCCCGACGGGGGACCTCCGTCCAGCCGGACTTCATCGTGCCGATCAGTCCCACCGAGGACGCCGCGGCCGCCGCGCAGACGGAAATGCTGCGCGACCTGACCGAAGCCGACGTCCACAAGGGCCTGGAAGAGGTCTTCGGCGACCGGTTGCCCGCGCAGTGGCGGCAGGCCGCCGACCATCCGAGACGCTGGGTCGCCTCGCTCGCGGACGCCTTCACCGCGACCCGGCTGGCGACCGAAAACCTGTGGACCAAGGCCCGTCCCCTGCTCGACCGCGAGATCGAACGCATCGGCGTCGCCTCCGTCCGCGGCGGGACCGACGCGGTACTCGGCCTGCTGCGGCCCCATTTCCGGTTCAGCAACGGCTCCCTGCTGCTGCCCGACGCCGAACCGGCGCGGTACACCGCCCGTGGCCGCAAGCTGATCCTCGTCCCGATGCTCGCCGGCTGCCGGTCGGTGGTGTCCAACTTCGACGAAGAGGACACCATCTGGATCGGCTACCCGCTGCCGGGACTGGACGGCCTGCTCGAGAACGGCAAGCCCGAAACACCCCCCGGCGTCGACGGACTCGACCTGGTGGTCGGCGCACATCGCGCGAAACTGTTGCGGCACTTGGGAAAACCCGCGCGTATGGGCGAGATCGCAAATCTCCTGTCCTGCGCGGCCAGCACCGCGACCTATCACTGTGAGCAGTTGGTCTCGGCCGGTCTGATCCAGCGGCACCGCGAGGGTCAGGTCGTCCTCGTGGTCCGGACGCCTCGCGGTGACGCACTGGTGGACCTGCTGTCCTGACTCGTGAGTGGTAGGGACGGTTAGCTCGTCGCGCGATCACCGACCAGGCCGACCTCGGTCCAGGTGGTCGTGAGTGGCATTTCGTGTTCTAACCCGAATTGCCACTCACGACCACCCCGACCCAGCACGCCACCATCCCCGGTGTCGCGCGATCACCCGACCGCGATGCGTGAAGGCCCTTCCCCAAGTACGACCAGAGTGCCGAACCGTTAGACCTTCTGCAGCCCCGGCTTACCCGCTTCGACGACGTAGCTGCGGTCCGCGGCCAGGGTCACCTTCGAGAAGTCGTACTCGGTGGTGTCCGAAACCGTCATGAAGTCCGCCCGCATCTGCGTTTGCGACGCCGTCACCCGGACGTAGCCACGCTTTCCCCGGCAGTACTTGACGTGCGGGTTGTTCGACAGCCAGGTCGACGACGGATCGGTCGCGGTGTCGCTGTTGCTCGTGACCGAGGTCGTCACCAGTTCCGAACCGAACACCGGGTCGCTGTGGTTGAAGTAGTCGCGGCGCAGATCGGCCGCCCAGTGCCGGTGGACGTCGCCGGTCAGCACGATCGGGTTCGGCACCTTGCGGTCCACGATGCCCTTCGCGATCCGGTCGCGGGAGGCCTCGTAACCCTGCCAGGAGTCGGGGCTCTCACAGGTCGCCTTGTTGCCGTCGCCGTCACGGGTGGCGAAGAAGACCTGCTGACCGAGGAAGTCCCACTTCGCCGGATGCGTCTCCAGCGCCTTCAGCAGCCAAGCCTCCTGCGCTGTGCCCAGGATGCTGCGCGACGTCGACCGCATGTCGGTGCACGACGGCCCCGCCGAACCGGACGGGTCTGGCACCTGCGCGTTGCGGTACTGACGGGTGTCGAGCATGTGGAACCGGGCGAGGTTGCCCCAGCCGAACTGCCGGTACAGGCGGATCGCCGCGCCGCTCGGCTTGGCGGTGGAGCGGATCGGCATGTTCTCGTAGAACGCCTGGAAACCGGCGGTCTTGCGCTCCGCCGTCGCCGGAGCGGTGGAGCCGTTCCAGTTGTTCATCACCTCGTGGTCGTCGAAGACCACGATCCACGGCGCCATCGCGTGTGCGTTCTGCAGGTCGGCGTCGGTCTTGTGCTGGGCGTGCCGCGCGCGGTAGTGCGCCAGCGTCTTCACCTCGTCGGTGAAGGCCAGCTTGCGCGGATTCCGTTCGGCGGCCACGCGGCCGGACTTCTTCTCGTACATGTAGTCGCCGAGGAACAGCACCAGATCCGGATCGTCGGCGAGCATGCCCTTGTACGAGTGGTACCAGCCCTCCTCCCAGTGCTGGCAGGAGGAAAAGCAGTACTTCAGCTGGTCCACGACCGCACCGGCGGCGGGGGCCGTCCTGGTCCGGCCGACCGGCGAGATGTAGCCGCTGGTCTTGAAGCGGTAGAAGTATTCGCGTCCCGCCTGGAGCCCGGCCGGTTCGATGTGCACGCTGTGCCCGGAAGCGCGGGCCGCGGTCGCGGTGCCCTTCTGCACGACCGAGGAGAACGCCTGGTCGTTCGCGATCTCCCAGTCCACTGTGTACGAAGCGTCCGGCATCCCGCCGAAGCCGTCGGGGTTCAGCGGGGCGGGAGCGAGACGCGTCCACAGCACGACACTGTCCGGCAGGGGGTCACCCGAGGCGACACCGAGCTGGAACGGGTCGCGGATGGCGGGCGCCGCCGCCAGCGTTCTCGCGTTCGCCCACGAAGGCACCGTCGACGACAACGCAGCCGCCGAAACCGCCGCGGCTCCACCGAGGAGTACCGCCCGCCGGTTCACCTGACCCATGAGAATTCAACCTTTCGAAGTGGGGAAAGAACGGGGAGGGATTTCACGCGGCGTAATCGGTGATGCCGGCGCTACACGCTTCGAGGGCCGGATTCGCGGAAGCGTTGGCGACGCAGACCTTGTAATAGACCCACGAGCCCTTCGCGACCGGCACGGCCTTGTCGACGTGGGTGCCGTTACCGCCGGAAGCCCAGACGTAGAACGGGCCGGCGCCACCCTTCAGCCAGTAGGCGACCACGGCGGACTTGCCGTCGGCGTCCTTGTCGTAGACCAGGAAATGAGCATCCGATGAACGGAACTGGCCCTCACCGGCGCAGACGCCGGTGGAGCATTCGGCGCTGCCGGTGCCGACCCCGCAGTCGGGCGCGATCCGCTGGTCGGAGCCGGTGTAGACGTAGCCGTCGGAGATGTAGCCGCCGAGCGCGGGGACGTAGTCCCACAACGTCGTCTTGCCGAGGGGACCGGTGACCTCGGTCCCGATCGTCTGGCAGTCGATGGTCACCGTGGCGCCGTTGGCCACCGTGCGCACCGCGGTCGAGGTGGTGCTCGGGGCGCGGCGCACGTTCAGCGGATCACCCGCCGTCTTGACGGTCCCGGTGGCCGCGGCCAGCGCGGGAGTCGCGCCGGCCAGGCCGAAAGCACCCGCCGTCGCCAGCACGAGGAAGAAACCGGCGAGCCGCCGGACACTTGAACGCTTCATGGCTGCAGCGTCGACCGGTCTCGTACACGACCCGTACAAACCGCGTCCACTGTCTGCACTTGCATGCGAATGGATCTAGCCACCATGGCGGGACGGCAATATTATCGGCAGATATGGGGCTCCTGCCGTATTGGCGGTTTAGGTGACAATTCTCGGGTTTCGCGTTCTCGGTCCGCTCGAAGTGGCGGTGGACGGACAGGTGGTGCCGCTCGGCGGCCCCAAACCGCGTCTGCTGCTCGCCGCTCTCCTGCTTCAACCCAACGTCGTCGTCTCCACCGAACTGCTGATCGAGGTCCTGTGGCCTTCGTCGGCTCCGCGTTCGGCGGCGGCGAACATCCGCACCTACGTTCATTCGCTCCGCAAACGTCTCGCCGATCGCGATCCGGAACTGGGGGAACGCATCGGCAGCCGGGCGTCCGGCTACATCCTCAAAGCCACCCCGGGGGAGATCGACCACGTCCGATTCGGCGAATTGGCCGCCGCCGCGCAGGACGCGCTCGGCCACGGGGACGCCGAATCCGCCCTCGGCCTGCTGGATCAAGCCGAAGCGCTGTGGCGCGGGGAAGTCCTCGAAGGGCTCCCCCACGACCACGGCTGGGGCGCGACGGTGGCCCGGCTGACGGAATCACGGCTCGCCGTCCAGGAACAGCGGTTGCGGGCGAGGATCGAGCTCGGCCGCACCGCCGAAGCCGTCGCCGAACTGCGCGGCCTGGTCACCGAGCATCCCCTGCGCGAAGAACTCTGGCAGCAGCTGATCGTGGCGCTGCGGGCCGACGGCCGCACGGCCGAAGCCATCGAGGCCTACGAAACGGCCGAGAAGGTGCTGGCCGAGGAGCTCGGCACCGAACCGGGGCCGCGGCTGCGGGAACTGCGGGCCTCGCTGGTCGTGACGCCCCCCGTGACCGCGGACTCCGTGGCCGCCGCCCTCACCCGGCCGATGACGCCGGTCTGCCAGCTTCCGCTGGACCTGCCGGACTTCACCGGCCGCGACGGGGTGGTCGGCGCCCTCGCCGACCTCTTCCGTGACCGTCGTGATCAGGGAAAACCCGCGATCGCGGTGCTTTCGGGGGCGCCGGGGGTCGGCAAGTCCTCGGTCGCGATCCGGGTGGCGCACGCGGTCCGGGAGGACTTCCCGGACGGTCAGCTGCACGTCGATCTCGCCGGGACGTCGTCCTCGCCCCGGCCCCCGATGACCGTGCTCGCGGAGTTGCTCCGCGCGCTGGGGGTCCCCGACGCGGGACTGCCGCGTGATCTCCCCGAACGCGCGGCGCTGCTGCGGTCCAGGCTGGCGAGCATGCGCATGTGCGTGGTCCTGGACGACGCGGGCAGCGCGGCGCAGGTCCGGCCGCTCCTGCCCGGCGCCGGTGCCTGCGCGGTGCTGGTCACCAGCCGGGTGCGGATGCCGGATCTGGCCGGGGCCACCCCGTTCGATGTCGACCTCCTGCCCGAGGCCGAGGCCGCGAAGCTGCTCGAAGGCATCGTCGGCACCGAGAGGGTCGCCGCGGAGCCGGACTGCGCGGCCGCGATCCTCCGGCACTGCGGGTACCTGCCGCTGGCGATCCGGGTCGCCGGGGCGAAGCTGACCAACAGGCCGGGCTGGACGCTGCGTGTCCTGGCGGACAGGCTGCGGGACGAGAGACGAAGACTCGACGAACTCCGGGTCGGCGATCTGGCCGTCCGCGCCAGTGTCACGCTCAGCTACGACCTCCTGCCGATGTCGGCGGCGACCGCGTTCCGCGGCCTCGGCGGGCTCGGCTCGGTCCAGTTCCCCGCCTGGGTGGTCGCGGCGCTGCTCGGCCGCGCGCACGCCGACGACGTCCTCGATGTGCTGGTGGACGCCCACCTGGTCGAACTCATCGGCTCGGACGGCACCGGCGAGCCCCGCTATCGCCTGCACGACCTGTTGCGGTGCTACGCCCTCGAACTGCGTGCGCAGGACGTCCCGGAGAAGGCGCGCGAGGCCACGAAACGGGTGCTGGAGGGTTATCTCGCGCTCGCGGTCGAGGCCGCGGACCGGATGCCGATCCACTTCTTCGGCCTCTACCGGGACGACACTGCCGACCAGCCCGCGCTCCCGCGGGGAACCGGACGGCTGGTCGAGGATCCGGCCGCGTGGTTCGCCGCCGAGCGGCACACCTGCGTCGCCGCCGTCGCACTGGCCGCCGACCTCGGCTTCGACGCGCTGGCCTGGCGTCTGACCGCCGCGCTGGCGCCGTACTTCGACCAGCGCGGCCACCAGGACGACTGGCTGCAGACGCACGCCGTGGCGCTGGCCTCCGCCCGCCGGTCCGGCGAGATCCGCGGGGAGGCGATCATCCAGCGCAACCTCGGCCAGATCCAGCTGTACCAGGACAGCTACGCCGAAGCGCTGGTCGCGTTCGAGCAGTCGCAACTGCTGTTCGACAAGATCGGCGACGCGCGGGGCGCGGCCATCGCGCTGGCCGGGCTCGGCACCGTGCTGCGGATCAAGGGCGAGGACACCGTCGCTCTGGAGCACTGCCACGCGGCGCTCGATCAGTTCTCCGCGGCCGGTGATCCGCACGGCGAGGCCGTCGCGCGGATCGCGATCGGCGCGGTGTGGCTGGCGCGGCGCCGGTTCACCGACGCGGAACACTGGTTCACCGAGGCGCTCGAACAGTCGGCGAACATCGGCGACCGGCATCGGGAGGCGCACGCGTTGAAGCGGCTCGCGATGCTGCGGCAGCATCAGGGCAATCTCGCCGGCGCGCGGGAGCGGGTCGACCGGGCCATCGCGATCTTCAACGAACTCGGCGACGACCACTGCGTCGGGTACGCGAACCAGAACCTCGGCGAGTTGTACCTGCACAGCGGCGATCTCGCCCACGCGCAACTGCTGCTGGTCAATTCGCTGAGCGTGCACCGCCGCAACGGGGACCGCCGGTCCGAGGCGGAGGTGTCGCAACTGCTCGGGCAACTGCACGAGGCGCTGAGCCAGCCGGAGCGGTCACGGACCTATTCGGAACGCGCGCTGGCGTTGTGGCGAGAGCTCTCCGCGCGGCCGCAGGAATCCGCGCTCGCTTCGCGCCTTCAGGAATCCGCCGAAGCCTCCTACGGGAAGCCTGCTTCCGCCTGATCCTCACTCAGCGAGACGGCACCCCCTCCGGTGCCGTCTCGCTTTTGTATCGATCGTGTACACGCCCCGGCGAAGCTCCCTTCGTAGCAACCGAGAGTGCTCGAAGGGAGACCGGAATGGTCCGGACCGTGAAGGCCCGCCGCGTGATGGCGGCCGTGCTGGCCATGGGGGCGGTCATCGCGCTGACCGCCGGCCCCGCGAACGCGGCGGCGGAGGGAAGCTGGCGCGCCGATCTGTCCACTGTGGATGGCGACGACGTCAACGTCCGCAGCGACGGCGGTGTGCTCAGCCTGGAAAACGCCGCGTGGCACAGAAAACCCGACTCCATCGGCAGCCAGGGCTACCTGCTGCTGGCCGAGCGGAACCTCGGGAAGCCGGTGAACCGCGTGACCGCGCAGGTGACCGCCGAAGCGCCGAACGGCACCGAGGTCGAGGTCGACGTCCGCGGCAAGCTCAACGCCAACGACTGGACGGAATGGACTCCCACCGAAGGAGGCGCCGCCCAGCTGTCCGCTTCGGTCTCCACGGTCCAGGTCCGCGTCGGACTGCGCACCGTGAACGACGGCGTGACCGCGAAGGTCAGCGACATCACCCTCCAGGGCGAGCTCGGCCCGCAGGTCAACGCGATCGGCGCGGCCGCCGCCCCGCTGACGTACAAGGTCTTCGGTACCCGTGAAGGTCTCGTCGGCGGCACCACCGCCAACGGGCACGTGATCAAGTCCCGCGACCACTTCGTCGCCCTGCCGTCGGGCCGCGGCCTGGCGCCCAAGAACACCGGCAACTACACCGTCCGGATCTGCCGCACCGACAACAGCCGCTGCGAGTACGCGCCGGTGTGGGACGTCGGCCCGTGGAACACCAAGGACGACTACTGGAACCCGTCGGCCACCCGCCAGATGTGGAAGAACCTGCCGCAGGGCAAGCCCGAAGCGCAGGCCGCGTACCAGGACGGCTACAACGGCGGCAAGGACGAGTTCGGCCGCAAGGTGGCCAACCCGGCGGGTATCGACCTCGCGGACGGCACCTTCTGGGACGGCCTGAAGATGACGGACAACGGCTGGGTCAACGTCTCCTACCTGTGGACCGGCTCCGGTCCGACCGGCGTCATCAGCACGGCGGGCGACCCGATGAACGTCCGGGCGTCGGCGAGCACCACCGCGGCGATCAAGGGCCTCGCGGCGAACTACGCGAAGGTCAACATCGAGTGCTACGTCGAGGGCGAGACCGTCACCGGCAAGTTCGGCACCAGCAACATCTGGGACCGGATCGGCCCGGGGCACTACGTCTCCGACACCTACCTGAAGACCGGATCGGATCTCCCGGTGGCACCCAAGTGCTGAGGCACCCCTGAACGCGAAGGCCCGGCGCACCCCATAGCGCCGGGCTTTCGCCCTTTGGGCCGCCCTTTTTCCCGCGCGGATGGACCTTGTGCCGGGTCGTCCGCCCTCCAGACTGTGCGGTAGCCACGACCTGAGGGGGTCCCATGCATCCGCCTGAAACGACCGCGTTGCGCCGGAAACTGTCCGGCGCGGTGGTCACCGCCGCCGACCCGGGTTACGACGCGGCCCGTGCCGTGTGGAACGGGGACATCGACCGGCGCCCGGCCGTGGTCGTCGAATGCGCCAGCCGCCAAGATGTCGTCACCGCGCTGGCCTTCGGCCGCGAAAAGGGCCTCGAGATCACCGTCCGGGGCGGCGGGCACAGCTTCAGCGGTTCCGCCGTCACCGACGACGGCCTGGTGATCGACCTCGGCGGGCTGCGGCGGGTCACCGTCGACCCGGCCTCCCGGACCGCGCTGGTCGGCGGCGGCGCGCTCTGGGCCGACGTCGACGAGGCGACCCAGCGGTACGGGCTCGCGACGGTCGGCGGCACGGTGAGCGACACGGGCGTCGGCGGCCTCACCCTCGGCGGCGGTTTCGGTTGGCTGACCGCGAAACACGGGCTCACGATCGACAACCTGGTTTCGGCGGAGGTCGTGACGGCCGACGGCCGGATCCTGCGGGCTTCCGAGGGAACGCATCCGGATCTGTTCTGGGCGCTGAGGGGTGGCGGCGGCAACTTCGGCGTGGTCACGGAATTCGAGTTCCGGCTGCACCGCGTCGGCCTGGCCGAGGTCGGGATGTTCTTCTGGACGCTGGAGGACGCGCCCAAGGCGCTGCGCTTCGCGAGGGACGTGATCGCGACGCTGCCGCCGGGCACCGGCGCCATGCTCGTCGGGCTCAACGCGCCACCCGTGCCGTTCGTCCCGGCCGAGTACCACCTCGTGCCGGGTCTCGCGCTGGTCGTCACCGGCTTCGACGGTCCCGAACGGCACGCCCGGCTGATCGAGCGGATCCGGGACGGGCTGCCGACGGCGTTCGAACTGGTCTCCCCGATGCCTTACGCCAACCTGCAAAAGCTGCTGGATCCGACTGCGCCCCGCGGCATCCTCGCCTACGAGAAATCGCTCTACGTCGACTCACTGTCCGAAGAGGTCATCGACCTGATCGCCGCGCGCCTGCCGGACAAGGCGTCGCCCATGACCATCATGCCGATCGTGCCGTTGCAGGACACGTACTCGACGGTGCACGACGACGCGACCGCGTTCGGCGGCCCGCGGACGCCCGGCTTCGTCGTCGGTTTCGCGGCCACGGCCACGACCCCGGAACTCCTGGCCGCCGATCGCGCCTGGACACGGGCGCTGTGGGAAGAACTCCTGCCGCATTCCAACAACCACGGCGGCTACCTGAATTTCCTGAACGAATACGACGAGGACAGGGTCCGCACGGCGTACGGCGCGGCGAAGTACGCGCGGCTGGCCGCGATCAAGGCGGTGTACGACCCGGAAAACGTGTTCCACCACAATGCGAACATCCGTCCCGCTGAGTGAGGCTTCTTTATTCACAACCATGAATGGCCTTCACAAGCGCGTAACCGTCGTGCGAAACTCCCGTGACGCATTTCCCACTGACGAATGGCGGGCATTGTGAGCGTTTCGCGGCGAACCCTGTTGACCACCGCTGCCGGTGCCGCCGTCGCGGCGGCGGCGATCCCCTCCGTCGCCAGTGCGGCGGAGGAAGAAGCCGCCGGGGTAACGAGTTTCCGCCGGGCGGCGGACTACGCGGTCACCAAGCTGCGAGCCGTCGCCCCCGGCGTGAGCACCTTTCCGGAGATCACCCGGTTCGAGAAATGGACCTATTCCGCCAAGGGCGGCTGGATCGGCGGTTTCTGGCCGGGAACATTGTGGCTCGCGTCGATCTACAGCGGCGATCCGCAATTCCGGACCCTCGCGATGGCGTCCGCGGAAAAGCTCGCGCCGCGCCAGTACGAGACGAGCGATCATGACCTCGGATTCCTGTTCTACCCGTCGTGGGTGACCGGCTGGCGGCTCACCGGCGACGAGAAATGGCGCACCGGCGCGCTCACCGCCGCGTCGTCACTCATCCAGCGCTACAACGAAAAAGGGAAGTTCATCCGGGCTTGGGGCGCACTCGGCACCCCGGGCAACGCCGGCCGGGTCATCGTCGACACGATGATGAACCTCGACCTGCTGACCTTCGCGAGCAAGCAGACCGGTGACCGGAAGTACCTCGACATCGCCGTCTCCCACGCGAAGACCACCGAACGGGTCTTCGTGCGCCCGGACGGTTCGACCCCGCACGTGTTCGACTTCAACCCGGACACGGGCGCCGAGATCGGCCCGAACTCCGTGCAGGGCTACGGCCCGACGTCCTGCTGGTCGCGTGGTCAGGCGTGGGCGATCTACGGCTTCACCACGATGTACCGGCGCTCCGGCGACCCGCTGTTCCTGCGGACCGCGCAACGCCTGGCGGATTTCGCGCTCCGCGCCCTCACCCCGGACAACGTCCCGGTGTGGGACTACCTCGCCCCGCAGGCCCCGCACGACATCAAGGACTCCTCCGCCGGCGCCGTGATGGCATGCGGCCTGCTCGACCTGGCGAAGGTCGCGAACCGGCCGCACTACCGCGAGGCGGCGATCCGGATCCTCACCGCGCTGTGCGACACCTGCCTGACCACGAAGTCCACCCGCGCCGAGGCGATCGTGGCGCGGGGCACGCGCAACCGTCCGGCTGAGGACGGCGTCGAGGTTTCGCTGCCGTACGCCGACTATTACCTGCTGGAGGGCATCCTGCGGGTGCTGATGCCGAAGGAGATCGACAAGGCGATCGACCTCTCGAGCGTCTAACTGGGGCGGCTGTCCGCCTGCTGTCCCCAATGTCGCACTAGGGACGCTGAGCGTCTCAAATGCGACATTGGGAACACCGACCACCGCGCCGGGACGCGGGTCCGGAATCTCGTGAGTGGTAAGGACGGTTCTGGTGAACCTGCATTTGCCTACCCACTGGATCCTGATGTCATCTCGGTGAGCTTGTAGGGCTTGTTCTGGATGGCGTTGTGGGGTGGCATGGTCTTGATCAACGGAGGATCGGGGACGTTGAGTGTCCCCGATCCTCCGTTGATCAAGCTCCGAGACCGGAGCGACCCCGTCGACTACCGCACCTCACTTGCCCTGATCACGCGTAGGTAGGCGAATACCGGTCCGCTCTAACCGTCCCTACCACTCACGAGGTTTGGGCTCGCCGTCCCGGATGTCGCGAAAGCCACTTTCGCGACGTCGGATGTCCCGCAAGTGGCTTTCGCGACACGGTCACCAGGCAGCATGGAGTCCGTGAAGGCCTCCTTCACTACCTTCAGGGTAGGCAAGGAGGCCTTCACGGACCTGCGATCAAGCGAATCCCGACCCGGCCGCTCAGTGAGCGTGGTCCTCGTGACCACCGTGGTGCGCGTGGACCTTCGCGTGCCCAAGACCGCGCCCGATCATCCACTTGTTCACCGGCACCGTCAGCACGAACGCGACGGCCAGCGAGAACGCCAGCGCGCCCCAGAACAGCAGGCTCGCGAGCCCGGCCTCCATGGCGCCCGGCACCACCAGCATGACCCCGTTGTCGACGATCTCCATGACCGCGATCGACACGGTGTCCGCGGCCAGCGCCACCTTGAGCGCGGTACCGAACGGCAGGCCCGACTTCAGCACGCCGCGCATGGTCAGCGCGTAGCCGAAGACGAACGCGAGCGCCACCGCCAGGACGATCGTCGCCACGTTGCCCAGGCCGAGCGCCGTGCCGATCACCATGCCGAGGACCTCGCCGATCGCACAGCCGGTGAGGCAGTGCAGGGTCGCCGACGCCGCCATCGACCAGCTTGCTCCATGCCGTGTCTCGTTCATGCGGGGAAATATACCCCCCACCCGTATACATGGCACAGTGACCCGCGTCTCCCGGTCGCTCACCGTCACTCCCATAGGCCGACCCGGTAATCGGACCAGGTCGATGAACTCACTTCCGTAACCCTTTGCGCTCATCCGGTTGACCGGGGTAACCGAAGACCTTAGTTTCGCCGGAGGTCTCCACCGCGCGAAGACCGATCGGCTGGTTTCAGGTGGTTCCGTGACTATGGGGTGGAGATGCGAGGGCCGACCAAGACGCTCGTCGTGGCCACTGTGCTCGCTTTGGGCATGGTGTTCGGGCTGACCGGATGCGCGAGCGAAGAGCCCGCGGGCATGGCGGCCAAGCCGATCCGGATCGCGTTCGTGCCGAAGGTCGCGGGCATCCCGTACTTCGAGGCGATGAACACCGGCGGGATCGCCGCGGCCAAGCAGCTCGGTGTCGAATGGACTTCGACCGGACCTGCCACGGTGGACCCCGCCGCACAGGTCTCGATCGTGCGCGACCTCGTCGACCAGCGGGTGGACGTCATCGCGATCGCCCCGAACGACCCCAAAACGATGGCACCGGCGATCACCGACGCGCGGGCCAAGGGCGTCCATGTGATCACTTCGGACACCGACGCGCCCGGCACCGATCGCGAGCTCTTCGTCAACCAGGCCACCCCGGAGGGCATCGGCAAGGCGCTCACCGACGCCCTGATGAAGAAGATGGGCGGCGCGGGCAAGTACGCGATCGTCTCCTGCGGCGAGACCGCCGAGAACCTCAACGCGTGGATCGCCGTGCAGCGTGCGTATACCGCCACGGAGTATCCCAGCGCTCAGCTCGTCGAGACGGTCTACGCCGGCGAGGACAAGGACAACGCCACCACGCTGGCCAAGGACCTGATGGCCAAGTACCCGGACCTCACCGGCCTGGTCGGCGAGTGCACGACGTCGGCCCCCGGGGTCGCCGAAGCGGTCCGCTCGCAGCAGAAGATCGGCCGAGTCTTCACCGTCGGCGTCGGAACGCCGCAGGCGATCAAGCCGTACCTCCTGGACGGTTCCGCTTCGCTTTCGGTGCTGTGGAACGTCGAATCACTCGGCTACCTCACCGCCTGGGCGGGAAAGCAGATCGCCGAAGGCAGGCAGCTCGGCGCGTCGAACAAGGTCAATCTCGAACTCCCGGCGATCAAGTACGAAGAAGCCACGAAGACCGTACTGCTGGGCGACCCGCTGTTGATCACGCGCGAGAACGTGGACCAGTTCAAGTACTGACTCACCGGGCCCGCCGCACGGCACCCGCCGCGGCTCCCCCGCCGAGGATCAGGACCAGCGCGGTCAAACCCCACCGGCGCTTCTCCTTCGTGCGGGCGTGCGGATCGGTCTCCGCCGCCTCCTCGCGTTCCCTCGGCGGCGCCGCGCGGGTCGGCTTCGGCACCGGAACGGGCGGCGGGACCACCTTGGGCGCGGGAGCAGGCGTCGGGGACGGCGACGGACTGGGCGTCGGACTCGGAGTCGGGCTCGGCGACGACGTCGGGGACGGAGACGGTGGCGGCGTCGGAACCGGGACGGGAGCAGGCGTCGGGGACGACGTGGATGTGGGCGTGGGCGGGTTGGGTACCGGAGTGGGCGTCGGCTTGGGCGGTTCCGGTTTCGGAGGCTCGGGCTTCGGCGGCTCGGGGGCGGTGAGACAGCCCGCCGCGTCCGAACCCGCCAGCGGCGGACCGGACCGCACCTCGGTCACCCGCCCACCGCGATCCAGGCGGTACAGCACACTGCGCCCGCCGATCCGGTTCGCCGTGGCGTACAAGGCACCGTCACGGCCGAGCACGACGGAACCGTAGACGTCGGCTGGCGGGAACCGGGTGTCGTCGGCTTCGCGGACCTTGCCGGACGACGGGTCGATGGTGATCACGGCCCCTTTTCCGCGCCAGGTGGTGGAAACGCCGTAGAGCAGTCCGTTGTGGTACGCGAAATCGTTGACGTCGTGGGCGAGCGTGATCGGCCGCAGGAACACCGTCCGGATCACCCGCAGGTACCGCTCCCCAGGTGTCAGATCCACCGTGTACAGGGTGCCGTTCCTGAGCAGGTACCAGGAATTCCCGCCGATCGCGCCCGCGGTGACACCCGCGACGGGACTCCACACCGGCAGCCGGTTCCCCGCCCGGGTGATCGGGCCGAGGTCCCGGGTGTCGCCGTCCCGGTCGATCGTCACCGCGTGCGCGCCCCGGCTGAGTCCTTCGGCGACACCGAAGACCAAGTCCCGTGTCGCGGAGTAACCGAGCGCGTTGAGCCGGTACCCCGCATCGGTCACCCGCGTGGTGGTCCCCGAGCCGACATCGATCCAGCGCAGCTTCGACTTCCCGTGCGACCCGGTCTCCGCCTGCACCACCAGGCAGGATTCGGCGGCGCGCGCGGCCATCGGGGCCAGCAGCGCCGACGCCCCCACCAGCCCGGCGACGGCCACCGTCGCCGCCGCCCGCGTCATCCCGTCCACGACGCTCACCGGCTCAGGCGATCCTCGCCAGCGCGGCGGTGAACGCGTCGGGAGGGATCCGCACCCCTCCGCCGAACGGGTTCTGCAGCTGGTAGATCGCGAACAACAGGAGCGTGACCGTACCGGCCAGGGTGGACACGATCACCAGATGCGCGGCCAGCCGGGTGCCGCCGAACAGGTTGGGCAGCAGCACCGAGATGAGGCTGCCGATGATGAGCGCGAACCAGACGACACCGCCGACCCGGCCGCCCTCGACCGCGTTGAGCCGATCCTGCCGGGCCTCGTAGACCTGCCAGAGCTGAGCGGCCGCCTCGGCCTTGCGCTCGCGGACCCAGTCGTCGTCCGACGGGGCCTTGTCCACCGCCTTGCGCAACTGGTCGAGCTGCGCCCAGCCGGTGTCGGGGGCGACGTCCCCGCCTTCGGCCATCCGCGGCCACTCCTTCTGTTCGACCGTCTTGATGTACTCCGCGCTCAGCTTCCGGACCTCGTCCTTGACCTCGGTCCCCAGCGAGTCCGCGGCCCAGACGGCGGCGACCAGGCTGTCCGCCTCGTGGTACGAGCCGTCCCTCGCCGCGCTCGTGGAGTCGAAGAGGGAGATCAGGATGAACGCGACCAGGACGGCGTGGAGCCCGCCGACGATGGTGAACACCTGGCCGGCGGCGTCGTTGTTGTCGGGCCGCCCCTCGTCCCAGCCGAACTTGCGGACGAGGTAGCCGACGAACCCCGCCCCCGCCGCCGCTCCGACGACCCAGGCGATGCCGGTCAGGTAAATACCCATTCGACTCCTTACCCCGTGAAGACTGCTGAAACTAGTTCACCCTCCGGCGCGCCGAGAAGAGCAGTTGAATCAATTCATACCGGTGGCGGAAAGGATAAAGTCGATCATCACCGTCTCGGCCCAATTTCTCATACCGCGAAACGATTTTCGACACGCGCCGGAAAGGCTCGTCACCACTGTGAGATCGCAGCTTCACGTCCGAGTGATCAGTCACCACGGGACGTCACCGACCTGGCCGTATACCGACATTCTCCGCAGCTCCGTCGCCCGAAAGGCTGCGGGCGGGAGCGTCCGCACGGGCCAATCCGGCAAACAGGTGAACGTACCCGGCTACCCGATCGTGTGTTTGTACGGGCATTCCCGCTTGCTATGTTCATTTCGCGCCTCCCCATTGAATCTGGGTATCCGCGAATTTGGGAACATCAGTTCACCAGGGCGGAAATACCCGCCACGACGATGGGTGGATTTCTCGGTGACGATCACGGACAACCCGCAACTGAGCCTCGGCAAGGCCGCCGCTCGCACGCTGGCCACGACCACCAAATCGGTCCCGCAGATGCAGGGCATCTCGTCGCGATGGCTGCTGAGAGTGCTGCCGTGGGTTCAGGTTTCGGGAGGCGCGTACCGGGTCAACCGCCGGCTGAGCTACGCCGTCGGCGACGGGCGGGTCGCCTTCACCACCGCCGGCGCCGAGGTCCGGGTGATCCCGCCGGAACTGGGCGAACTCCCGCCGCTGCGGGGTTTCGACGACGAAGAGGTCCTCAGCGAACTCGCCGGCAGGTTCGTCCAACGGGAACTGTCCGCGGGCGACACCCTCACGGAATTCGGCCACCGGGCCGACCAGGTCTTCCTGATCGCGCACGGAAAGATCGACAAGCTCGGTGTCGGCGCGTACGGCGACGAGACCGTCCTCGGCGCCCTCGCCGACGGCGGGCATTTCGGATCGCAGATCCTGGTCGATGACGACGCGATCTGGGAGTTCACCGCGAAGGCGGTCACCTCCTGCACCGTGCTTTCCTTGTCCCGCACAGCTTTCGCCGACATCATCGATCGCTCGGACAGCTTGCGTGACCATCTCGGCGCGTTCTCCGCCGGCGGATCGCAGGCGAGCAACGATCACGGTGAGGCGCGGATCGACGTCGCGTCGGGCCACGACGGCGAACCGCTCCTTCCCGGCACCTTCGTCGACTACGAGACCAAACCGCGCGAGTACGAACTCAGCGTCGCGCAGACCGTCCTGCGGGTGCACACCCGGGTCGCCGACCTCTACAACCAGCCGATGGACCAGGTCGAGCAGCAGTTGCGGCTGACCATCGAGGCGTTGCGCGAGCGGCAGGAACACGAGCTGATCAACAACACCGGCTTTGGGCTCCTGCACAACGCGGACTTTTCCCATCGCGTCCACACCCGCACCGGCCCGCCGACGCCGGACGACCTCGACGAGCTGCTCGCCTTGGTGTGGAAGGACCCCGGTTTCTTCCTCGCGCATCCGCGGGCGATCGCGGCGTTCAGCCGGGAATGCAGCAAACGGGGGATCTATCCGGACGCCGTCGACCTGGACGGCCATCAGGTGCCCGCCTGGCGCGGGATCCCGATCCTGCCGTGCAACAAGATCCCCGTCACCGAGACCAGCACCAGCTCGATCCTGCTGATGCGGACCGGTGAGGACACTCAGGGCGTCGTCGGCCTGCATCAGGTCGGGCTGCCCGACGAGTACCGGCCCGGACTGAACGTCCGCTTCATGGGGATCAGCGAACAAGCGATCATTTCGTACCTGGTGAGCGCGTACTACTCGGCTGCGGTGCTGGTGCCTGACGCACTGGCGATCCTGGAGAACGCCGAACTCGGACGCGAAGGCTGAAGGGAAGTCCGTTGACGACCATCGACACCGGCACCGGTGCCCGTCCCGCCGCCGAAGTCCTGACGTGGAGCAGGAATCTGCTCGACCCGGCACTGCGCGAGGCCGTCGGCGGGCTTCCCGAGTCCATGCGGCTCATCGCCGGCTACCACTTCGGCTGGTGGGACGAGCACGGCCGTCCGTCCACTTCGGACGGCGGGAAGGCGTTGCGGCCCGCGCTCGCGCTGCTGTCGGCGCAGGCTGTCGGCGGTGACGCCGAAGTGGCCGTCCCGGTGGCCGTCGCGGTGGAACTGGTGCACAACTTCTCGCTGCTGCACGACGACGTGATGGACCGGGACACCACCCGGCGGCACCGCCCGACGGCCTGGACGGTGTTCGGCACCGGCGCCGCGATCCTCGCCGGGGACGCCCTGCTGTCCCGGGCCCTCGAACTACTGGCCCCGTTCGGGCAGACCGCGCTGCGGGTGCTGAGCACGGCCGTGATCGATCTTCTGGAAGGGCAGAGCGCGGACCTGAAGTTCGAAGAACGCGGTGACGTCGACACCGCCGAATGCGTACGGATGGCCGAGGGGAAGACCGGCGCGTTGCTCGGGGCGTCGTGCACGCTCGGCGCGCTCGCCGGGGAAGGGAGGCAGGATCAGGTCGACCGGCTGACCGAGTACGGGAGGGCACTCGGGCTGGCGTTCCAGCACATCGACGATCTCCTCGGGATCTGGGGCGATCCGGCGGTGACCGGGAAACCGGTCCACTCGGATCTCTCCAACCGGAAGAAGTCCCTGCCGGTGGTGGCCGCGCTCCACTCCGGGACGGAAGCCGGGCGAGAACTGGAGGCCTTGTACCGCAAGGAAAACCTCGACGTCGCGGAATTGCCCCACGCGGCGGAACTGGTGGAACGGGCGGGCGGCCGGACATGGAGCCAGGAGCAGGCCGACGCGCTCCTGACCGGCGCGCTGCACCATCTCGCCGTCTCGAGTCCGGTGCCCCGCCCAGGCACCGAGCTCGCGGCCCTCGCGAAACTGGTGGTGCGGCGACGATATTGAAGTCGGGCGCGGAGAAAGGCACGGGTGGGCCGGAACGAAGGGCCTGGCCCATCCGTGTCCCTGCCGGAAGCTCAGCGACCGGGGCGGGTCAACCCCTGATCGCCGGCGCCACGGCTGAGGACGACCTCGTCGGTGGCCTCGAGCGCATCCGCTCCGGCGTTCCCGCTCTGCCCCGCGGTCAGGTCGAGCAACCGGATCGGCGGGCCGAGCTGGACCAGTGTCGGGACGTACTCGGCCTTGTCGACCTTCCAGCGTTCGCCGTCCCGCACGAACCGGAACCGCGCGGCCGCCCCTTGTTCGGTCGAGCCCTTCGGCTCCGAATGCCGGGCGACGCTGTTGCCGAGGCCGTAGGCGACCCATTTGCCGTTGATCTGTTCGAAGGGCTGCACGACGTGCGCGTGGTGGCCGATGATCAGGTCGATCGAGTCGTCACCGAGGAGTTTCTTCGCCAGTGAGCGCTGTTCGGCCGTCGGGTCGTGCTGGTACTCGGTGCCCCAGTGCAGGCTCGCGAGGACGACCTGGGCGCCCGCCTTCCGCGCCGCCTTGGCCTGGGCGATCACGTCTTCGGCGTCGATCTGGTTGACCAGCCAGGGTTTCCCCGAGGGCACCTTGATCCCGTTGAACCCGTAGGAGAAGGAGATCTGGGCGACCTTGACGCCCTTGACGTCGACGATCAGCGGCTTCTTCGCTTCTTCGGCCGAGCGTGCCGAGCCGGTGTGCTTGATCCCCGCCTCGTCGAGTTTGTCGAGCGTCCGCGTCGCGCCGTCCACGCCCTGGTCGATCGTGTGGTTGGACGCCGTCGAGCAGTTGTCGTAGCCGGTGTCCTTGAGCGCGTCGACGATCTCCGGCGGCGCGCTGAACGACGGGTAGCCGCTGTAGGGCCCGCCCTTCGGCGCGAGCGGGGTCTCCAGATGGCAGATGCCTAGGTCGGCGCCGGAGATCAGCGGTTTGATCCCGGCCAGGAGCGGCCGGTAGTCGATCTTGCCGCCACCGTCCTCCTTCGCCTGGTCGGTCAGCGCGGGATGGATCAGCACGTCGCCGGTCGCGACCACGGTGAACGCACCGCCGGGTGCCTGACTCGCCGTCACCGGAGCCTCGGACGCGGCGGGCTGCTGCTGCTCGGGAGTGGAACTGCACGCGGTGAGCAGGAGGGCCGCGCCGAGGAGCGCGGTGGTCTGACGGACGCGGGAGCTGAACATGGATTCCCTCGATCGGGTGACTGTCCCTTTCATCCTGCCTTACGGTGATTGCCCGCGACACTCAACCAAAGTCAACAACAACGATCGGACAGAGTTCGGACAAGTTCCACAGGACCACTCGCCGCGGAAGCGGGCTCTCGACGTGCGATTAGTACAACCACAGCCCGTCGACCGTGCCATGATCGTGCCTTGACGTCACCCGTAAGAGTGTTAGTAATACCAGTCACACTCTTCCGCTTCGTCCTGGGAGCATTTGATGTCCACAGCTTCGCACAAGTCCCTGCCCTGGCGCCTTGTTGGTTCTTGTTTGATTGCCGGTGTCGTGTTGACCGGCTGCTCGTCCGGCAAAGACACCGCCGCGCCGCAGCAGCAGGCGCCCGCGAGCGGCAAGATCACCCTGTTCTACCTGCAGAAACAGGGCGACCAGCAGTACTTCGTCGAGCAGGCGCAGGGCGCGCAGGAGAAGGCGAAGGAACTGGGTGTCGAACTGAAGGTCGTCAACCTCGGGCAGGACGCCAACAAGGCGATCACCGAACTCGACGCCGCGGTCGCCCAGGGCGCCAACGGCATCGCGATCGTCGTCCCCGACCAGGCCATCGGCCCGCAGGTGCTCGACAAGGCGAAGAGCTCGGGCATCCCGATCATCGCCTCCGACGACGTGATCAAGGACGGCGCCGGGACGAAGTCGCCGTTCGTCGGCTTCAACGGCTCCCAGATGGGCGATTCGGTCGGCAAGGAAGCGGCGAAGCTGTTCAAGGCGGCAGGCTGGACCGCGGCCGACACCAAGATCATCAGTGCGTACAAGCAGGACTTGACGGTGTGCAAGGACCGCGTCTCCGCCGCGAAGGCCGCCTTCGACAAGGACGCAGGCGCGCAGGTGCCGGTGATCGAGGTCGGCACCGACAACACCCCGGTGGACGCGCAGAACCGCACCGGCGCGGTGATCGGCTCGAACCCGGGCGTCAAGCACTGGGTGGTCTGGGGCTGCAACGACGAGAACGAGACCGGTGCGGTCACCGCGCTCGCGAACTCGGGCGTCGCCTCGGCCGACATCATCGGCGTCGGTCTCGGTGCCTACCTGACCTGCAAGGACTGGGCCGCGGGCAAGGAGACCGGGAACAAGGCGGCGCTGTTCATCTCCGGCGCCGAGGTCGGCCGCACCGCGATCCAGCTGCTGGTGGACAAGGTGAAGAACTCGAAGGACCTGCCCCCGGAGACGATCGCGAAGACCCAGATCGTCACCAAGGACAACTACAAGCAGGCCGGCGTCAACTGCATCTGATCCCGCGTGGAGGCGTTCCCATGGCCACATCCGAACCCGCGGCGGCGCTGACCGCCCAAGGGATCAGCAAACGGTTCTCCGGGGTGACCGCGCTCGACGGCGTCACCCTGGACTTCCGGCCCGGCGAGGTCCTCGCGCTGATGGGCGAGAACGGCGCGGGCAAGTCCACCCTGCTGCGGGTGCTGTCGGGCGACCACGGTCCCGACGACGGGCACCTGCTGATCGACGGCTCACCAGTGCTGTTCGACTCCCCGCGGGCCGCGATGGCCGCCGGAGTCCGGGTGATCTACCAGGAGCCGGAAATCATCCCGCACGTTTCGGTGGCGGAGAACGTCTTCGTCGGCGAGCTGCCCGCGCGGGGACGGCTGGTCAACCGCCGGACCCTGCATCGGATGACGCAGGACGCGTTGCGGGAGTACGGATTCGAGGGTGTGCTGCAGCCCTCGACGCTCGGGAGCAGGCTGTCCCCCGCGCAACGGCAGCTGGTCGAGATCCTGCGGGTGCTCACCGCCGCGACACCGCCGAAGGTGATCGCGTTCGACGAGCCGACGTCTTCGCTGTCCGAGCACGAGGTCGACGCGCTGTTCACGCTGATCCGGCGGCTGCGGGACAGCGGGGTGGCGGTCGTCTACGTCTCACACCGGATGAAGGAGATCTTCCAGCTCGCCGACCGGGTGGCGGTGCTGCGCGACGGCACCCTGATCGGGGTCGAGGACGCGGCGTCCACCGACGAGAACCGGCTGGTGCGCATGATGATCGGCCGCGATCTGTCCACTTTGGAGCGCCGGAGCGCGCAGGAGACCGGCCGGGTGGTGCTGCGGCTCGACGGCGTCACCACCGACGACGTCACGGACATCTCCCTGGAGGTCCGGGCGGGCGAGGTCGTCTGCCTCGCCGGACTGGTCGGCGCCGGGCGCTCGGAACTCGCGCACGCGATCGTCGGCGATCTGCCGGTGCGCTCGGGAACCGTCGAACTGGACGGGAAAACGTTGCGCGCCCGCACTCCCGGCGACGCGGTCAAGGCGGGGATCGGCTTCGCGCCGGAGGAACGCAAGACCGACGCGTTGCTGATGCAGCGGTCCGTGCGGGACAACGTCTCCATCGCGGTGCTGGACCGGCTGAGCCGGTTCCGGGTGGTGCGGCGGGCCAAGGAACGCGAGCTCGTCGACGAATACGTGCGCGAGCTGCGCGTGCGGACGCCGTCGATGGAGCAGGAAGTCCGCAAGCTCTCAGGCGGAAACCAGCAGAAGACCGTCCTCGCCCGCTGGCTCGCGCGGCGCCCGAAACTGCTGATCCTCGACGAACCGACGCGCGGGGTCGACGTCGGCGCGAAGGCCGAGATCTACCGGATCATCGACGGTCTCGCCGCCGAAGGCATCGCCCTGCTGGTGATCTCGTCCGATCTGCCCGAAGTGCTGAGCCTCGCCGACCGGATCGTCGTCCTGCGCGCGGGCCGGGTCGCCGGAGAGCTCGGCCGTGACGACGCGAGTGAAGAAGCCGTGCTGACTTTGGCCATCCCGGCCACCGAAGACACTGAGGAGATCGCCTCGTGACGACCATCGCCCACCCGGTGTCACCGTTCCGCCGGACGGTGACCGCGATCGGCGTGCAGAACTCGAGCCTGCTGCTCACCCTGATCGCGCTGGTGATCCTGATGAGCTCGCTGAACGAGAACTTCCTCCGTACCAACAACCTGCTGCTGATCGGCAGCGCGATCACCATCATGGGACTGCTCTCGCTGGTGCAGACCCTGGTGATCATCCTCGGCGCGCTGGACATCTCGGTCGGCTCGATGGCCGGGCTCGCGTCGGTGGTGTCGGCGATGGTGTTCACCTCGACCGGGAGCTCCGCTGTCGGCACCCTCGCCGCGATCGGCGTCGGCGTGGTGTGCGGCCTGGTGAACGGCATGATCATCATCTTCGGCCGGGTGAACCCGGTGGTCGCGACGCTCGCGATGCTGGCGACGTACAAGGGCATCGCACAGGTGATCTCGGACGGCAAGGCGCAGGGCTACACCGGCGGCGACGACCTGTTCATCTTCCTGGCCAAGGGATCCATCGCCGGGCTGCCGACGTTGCTGTGGGTGTTCCTGATCGTCGCGGCGGTGCTGCACTTCCTGTTGCGCTACACCGACATCGGCCGCAACATCTACGCCATCGGCGGCAACGACACCGCCGCCCGGCTCGCCGGGATCAACATCAACCGCTACATCATCGGTGTCTACGCGCTCGTCGGCGTGGTCGCGGCGATCGCGGGGCTGCTGATCACCGCGCGCACCGGCTCCGGCCAGCCGACGTCCGGCTCCGAGGGGCTCGAACTGCTCGCCGTCACCGGCGCCGCGCTCGGCGGCACGATGCTCAAGGGCGGCAAGGGGTCCATCATCAGCACCGTGCTCGCGGTGATCATTCTCGGCGTGCTCAACAACGGGATGTCCGGGCTCGGCGTCAACCCGTTCTGGCAGAACATGGCCACCGGGACCCTGCTCGTCGTCGCCGTCGTGCTCCAGCAGGTCCGCAGCGGGGAACGCCGAGTCGGCCTGCCCGTATGACCCGGCATGCCCGGATCGTCGACGAACTGGGCAGGCTGATCGTCGCCGGGGTCTTCGGGGCCGGGCAGCCGATCGTCCCCGAAGACCTCGGGCGCCGGTTCTCCGCGTCGCGCACGATGGTGCGGGAAGCGTTGCGGGTACTGGAATCCAAGGGCCTGGTCGCGGCGCGGCCGCGCGTCGGCACCTGGACACGGCCACCGGAACACTGGAACGCGATCGATCCGGACGTCATCGCCTGGCGGGCCGCCGGGCCCGAGCGTTCCCGGCAACTGGCGGAACTGTTCGAACTCCGGCTGGCGATCGAACCGCAAGCGGCGAGAATGGCCGCGTGGCACCGTCGCCCGGACGAGCTCGCGGTCCTCGTCGCGACGTACGGCCTGATGGCGGACGCGGTCGGACTCCCGGCTTTCCAGGAGGCCGACCGCGCCTTCCACGCGGCCCTGCTTCGCGCGTCCGGCAACGCCTTGATCGCGCAATTGCGGGTTCCGGCCGTGGCCGCGCTCGAAGAGGTTCCCGGCGACGGCGTGCTGGCCGCCCATGCGCGGGTGGTGGCGATGGTGCTCGAAAAGAACGCCGACGGCGCGGAATCGGCGACGCGGCACTTGCTGGAAACCGTTGTGCCGTACCGCTCACCGGCATCTTGACACCCTCAGTGGTACACACCATTCTCGATTCCGGGTTTCCGGGCACGGAGGCTCACCGCCGCCGCGAAGTGCTTGAGGAGGACGCTTCATGCGTTTCCCCGGAATTCGCAGGATCACCCTGCTCGCCGCGGCGGCACTCGGCGCCAGCCTGCTGACCGCGCCCGGTGCCGTCGCGTCCGAGCAGTGTCCGGTGGCCGCGCCGATGATCGCGGCCGGTGACCACTGGGTCGCCAACGGGACCGACCTCGCGGCGAACTCGTGGCAGAACGGCACCTTCCACGTCGGGAACCTCGCGCTCGTGCGTACGACGGGCGTCTCGAACCACAAGACACTTCCCTGGGCGCAGGACAACGAGTACCTGCTGCAAAGTGATCCGAGGCGGCCGTTCTTCCCGGACTTCCAGGCCGCAGGCGAGGCGTATCTCGACCTGTACTCGTTCCATCCCGACGCTCCCGTGATCGCCGACGTCCGCAAGCGGATCGCCGACGAGGTCGCCAGTGTGGAGCAGGGCAACACGTCCTACTGGAAGTACGTCGACGCGCTGAACATGGCGATGCCCTCGCTGGCGCGGATCGGGGTCATGGACGGCAGTGAACCGACCCTGGCGGCGATGCAAAAACTGTTCCGCTCGGCGGAAAAGACGCTGTTCGACGACGGGCTGGGCCTCTGGCGCCGTGATGCGGGCAGCGATGCCTACTGGTCACGCGGCAACGGCTGGGCGCTCGCCGGTTTGGCGAAGGTGTTGCAGGTCCTGCCTTCCGACGACCCGCGGCGGCCGGAATACCTGCGAGTCTTCAAGAAGATGGCGAACACACTGTGGTTCCTGCAACGGCGGGACGGCTTCTGGAACACGGATCTGCTGCGGCCGTGGCACCACGGCGGGCCGGAAAGCAGCGGGACGGCACTGTTCACGTTCGGGCTCGCCTGGGGCGTCAATGCCGGGATCCTCGACGCGGGCAAGTACCGGCACACGGTCGACCGGGCCTGGAAGGCGTTGTCCACCAAGGCTTTGCGGGCGGACGGGTTCCTCGGCTACGTCCAGCCGGTCGCTTCCGGCCCTGGCCCCGCGCGAGCCGGTGACACGGGCGCTCACGGGGTCGGGGCGTTCCTGATCGCCGGGCAGCAGGTGGCCCGCCTCACCCCTGGCTGCTAGCGCCCGACCCGCTTGACCCAGCCCGGAACGTCGGCCCGGCCACGAGGAGGCGCCGGACTCCGCGGAAACGTACGGGGACCGATGGCCTTCACCGGTACCGGATAGAGGCCTTTCCGGAAACGGCCGTGTTCGAACAAGACGACCATGGCGGTGTCTTCGCCGCCGACCCACGCCTCGGCAGTGCGGCGTCCCGCCTGATACGCGGCTCCGTAGGTCGACATGATCGGACGGAGCCGGATCGTGCTGCCGTCTTCGAAGCCGATCGAGATCAGCGGCAGGGGGGCCAAGCGTCCTTCGAAGACTTCGACGTCGACGATTTTCGCGGTGTACCAGCCGGTCTTCCGCACCGACCTGGCTCTTCTGCTCCAGCCGGCCCAGGCGGTCAAACCGCCCACACTCCCGATAGCCAGTGGAATGCCGAAGACAATCACGAGTCCCGGTGAACGAAACGCCACCGAGAGCCAAACCACGAGACCGAACGTCACGACACAGAAACCGGAGAGCGGGATGGACAGGAGGCTCATGGTGTGAAAGCGCCGGGACTGCGCCTCGAGCCCGGACTCCTGTGCGACGCTTGTTTCCGTGGGAAGCCAGGTGCCGACCGCGGCCCCGCGTACCTTGCGGCCGTACTGGAGAGCGATGACGCACGCGATCCCGGCGGCGAGGAGCGCGACCGACATGGCCACGACAGTGGTCACGAATTCGACGCTTCCCGCCCAGGCGATGCCGCCGTCCCCGGCCAAGCCGAGGCAAAACATGACGCCGGCGGCAAGGAAGACTACGACCCCGCCCATGGTCGCCAGGTAGAACATCCGTCGCCGGTCCAGCTGCATCGGCACCGAAGGTTGAGTGGCCACGGGACTCCTTTGGGGTCGACGAACACATGCCGACCAGACTTCCCGGCGCACCTGCCTGGAGAATACCCGAATCGCCTCGCGAGCGGAACTCGTTGCGGCCTCAGGCCAGGCAGTCGCCGGCGTCGCCTCGGTGGAGGGCCGGGTCGTCCTGGAGGAAGGTCCGCGCGACGCCCGGGCCGCTGGACCGCGTCTCGAAGCGCACGGTCACCCGGCCGTGCCCGGCCCCCTGTACCCAGCCACTTCCGTACTCGTCGTGCGCCACGTCGTCCCCGGGCCGCCAGGTCGAGGAGACGACGACCTCCGGCGCGGGCGCTCGCTCGACCAAGGGCACCTCGGGAGCCGGGACGGCAAGGGTGAACAGCGGATCCTGATGCGGTACCGAAAGCCCGGAGAACGCGACCCCGGCAAGCCGCACCCCGCCGAATTCGGCCGGGTCGATGAGCAGCCGTTCCGCCATCGAGGCGAGCTGGTCGAATTCGTCGGTGGGCGAGGCCATCGTCTCCGACCTCGTCACCGTGCTGAAGTCGGTGTGCCGCAGTTTCACCACCACCGTCCGCGCGACCCGGTCGGCGTTGACGAGCCGTTTGTGCGCGTGGACGGCGAGATCGCGGACCTCGCGCCGCAGGCTCGCCAGGTCGATCAGGTCCCGGTCGAAGGTCGTCTCCGCGCTGACCTGCTTGAGCTCCGCGCGGCCGGACACCGGCCGGTCGTCGGCGCCGGTGGCCAGGCGCCGCAGGTCCCGTCCGACCACACTGCCCAAAGTGGACACCGCGTCGGCCTCGGAGAGCGCGGTCAGCTGGCCCAGCGTCCGGACGCCGATCGCCCGCAGTTTTCCTTCCGCCACCGGGCCGATCCCCCACAGCACCCTGGTCGGCAGCGGCGCGAGGAAGTCGCGTTCGGTGCCCTGGTCGACGACGAGCAACCCGTCCGGTTTCGCCAGATCCGACGCGACCTTCGCGACCTGCTTCCCCGACGCCGCTCCGATCGACGCCACCAGCCCGATTTCGGACCGGATGTGCTCCCGCAGCCGGGCACCGAACTCCCGCACCTCGCCCGACGACGCCCCGGCCAGCGACGGCGGCTCCGCGAAGGCCTCGTCGAGGGAGATCCGCTCCAGCACGGGCGCGTACTGGGCGACGAGGTCGAACACCCGCGTGCTCAGCAGTTCGTACAGTTTGAACCGCGGCGGCAGGATGACCCCGTTGGGCGGCAACAGCCGCCGGGCCTGTGACATCGGCATCGCCGATTTGATGCCGTGTTCCCGCGCCTGATAACTCGCCCCGGCGACCACGCCACGCGGGCCCGCGCCGCCGACCAGGACCGGACGGTGGGCCAGGGTCGGCCGGGTCAGCTGTTCACACGAGGCGTAGAACGCGTCCATGTCGAGGTGGATGACCCACCGGTCATGCCCGCCCATCGCCCGGTACCTCGAGAAGACGGTGCAAGGCCTTCGTGTACTCCTCGAACGCCGCCCGGCCCCGCGTGGTCAGCTCGACCAGCGTCACCGGCGTGCGATGTTCGAACGCCTTGGTGATCTCGACGTAGCCGGCGTCTTCGAGTTTGCGCAGATGCGTCGACAGGTTGCCCGGCGTCATGTCCAGCAACTGCTGCAGCCGCGGGAAGGTGATGCGGTCCCCCGGTCCGAGGCTCGACAGCGCCACGGTGACCCGCAGCCGCGCCTGCGCGTGGATCACCGGATCGAGCTGGGGCAGCCCGTCTTCGCTCATCGCGCCCGCACCAGGAAGACCAGCGACGCCACCAGGAAGCCACCGCCGCCCGCCAGGCTCAGCACGAGGAAGTTGTGCGGTCCCCCGGCCAGCACGCTCGCCGCGCCGCACGCGATGATCCACACGCCGAGGCCGTACTGCAGTTTGCTCTGCCACAGCATTCCGCCGGCGAGGTACATCAGGCCGGTCAGGATGAGCGAGGTCCCGGACCACAGCAACGGGATCAGCTCGGTGTCGAGGCCGAGCCGGATCAGCGCGGTGTTCACCACCGTCAGCCCGCCGAACGCGATCATCCAGCTCCACCCGTACATCGCCCCGACGAGCCGGGACGGCCCGCGCACACCGCGGCCAGCCCGGATCCCGTAGATCGCCGAGTACGCCATCGCCCCGAGGAAACCGGCGGCGGCGATCGCGCCGGCGACCCACATCGGCATCAGGGCGGTGGGCGGCGCGGACACGTAGACGAGCCCGAAACCGAACAGCCACACCAGTCCCCAGACGGCGAGCAGCACGGCCGGATTCGGCCCGATCTCACGCCGGGTGTCCTCCGTCTGCCTGGCGATGAGCGCGAGCGACTCCTCGGGCGTCATCGGCCGCGCGTCGTCGTCTCGTTCATCCTCCACCACTTCGGAAAACTAACACGGGTTCACAGTCTCGCCGTGTCAAGCCGGAACCTCGCCATCACCACGAGCGCGGGCACCACCAGCCAGGCGGCGAGCACCAGGACCGCGGTCAGCGCGCCGGACCCGCCCAGCACCGGCGCGCGGCCGATCTCGCCGAGCCAGTACGTCGGCATGATGTACCCGGCGGTGTTCATCCAGCCGGGCAGGACCTGCAACGGGATCCACAGTCCGCCGAACATGCCCAGCGGCAGCATCAGCGCGCCGGTCACCGCCTGCACGGTGTCGCCCTTGCCGAACAGGCCGATCATCAGGCCCAGCACCGCGAACGGCAGCGCGCCGAGCCACAGCGCGCCGAAGATCGTCAGCCATTGGCCGGTTTCGAGCCGGATGCCGCGGATCATGCCCGCCGCGAAGATCACCAGCAGCACCGGCAGCGCGACGAACAATCCCGCCGACACCTTGACCATCAGATAGCCCGGCGCCCGCATCGGGGTCAGCCGCAGGGTGCGCTGCCAGCCGTCGGTGCGCTCGGTGGCGACGCGCGTGCCGGTGAACAGCGCGGCGGTCATGGCGCCGTACGCGGCCATGTTCACCATGGTCACGGTCGCGGTCGAAATCCCCGGAGCGATCTCGCGGGCGCCGAAGATCCCGCCGAACAACAGGAACATCGCGAGCGGCATGCCGATGGTGAACAGCGCGAACTGCGGGCTGCGGACGATGCGCTTGATCTCCAGCGCGAGGTAACTCAGGTTCATCTCAAAGCTCCTTCGGCCGCATCGGCGGTCAGCGCGATGAAGGCCTCTTCCAGTCCCACGGCGGTGATTTCGATGTTCGCGGCGAGCGGGAACTCACGCAGCAGACCGCGGATGGCGGCGTCGGAATCGGCGCAGCTCAGCTCCGCGTGACCGGCCCGCAGCACCGCGCGCGACACCCCGGGCAGCGCGGCGAGCGCGGCCTCGGTGGCATCCGGGACGGCGGCGCGCAGCACCCGGCCGGCGACCGCGGCCCGGACTTCGCCGACCGGCCCGTCCGCGACGACCCCGCCGTGCCGCATGAGCACGACACGGTCCGCGTAGTCCTCCGCTTCGGCGAGGTAGTGCGTCGCGAAGAGGACCGTGCGGCCCGTCTCGGTGTACTCGCGCATCGCCGCCCAGAAGCGGCGCCGCCCGTCGACGTCCATGGCCGCGGTCGGCTCGTCGAGCACCAGCAGATCCGGATCGCCGACCAGCGCGAGCGCGAACCGCACCCGCTGCTGCTCGCCACCGGAGAGCTTCCCGCAGCGGCGGTTCGCGTACTCGGTGACGCCGGCGCGCTTGAGCACCTCGCGGATGGGCAGCGGATTCCGGTGCAGCGAGGCGAACAGGCCGACGAGCTCGGCGACCGTGGCGTCCCTGAGCAGCGTCCCGTTCTGCGCCATCGCGCCGACCATCCCCCGGTCCATCGCCTCGGCCGCGCTGAGCCCGGTGACGCGGACCTGACCCGCATCAGGCCTGGTCAGGCCCAGCAGCATGTCGATCGTGGTCGACTTGCCCGCGCCGTTCGGCCCGAGCAGCGCCACGACCTCCCCCGGTGCGACCCGCACGCTGACGTCGTCGACGGCCAGGACGTCGCCGAAGCGCTTCACGAGCCCTTCGAGGCTGAACGCGTCCGCCATGACTTTCCCCCTTCGAGCACTCTGAACTACAAAGTCGATACGCACTTTGTAACACAAAGTCCCCTGCCCTGGAAACCCTGGGAGTACATGAAGGCCCCCTTCCTGTACCTAGGCGCAAGGAAGGGGGCCTTCATGTACTTGGAGCTAGGCGGGCACCCGGGAGGTGGCCGCGTCAGCGACTGCCGGAACCGGAGGAGGCACCGGGAGCGGCAGCGGCGCGCATTCGACGTCGGCCGTCCGCCCTGGCTTGCGCGCGGGCAGCGCACCGGTGGCCAGGTAGTCGGCGATCTTGTTGTCGACGCAGGCGTTGCCGCGCGGAGTGATCGCGTGACTCGTGCCGCCCGGTTCACCGATCAGGCGAGCGCCGGGGAACCGGCTACGCACCTCGAGGCTGCCTTCGTACGGCGTCGCCGCGTCGAGCGTCTCGCCGATCATCAGCACACTCGGCACCCTCTTGCCGTCGACCTTGACCGGCTTGCCGGGTTTCGCCGGCCAGTACAGGCAAGGGCCGTTGTACCAGGCGTTCTGCCAGGTGAAGTACGGCGCCTTCTGGTAGGTGCGCCAGTTGTCGTGCTTCCACTGCTGCCAGCTCTGCGGCCATTTCACGTCCGAGCACTGGACGGCGAGATAGACGGCGTAACCGTTGTCGTCACCGCGGCCGCCGAAGTTCTCGAACAGGCCCTTCATCGTCTGCCAGTCACCCTTGTTGACGAACTTCGCGAGCGCGTCACCGAGCAGTGTCCAGCGCAGCTGGTAGTAGGAGGCCTGGTTGAAGACGTCGAGGAACTCGTCCGGCCCGACGTAGCCGCCCGCCGGGACCGCGCGCAGCTTCTTCAGCTGCTCGTCGAAGACCTGCTTCACCGCGGCCTGCGTCTTGCCGAGGTGGTAGACGTCGTCGTGCGACGCGACCCAGCCGAACCAGATGTTGAGGTTGACGTCGTACGCGAGGTCCTGGTTCAGATTGGCCTGGTACCAGACATTACGGGGGTCCACAGTGGAATCGAGGACCATCCGGCGGACGTGCTGCGGGAACAGCGTCCCGTACACCTGGCCGAGATAGGTGCCGTAGGAGTACCCGTAGAAGTTCAGCTGCTCGGCGCCGAGCGCCTTGCGGATGCTCTCCATGTCCTTGACCGTGTCGGTCGTCTTGATGTTCTCCAGCAGCGCGCGGCTGTTGTTCTTCGCGCACGCGTCGGCGTAGGACTTCGAGCGCTGCAACCAGGTCTTCTCCAGCTGCCGCGTCGTCGGCACGTATTCCGGCCGGTTGTAGTCCATGTAGTTCGGGATGCACGAAAGCGCGGGCTTGCTGGAGCCGACGCCGCGCGGGTCGAAACCGACCCAGTCGTAGGCGTCACCCGCGTGGTTCGGCACGCGCGTGCCGCGGGTCGCGAGCAGCAGCCCGGAACCGCCGGGGCCACCGGGGTTGGTGAGCATGACGCCCTGGTACTGCGCTTCGGGCGTCTTGTGCTTGACGCGGCTGAGCGCGAGCTGGATCTTCTCGCCGCGCGGGCGCGAGTAGTCGAGCGGAACGGACAGGTAGCCGCACTCGGCGCCGGCGTTGATCAACGTCGGGTCGGTGCACGCCCCCCAGGTGATGGTCTCGGCGGGTTGCGCCGCTTCCGCCGCACCGGCGGGCGCGGTCACCGCGACCGAGGCGAGCGTGGCGACGGCCAGCGCGGTGATGAGCACACGTCTCAAGGTTTTTCCCTTTCCCTCCAAAGGTGAAAGCCCCGAAACCCTATCCACGTCCATGACCTGCGGAAGCCCTTCGGCGAAGGTCCCTACCAACGGCGGGTCCCGATCGCGGCAAACCGGGCAACCGGTTAATCGGTTGGGAGGCCGCGCGGCGGGCGCTAGGCTGTCGATCATGATCTGCCGAATCCGCATGCGCACCGCCTGAGACGGCGTGACCGCAGGGCCCCCGCGATCGGGAGGCCCCTTTTCTGCGCGCCGTCTGACGTCACGATCTCAGACAGGATCTCATGCAGAACCACATCGCGATGATCGGCTGCACCGCGCCGAGCCACATCTACCCCTCGCTGGCCGTCATCCGTGAGCTGGTCGCTCGTGGGCACCGGGTCAGCTACGTCGTCGGCGAACCGCTCACCGGGCTGATCGAGCCGACCGGCGCCGAGGTGGTCGCGCATCCGTCGATCCTCCCGCTCGGCGACCAGTCGGCGTGGCCGGAGGACCCGGGGTCCCAGATGCGGGTCTTCCTCGACGAAGGCATCCAGGCGATGCCGGTGCTGACCGATTTCTACGACGAGAACCGCCCGGACCTGCTGCTGTACGACATCGGCGGTCTCCCGGCACCGATCCTGGCCAGGCGCTACGGCGTCCCGGCCGTGCAGCTGTCCCCGACGTATGTCGCCTGGGACGGCTACGAAGAGGACATGGCCGAGATCCTGACCTCGATCCGGACCTCACCGTCCGGAAAGGACTATTTCGCCACGTTCACCCGGTGGCTGAGCGAGAACGGGATCGAGGCCGACGCCTGGGACTGGATCTCCCATCCGGAGCAGGTGCTCGCGCTGCTGCCGAGGGCGATGCAGCCCAACGTCGACCGGGTGCCGTCGTCGGTCCGGTTCGTCGGCCCGGCGCTGGACCCGGAACGCCTCGCCGACCGGAGCTGGACGCCGCCTTCGAGCGGCAAGAAGGTCCTGCTGATGTCCCTCGGCACGGCGTTCACCGATCAGCTCGACCTGTTCCGCGCGTGCGTGGACGGGTTCCGCGATTCGGACTGGCACGTGGTCATCTCGATCGGCCAAACCGATCCTGCCGATCTCGGGCCGCTGCCGGAGCACATCGAGGTGCACCCGTTCGTCCCGCAACTCGCGGTGCTGGAGGCCGCGTCGGCGTTCATCACGCACGCCGGCATGGGCGGCAGCACGGAATCGCTGTGGTACGGCGTGCCGACCGTCGCGATCCCGCTGGCCACCGACGGTTTCGGCAACGCGGCGAAACTGGCGGAACTGGGCGTCGGCGAGGAGCTCGCGGCCTCGGACGTGACGGCTTCCGTGTTGCGTACCGCCGTCGAGCGGGTGGCCGGGTCGCCTTCGGTCGCGGCTCGCCTCGCCGAGGTCCGGGCCGAGACCCGGGGGAACGGCGGGATCGCGCGGGCGGCGGATGCCGTTGAGTCCTTCCTGAAGTAGCTCCTGTACCGCGTCACCAATGCTATGAAAGGCCCGTTACTTGCAAAATTTGCAAGTAACGGGCCTTTCATAGCGCGCGCGGGAGCGTCAGGTGCCCCGGATCTCGTTCAGGTAGTTGTAGATCGTGTACCGCGTGACGTCGAGTTCCCCGGCGAGGTGGTCCACCGAGTCCTTGATGAGGAAGAATCCCGCCTCGTCCAGTTCCCGGACCACGGCCGCCTTGTGCCGCTTCTTCATCAGGTCCACCGGGATCCCGGCCTTCGTGACCGCGCGCCCGACGAGGAACCGCTGCAGGCTGTCGACGTCCGGCGGGAACGTCTCGGGTTCGTGCCCGTTGGCCTTCGGCGCCCCGTCGGTCAGCCGGTTGACGCACAGGCAGCCGATCGCGACCCCGTCGGCGTCCCGCAGGAACACCGTCGATGACCGGATCGCGCGTCCGTCGGGGCCGTGGGTTTCGTAGTTCGTCAGGTCCTGTGTGGTGCCGCGGCGGACCAGGCCCAGCAGGAGATCCGTCATCGGACCGCCGACCGTCCGGCCGGTGAGGTCACCCGCGATGGCGACGATCGAGTCCGGCAGCCTGCTCAGGTCGTGCAGCAGGACTTCGTTGCCCGGCCCCAGCATCGCCGCGAGCGCGTGCACCGCCGGGACGAGCGCGGTGAGCAGATCCCCCGACACCGCCGACGCGACGACAGGCGCCTCGAAAACACTGACCGGTTTCGTCAAGCGTTCCAGCGCCGAACGCACCAGTTCCGCCGTGCTCGCCGGTGTCGACGCGTGCGGGGACAGCCGGACGTGCTCCGGCCGTACGGTCGCGGCGATCCCGGCGTTCGCCAGCGCGGAGCCGACCTGTTCGGCGGCGTGGCCGGGCACAGTGAACGCGAGGATCCCGGCCCGCCGCTCGACGGCCGAAACCACCTCGCCGCCCACGGATTTCACGACCTCTTCGAGTTCTCCGACGCGTTCGGCGATCCGCCCGGCGATGGCCGCGACACCCGCCTCTTCCACCAGTTCCAGTGCGGCCGCGAACGCGCCCGAGGTGATCGGGCTCAGGTTCGAGATCGACCACGCGGCCGCGGTGTCGTCGGCCGGATGGATCTCGTCGTCGAACAGGCCGGGGTCACGGGCGCCGGTCCAGCCGGACAGGATCGGCTCCATCCGCTCCAGCGCCCGGTCGGACAGGACGGCGAAGCCGGTGCCCCAGCCCGCCCGCAGCCACTTCTGACCGCCGACGACGAGCACGTCCGCGACCTCCCACGGCGCCTCGGTCACCCCGAAGCCCTGGATGCCGTCGACGACGAGAAGCCGGTCCCCCACCACCTCGCGGATCGCCGCCAGATCGGCGCGGTACCCGGTGCGGAAGTCGACAGCGCTCACGCTGACCAGCGACGTCTCCGCCGTCAAGGCCGCCTTGACGGCGTCCGCCGTGACGTTCCCCAGCGGCAGCCGGCGCACTGTCAGCCGTCCAGCCTGTTCGGCCCGCGCCCACGGGTACGTGTTGGCCGGGAACTCCGACGCCGAGACCAGCGCCTCGCCGCCCGGGGCGTTGAACGCGGCCTGGAACAACCCGAGACTGGTGTGCGGCAACAACACCGTGTGGTCGGTGTCGCTGCCGGAAAGCCGTGCGGCGGCGGCCTTGGCCCGGGTCTCCTGCCGCATCAGGTCATCCACAGTGGACGGTCCGGCCTTGGTCGAGGCGTCGAGCAGGCTCGCCGTCGTGTCGAGCACGGCGTGCGACGGCGGCCCGAACCGGGCGAAGTCGAGGTACCCGGCCGGTTCGCCGAACTGCAGCAGGTACCGCGGCGAGATCCGCGTCATGCGAGGACCCGGGCCAGGAACTGCTTGGTCCGCTCGTGCTTCGGCGAACTCAGGATCTCCCCCGGCGGGCCGGTCTCGACGACCGCGCCGTCGGCCATGAACACCACCTCGTCCGCGGCCTCGGCCGCGAACCCCATTTCGTGCGTCACCACGACCATCGTCATCCCCTCCGCGGCCAACGTACCCATCACCGCCAGCACCTCGCCCACGAGTTCCGGGTCGAGCGCCGACGTCGGCTCGTCGAACAGCATCAGCTTCGGTTTCATCGCGAGCGACCGGGCGATCGCGACCCGCTGCTGCTGCCCGCCCGACAACTGTGCCGGATAGGCGTCGGCACGGTGCGCGAGGCCGACCCTGTCCAGCAGGTCGAGCGCCTGTTCCCGAGCCTCGTCGGCCGGGACGCCGAGCACCCGCACCGGCCCCTCGACGACGTTCTGCAGCGCCGTCCGGTGCCCGAACAGGTTGAACCGCTGGAACACCATGCCGATATCGCGCCGCTGACGGGCGACTTCGCGTTCCTTCAGCTCGTACAGCTTCCCGTTCTTCAGGCGGAACCCGATCGGCTCGCCGTCGACCCAGACCTGTCCGGCGTCGATCGTCTCCAGATGGTTGACACAGCGCAGGAACGTGCTCTTCCCCGCGCCGGACGGGCCGAGCAGGCAGACCACCTGTCCTTTGTGGACTTCGAGGTCGATCCCGCTCAGTACTTCGGTGTGGCCGTAGCTCTTGCGGACTCCGACGGCCTTGAGCAGCGGCTCAGCCACGTTCACTCCTCACCAGCGGCGCGGTGCGCAAAGCCTTGGCGGCACGGGAGAACGGACTTCGCGACCGGTCTTCGGAGTCGAAGGCCCGTTCCAGATAGTGCTGCCCGACCCCGGCGACGGTCACCACGACCATGTACCAGACCGCGGCGGCCAGCAGCGTTTCCATCACCAGCAGGTTGTTGGACGAGATGTTGTTCGCGGCGTGGATCAGTTCGGTCACGCCGATCACCGACGCCATCGACGTCCCCTTGAGCATGTTGATGAAGTCGTTGCCGGTCGGCGGGATGATCACCCGCATCGCCTGCGGCAGCACCACCCGGCGCAACGTCGCGCCCGGCGACATCCCGATCGACTTCGCCGCCTCCGTCTGCCCACTGTCGACACTGTTCAGCCCGGCACGGACGATCTCCGCCATGTACGCGCTTTCGTTGAGCGCCAAGCCGAGCAGCGCCGCGGTGAACGCGGTGATCAGCACGTTGGTCTGCTCGTGCAGCAGGTAACCGCCGAACGGCAGCGGGATCGAGATGAACTCGAAGACCAGCGCCAGGTTGTACCAGATCAAAATCTGCAGCAGCACCGGAAGTCCGCGGAACAGCCAGATGTAGCCTGCCGCGAACCAGCGCGCCACCGGATTCGCCGACCGGCGCATCAGGGCGATCACGATTCCGATGACGATCGCCGAACCCTGCGCGATCACCGCGAGCAGCACGGTGTTGAGCAGACCGACCGCCATCACCCGGTACCACAGGAACTCCGGGACGGAATCCCACTGGATCTGGGCGTTCCCGAGCGCGATCCCGAGCAGGACCAGCAGCACGAGGATGACGACGGCGCTGACCCAGCGGCCCCAGTGCCTCAGCCGGACGATCGGCAGCGGTTCAGCTTCCGCCATTGAGCTTCGCCTCCTTGACCGCGCCCTGCTCGACGCCCCAGGCCTGGAGGATCTTGCCGTAGCCGCCGTCGGCGATCAGGGACTGCAGCGCCTTCTGGACGGCCTCGGCCAGCGGCTTGTTCTCCTTGTTGACGCCGATGCCGTACGGCCCGCCGTTGAGCGGCTCGCCGGGGACGACCTCGAAGAACTTGCCCTCGCCCGCGGTACGCGAGATGTAGACCGCACTGGGCAGGTCGTTGAGGATGGCGGCGACCCGCCCGGTGCGGAGCTGGTTCTGGTTCTGGGTGTCGCTGTCCGTCGCGGTCACGGTCAGCGCGGGCTTGCCGCCCTGCGTGCATTTGCCGTTCTGTTCTTCGGCGAACTTCTGGTGGCTCGTGCCCTGCACGACCGCGACGTTCTTGCCGCACAAGGTGTCCGGGCCGGAGATCCGGTCGGGGTTTCCCTTGCGGACCATGATCGTGATTCCGGAGGAGAAGTAATCGACGAAATCGATCTGCGCCTGACGCGTCTTGGTGTCGTTCATCGCGGCCATCGTGAGATCGACGCGGCCGGACTGGAGGCTCGTGATCAGCGAACCGAACGCCATGTCCTGGTGGTGCACGGTGACGCCCAGCTTCTTGCCGATGGCCTTGGCGAGGTCGACCTCGTAGCCGATCGGGGTCTTGCCGTCGGCGGCGTAGAAGTTGTTGGGCGCCGACTGCAGGTTCGACGCCAGGTGCAGCATCCCGGCCTGCGTGTATTTCGCGGGCAGGACGACGGCGGAGTCCTTCTGGACGGACTCGATCAGGGCGGTCGTGTCCGGGATCGCGGCGGGCGCCCCCGGTGCCGCGGGTTCCTGGCCGCCTGCCCCGTCGGGCCCGCCTCCGCAGGCCGCGGCGACGAGTGCGGCCAGGCCGGTGAGCACGGCCAAGCGCCAGGTTCGGGTCAGGGTGTGCGGCGTCGACGGCATGACGGACCTCCACAGGCTTCGGATGGTCGCCGACGCTACAACTGCCTGTTGAAGAGGTCAACTGTTAGTTGAAATCTTGTCCGGTGGGTGTCCGTAGCGCGCGTGAAGGCCCCCTTCCCTCTGCTCAGTCGAGGGAAGGGGGCCTTCACGGGAGGTCAGACAGCGATGTAGTTACCGGAGAGGATGAGCAGGACCTGCACGGTGATGCCGGTGCCGTAGTAGTCCGTGGCGTTCGGCGTCCACGTGGTGACACGGGTCCACAGCTTGTCCAGCCAGGCCTGGCTGCCCGGGTCGTTCATCGCAGCGATGGCGAACGACGCGGTGAAGCAGGGATGCTGACCCGTCTCGCCCGAGATCTTGGCGCCCGACAGCGTGTAGCCGGTGGTGATCTTGGCCGGGTCGCCGCCGGTCGTCTGCTGGATCCAGGTGTTCATCTTCCGCACCTGGCCCTGCGCCGGGCTGCCCGAGACGGTGACACCGTCGACGCCGAGGCGCCACGGGTCACGGCAGGCGTTGTAGCTGTACTTGTCGTCCTTGCCCTCGAGGAAGTCGAACGGGGCGGGCTTCGGCGTGGAGTTGGTGTTGACGACGAAGTCCGGGATCAGCCCGGTCTTCGGCGCGTACTGCTGCTGGAGCTGGGTGACGGCCTGCTCCTGCCGGGTGCGGACCTGCCCCCAGAACGAGTCGCCGGTGGCCTTCTCGAACGCGCGGAGGTGGCCCGGCATCCAGTCGGAAGAACGCGAGCTGTTGATGTACTTGCCGCTGTCCGCCCAGTCGGCCAGCCGCATGAACTTGGTGGTGGGGTGCACCTCGCTGCGCTTGATCGCCTTGATGATCCGCAGCGCCTCGGCCTTGTAGTTCACCGAACCGCCGCTGCCCCAGACCTTGTCGGCGATGAGCAGGCCGTAGGCGATTTCGAGGTCGCCGTCGGTCGCCGAGTCGGTACCGTTGACACTCTTGCAGTTCGCGTCCTGCTCGGCGGCGTGGAGGTCCTTGTCGATCGACGAGGGGTGCGCCTTCACGAACTTCAGGATGCCGTCGAAGACGGTGCGGGCCTGCGAGTCCTTGTCGCCCATCATGGCCGCGATGGTCATCCCGTAGCCCTGACCCTCGGCGACGAAGGCGTGGTCGGCGTCCGGCGCCTTGACCGCGTAGGTGCCCGTCCCGCACTTGGTGGTGAGGAAGTTCTTCTTCCAGAAGTCGTAGTACTTGGCGAGTGCCGCGTCCTGCGTCGCCTGGGACACCGACGGGCGGAGAACGCCTGGCAGGTAAGGGGTTCCTTGAGCGGTGGCCGCGGTGGCGGGGGCGGTCGTGGCGACCAGCCCGGCGGTCAGCGCGGCCGCGGCCAGCACTGTCCGAACGGTCTTTCTCATGGCTCCTCCGGAAACGTCGTTGGTGGCGGCGGCGCTTTTCGAGGGTGACATCCGGGTCGGCCAAAAACAAGAGAGTTAAGAAAGTTTCCTTACTATTACCTCAAATGACGCTTAAGTGAACGGTGGCCTAGCGTGAGCACATGACGATCGACCTGAGCGCGCGCGGCGAGACCTTCCGGGAATTCTGGACCGAACGGCATCTCGCCACCCTGACCACCGTCCGCCCCGACGGGACCCCGCACGTCGTCGCCGTCGGGGTCACGGTGGACTTCGAGACCGGGATCGCTCGCGTGATCACGTTCCGCTCGTCCAAGAAGGCCCGGATGATCAAGGAAGCGGATGAAAAGGGCATTCCGGTCGCCGCCTGCCAGATCGACGGCCCTCGGTGGTCCACTTTGGAGGGACGGGCGGTGCTGCGCGAGGATCCGGAGTCGGTGCGCGACGCCGAAAACCGTTACGCCGCACGCTATCGGGAGCCCAAGCCGAACCCGGAGCGCGTGGTCATCGAGATCACCGTGACCCGGGTGCTCGGCAACGCCTGACGCGGGACCAGCCCCGGAGCTGAAGGGGCCTTTCCCCTCGTCACATGCGGCGAAGGGCGCTTTGCCCTCATCCCATGCGGGGAAAGGCCCCTTCAAGCCACGAAGAGGCTGAGCAGTCCTTCCACCGAGCGGACGATCACGCGTGCCGCGGCCCGTTCGGCGTGCGCGGCGTCGGCCCGTTCCGCCTCGTGCCGCCATCCGGCGAGCGCGCTTTCGGCGCCCGCGTGGATCTCGGCCGGGTCCGCGCCGGGTTCGAGGCCGAGCCGCTCGGTGGGCGCGAGGCCCTGCGCGCCGAGCAGCCGGGCGGCCTCCTCCGCGACTTCCCCGGACAACGCCGTGCGGCCGCCGCGGATGTCGGCGATGAGCCGCAGTTCCCGGAAGTCGTGCGCGGCCGCGGCGAACCGCTCCACGCGTGCGGCCAGCCGGTCGCCGTGCGGGATCGGTTCGGCGGCGAGCAGGCCTTCCAGCCGCAGCACCGCCGTGCGGGCCTTCAACGCTTCGGCCCTGGCGACGAAGCATCCCGCGAGCGCGTCCCGCAGGTCGCCGAGACCACTGCGGTGCACGAGTTCCGCCGAAAGCTTCAGCCTGCTCTCGCAGCCCGTGCGGATCAGGGTGATCGCGAGCCGGACGCCGTAGAGCCCGAACCGCGAAACCAGGTGTTTCCTCGACTCCGGCGGGACCCCCACCGGGAACGGATCGTCCACAAAGGAATCCACGGACAGGAGATACCGTTCCAGTTCTTGACGGGAGACCGTCGCCAGCGCGCGCAGCACCGCGAACTCGTCGTCCCGCAACGCACGCCCCGCGTAGCCCAGTTGCCCGGCGACGGCGATGACTCCCTGGAACCCCGCGCAGTTCGGATCCTCGCGCCAAGCCCGCCGCGCCAGCTGTTTCGCGGTGAGCAGCGCGTCGATCCGGCCCGCGCCGACCTCGTCGGCCCTGCCGAGCACCAGCACCGAGTTCACCGCGCTCTGCCGCGCGAACGCCGAACCGCCCACCGGCCGGGCACCGGCGAGTTCGTCGGGTTCGAGGTGGCGCACCAGGCGCACCGTCGCGTCGACGTGTTCGGCGAGCGCCGGGGTGTCGAACAGGTCGAGGTCACGCAGGGCCCGCGTCGGCCATTCCGACAGCGCGGAGACCAAGGTGGACTTACCGGTCCCCGGCGTGCCGACGAAGCCGACGCGCAGCGGTTCTTCCAGTCTCTCCAGGCATTCGTGCAGCATCGCCACCGCGTGCGGGCGGTCCCGGTAGAGCGCCGCGGCCTCAGTCACCAGTTCACGGACATCGAGAGCGGTCACGCCGAGAGCTCCCGGCGCGGCGCCGCGCCGCTGCCGAGCGCGCCCGCCTTCCGGTGCAGGGCGGCGAGCCGGTCGATCTCCTTCTTGACCCGCTGGGTGCGCCGGTCCCGTTCGGCGGATCCGGCGATGATCAGTTCCCGTTGGCGGGTCAGCTCTTCCGCGAGGTCGTCCGACAGCGCGGCGAAATGGTCGCGCAGCCGCCGCTGGACCTGGCGGATCTCGTCCTTGATCTCCTTGCTGAACCGGATGAACACGTCGTCGACGTGACGCTGCGCCGCGGCCTTCGCCAGCGCTTGCCGCCGCTGCAACCGCATCCCGCCTTCGTCGCGCACGCTCTTCGTGGCGAACGCGACACCGGCGCCGAGGGACACCGGGTTGATCAGCGGCAGCCCGGCGAGACTCGTGACCAGGCCGAACATCAGCACGCCGCCGTAGGAACCGCGCAAGCCGGTGAAGAGTTTCTGCCCGATCTTGAACCGCTCGATCTTGGGGGCGCCGACCTCGGGGATCGAGTCCACTCCGGATCCGGTCAGCGGCAGTTCCGGTGCCTGGCCGTAGCGCGGCCCGAAACTCGTGGCGACCGCGTGCGCGATCCACGTCGACCGGTCGGACACCCAGTTGTAGTTCGTTTCGACGGCCTCGGCGAGGTTCTCTTCCAGCCAGGTCTGGAAATCCGGCCAGATCTGCACCGGGTCGCCTTCGTCGAAGGTGCGGTCGATATGCCGCACGATCTGCCGGGTCCGCTCGCGCAGGTCGTATTCGGCGTCGGACACCAGATCGGTGATCTCGTCCGACAGCAGGTTCTGCCAGCGGACGTTCTGCCGCCGCAGTTCCTCGGTGCGCCGTTGTGCCTGGTGCAGCAGGGTGACCTGGTCGACTCCGTTGTCCTGCGAGACGGCGTTGAGTCGCGTCTGCAGGGTCTCGACCAGCTCGACCGCCGCCGCGCGGACGCTCACCGCGGCGGCGAGCGCCCGGGTGCGTTCGATCGGGCGCGAGGCCTGTTCCCCCACCCAATTCAGGAGTTCCGGGAAACCGGACCGTCCGTTGAGGCCGGCGTCACCGGCCTTCGCGGCGGCTTGGCGCACCGTCGCGGACACGGGGAACACATCGGCGACGACGCCGGTCTCGGAAAGCGCGGTGCGGTTGCGGGCGGCGAGTTCACGCCAGTCCGGGCTGACGTCGATCTTGGTCAGCGCCAGCACCAGTGCCGGGCACCAGGTCCGGATGTGCCGGGCCAGCGCGAGTTCGGCGGGCTGGAGTTCCTGCGTCGCGTCGGAGACGAGGATCACCGCGTGCGCGTCGGCGAGGACGTCGAGGGTGGCCGCCGTGCGTGGCGAGCGCGGATCCCCTATCGCCGGGGTGTCCACCAGCACCAGACCCGTGCCGAGCAGTTCACGCGGCAGGCCGACCTCGACCCGGCGCAGGGAACCGGGCGGCCGGATCTCGAGTTCCTTGGCGAGCTCGGCCACCGGCACGCTTTCCCTGGCGTGCCCGACCAGGGTGGCGGCCGCGTCGGGGGCGTACCCGATCTCGGTGGGGACGGCGGGGGTGCTCGCGTCCCCGACCGCGCAGACCGGGGCGTTCAGCAGCGCGTTGAGCAGGTATCCCTTGCCCTGCTTGGGAAAGCCGACCACCGCGATCCGGGTGCCCGGAACCCGCTGGTCCCGTCTCCGCCGCAGGCGTTCGGCCAGGTCGGCGCGGCCGTGGGCGGCACAGGCGTCCAAGGTCTCGTTGAGCACGTCGAGCCAGGCGGGGGCTGTCACGGGGATGCAGTGTTCCCTTAACCAAGCACGGAATCAATGTGGCATGGGCCAACATGCCGCGAGGGCCCCGCGACCAGGTGCGATCGCGGGGCCCGTGCACACGGTAAGAGATGAAAGATATTCAGCTCAGCCGATGTGGATGTCGTTGTGCGAGGCGATGTCGCCGGCACCGAGGTTGATGTCGCCCACGTGGCCGATGTTGTTGGCCACCCCGGAGACGACGTCGTGCACGTCGTTGACGCCCGCGTGGTTCGCGACGTCGTTCACGACGTTGTCGGTGACGTCGGTCGCGACGTTGTCGGTCACGTCGCTCGCGATGTTGCCGTTGCCGATGTCGTGCGCCTTGCCCGCGATGTCGTGCACCTTGGTGGTGACGTCCGCGACACCGACCTGGCCGATGACGCTGGTCAGGTCACCCACGGTCGACAGGAAGTCCGGGGTACCGCCCGCGACACCGTCGACGCGGGGCAGGTCGCTGTTCAGGTCACCGACGGCCGGGACCGAGTCGACGGCCGGAACCGCGTCCACGACCGGGACGTCGTGGACCAGGTCGGTCGCGGTGTCGACGGCACCGTTGGCGAGGCCACCGGCCTGGCCCGCGGAGACGGCGTCGAGCTCCGAAAGGTCACCGGTCAGGCCGAAGCTGCCGATGGTGTTCTGCGCGAGAGCGGTCACACCGGCGGCGGCGTTCGACACGTCGGTCACGTCGGAGACGGCCGGGACGGCGGGCAGGCCCGGGAGGTCGACGGGCAGGTCGCCCACGGCGGGCACGGCCGGGACCGCGGGCAGGCCGCCCAGCTCCGGCAGACCCGGGAGACCGGCGTCGGGCAGGCTCGGGAGGCTCGGCAGTTCGCCGGCACCCGGGACGGCGACCGGCAGGCCGGCGGTCAGCGCGGTGAGCTGGTCGATCGCGCCCTGGACACCGTCGGCGCACTCGCCGTCGGTGCCGTTGACGACGTTCGCGACGCCGCCGAAGCCCGCCAGGTTGTCGGCGGTCGCAGCGGCGGTTCCGGTGACGTCGGTGACGGTGTCGACCGGGACGAAGTCGAGCACCAGCGGGACGACCTCGTGCACGTCGGCGGCGTTGATGTCACCGAGGCCGGCGTCGGCGAGGACCTGCTGCGGGTCGTTGGCGAAGGCCGCGCGGGCGGCGGTGTCGTTCAGCAGGTTCAGCGTGAAGTCGTGCAGGGTCTGGACGGAACCCATGGAAGGACTCTCCTGGTGGTCTAGTCGGTGGGGCTGGCGCAGCGGCCGGAGGGCACGGCTGAGCGCAGGTCACCGAAGTTAGTGAGCCGGTACCTCTCAGCACATCGGGGATCACTCCTGGTCGTCGCCCACTCAGCCAATAGGGGATCGGTATGACATCGTTAGGGCGTTAGGGGCTTAACCGAGACGCATCCGGTTGGGTTTAATGCCAACCCTCACCCGGATGGGTCAAGCCGTTCGGGTGAGTGGCCCTATTAGGTCCTTAGGGGCTGGTCAAGCGAAGGAGGATGCTCGTTGCCCTACGTCCTCGGCATCGATATCGCCTCGACCCGCACCACCGCCGCCACCTGCGTGAACCAGGGCGACGGCTGGGGTGTGCCGGAGCCGTCGTGGCTCGGCGCGCGCGGCCCGTCGGCGGCGTCCGCGGTGTTCCTCGACGACGACGGCTACCTGCTCACCGGGGACGCCGCCGTCGAAGCGGGCCGGTCCGCGCCCGCCCGGCTGCTGACCGGGTTCCACGAGCGGATCGGCGACGACGTCCCCGTGATCGTCGGCGGTGAACGGTTTCCGGCCGAATCCCTCAGCGCCGTCCTCGTGGACGCCGCGGTGGATCAGGCGGCCGAGCGGTTCGGCGAGAAACCGCGGGACCTCGTGCTCACGCACCCCGTCGGCTGGGGTTCGTTCCGCCGTGACCTGCTGCGCCGGGCACTGGCCGAAGCCGGCTTCCCCCGCGCCATGCTGGTACCGGCGCCCGTCGCCGCGCTGCACACGTACCTTGCCCCGCAAGGCGAAGTCACCGCCGGTGTCTGCGAATTCGGCCCGGACGGCGCGGTGGTCACGATCGCCACCGCCGGGATCAACGGCTGGCTGCCGGTCAAGACGGTCGAAGGCGTCGACCCCGGCGAAGCCATCGGCAAGGTCTTCGAACTCGCGCACGGCGCCGGGATCCAGCCGCAGGCGCTGGCGGGCATCGTGCTCTGCGGCGAGGCCCCGCCGGTTCCCGGCCGGACGCCGTGCCCCGTCTTCGCCTCGAGTGATCCGGTGCTGACGGTGGCGACCGGCGCGGCCAACATCGCCGCGCGACGTGACGTTCCGCAACCCGCGAATGCCGTGGCGACCGTGGAAACCACCCTGCTCCCCCGCGTCGACGACACTCCGGAGCTCACCGAGCGGCCCGAACGGCCGCCGGTGGACATCACCCCGTTCCCCTTGCCAGAACGCACCGGGGCGGCGAAACTGCTCAGCCGTCGCAAGCCCCTCGTCGCCGGGACCGCGGTCGCGGTGCTCGCCGCGACCGCCCTGCTGCTCACCTTGACCACCCGAGAAGCCACCGCGGACAAGGGTCCCGAAGCCCCTCCCACCACGCCGACCTCGTGCGCGCCGCCCACCCCCGGCGCCACCACCGTGTCCAATCCCCCCAACCCGGCTGATTCCCCTTCTCCCTTCCCAGCCGCTTCCCCCGAAGGTCGCTGTTGAACGCACTGCTCGACAAGCCCGGCATCATCCATCCGGGTGCCCGGCGTCTGCTCGACGAGGTGACCGCCGCCCCGGAACTCCCGGTGCGGCTCACCGTCGTCGCCCCCGGTGGGCACGGGAAGACCCATCTGCTCGGCCTGCTCGGACGCCACTACGCGAGTGCCGGTGTCGAGGCCCTGCTGGTCGACGACGCCGACCAGCTCGGCGAAGACGAGATCGCGAAGATCAAGGCGCGGGCGGAGGAAACGGCCGTGCCCGTCGTACTCGCCTGCAGAACGACGGGGCGGACCAAGGCGCTGCGCGCGCTCGCGGATTCCTTCGGCAGATCCGTGTCCTTGGGCGCGTTCGGCGTCGACGACGTCCGGCGGCTCGTCGAGTACGCCGGCGGCGACGGGGCCACGGCCGGAGAAGTCCACGTCAGAACCGGTGGTGTGCCGGGGCTCGTGCTCCGCGCGGTCACTGGCGGGCTCGCGGACTTCCGCGGCGAGCTCGAGCAGCTGGACGAGGACGTGCACCGCTACCTGATCGCGGCCGAGGCAGGCGCGGGCCGGAATCTCGATCTCCTGGCGGCACTGCTCAACCGCGATCGCGAAGGCCTGCCGGAGGTCTTCGACGACGCCAGGGCGACCGGGCTCCTCGGCGAGGACGACGTCCTGCTGCCGATCGCCGCGGAAGCCGTCCGCGCCTGGGGGTCACCGGGACGACGGCTGACGGTGCTGCAACGGCTGGTGGAACTCCAGCTGCGCGACGGACTTCCGGTGCTGGACCTCGCTCGTTCCCTGCTAGGAACGGGAAGTTCGGGCGCGAGCGCGGCGGCGGCCTTCGAGGCGGCCGCGCGTGAGGCGATGCCCGACGACACGAAACTCGCGGCGCGGTTCTACGAAGCGGCGTCCGAGGCCGGTGGGCGCGGCGCGGCGCTCACCGTCGGCTGGGCGCACGCCGCGGCGCTGGCCGGAGACCTCGACACCGCACTCCGCCTCGGCGACGGCATGCTCGGCGGCACTTCGGACACCGACGCCAGGGCCGCGGGCGCCGAAGTGGCCGCGACCGTGCTGGCGCATCGCGGCGAACTGGCGCACAGCGCCGAGCTGTACCAATGGTCCGGCCGGGCCGGATCGAAGGCGTTCGCCGCGATCGCCTTGCTGGGCACCGGAAAACTCGAAGCCGCCCAGGGTGTCCTGGAGACCCCCGAAGTCCCGACCCTGTTCGCGAACGCCGCCTCGCGGACGGCGCGCGCGATCACCGGTTCGGTGTCCGGCTGCGGCGCCGAAACCCTGTCGGCCCTGCTGGGCGCGGCGTCGATGCTGGAATCGGCCGGGGCGCCGGCACCGCTCCCGGACAGCCCGGCGGCCCTCGCGGCGTTGGTGGGACTGCATTCCGGCGAACTCGCGCTGGCCGAATCGGTGCTGAGCCGCGCGGTGACCGGGCGGATCGGCGGCGACCTGCTCGCGAAACGGCACCGGCTGCTGCTCGGCTGGGTCGCGATGACCGCGGGCGACCTCAAGACGGCCGCCGAAGCCCTGATGCCGCCGGACGGCCTCGAGGCCCGCGACGAACTCTTCGCCGCCACCCTGCAACTGGGCCTGGCGCGACGGTCGAGCGACCTTCCCGGGATGCAACGATCCTGGGACCGCGCCTACCAGGCGACGATGCGCCAGCAGCCGGACCTGTATTCGCTGCTGCCGCTGGGAGAACTCACGATCGCGGCCGCACGGGGCGGCGCGAGCGCCAAACTGGCCGGGCACCTGGAACGGGCGCACACCGTCCTCGACGCGCTCGGCAACCCTCCACTGTGGACGGCCACCCTGCGCTGGCACGAACTGCACGCCGCCATCACCGTCGAGGATCATTCTTCGGCCGGAGACCATCTGGCAGCGCTGAACACTTTCGCGCCCTGCGGCCGCTATCCGGCCGCACTCGCCGCCGCCGCGAGCGGCTGGCTCGCGGTCCTGACCGGGAGCTTCGATCCCGAGGTCATCACCGCGGCGGCATCGGAACTGCACGAACTCGGGCTCTGCTGGGACGCCTCCCGGCTGGCCGGGCAGGCGGCGATCCGGACTTCGGACCGCAAGGCGATGGTCCAGTTGCTCGAAGCGGCCCGGCAGTTCCAGGGCCGCGCTCCGGAGCCCGTCGCGGCCACCGGTTTGAGCACCCTGAGCGAACGGGAACTGGAGGTCGCCCGGCTGGTCGTCGACGGGCTGACCTACAAGCAGGCCGGAAGCAAGCTGTTCATCTCGGGCAAGACCGTGGAACACCACATGGCCCGGATCCGGGGAAAGCTCGGGGCCGGGGACCGGCGGGAGCTGCTGGCCATGCTGCGGGAGCTGCTGCCCGCGACCGCCCCCGAAGCGACGTGAAGCCCTAGCGGCCGGTGGTTTGCGGCGGGAAAGGCACAGGTGGCGTGACCAGCCTCTGTGGTGAAGGACCCCTTCGCCAGCCTCAAGGTCGAGAGGTGGCCTTCGCGGCATGGTTCTGGACTGGCCTGCGGGCGCCAGCCTTCCCCGAGTGTCCACAAGGGACACCACCTGACAGCTGAATGTCCGATTGATGGCTAGATGTGCGGTTTTCGAAGGGTCGGTCCGGTCTTGGTACTTGATCGACGGAGGATCGGGGACACTCAACGTCCCCGATCCTCCGTCGATCAAGACCGTGCCACCCCGCAACCTCGCGGACGGCAGCCGAGTGGGGAGGATTTGGGACGTTGAACGTCTCAAATCCTCCCCACTCGCCCACAACGGCATCCAGAACAAGCTCTACAAGCCACCGAGATGACATCAGGATCCAGTGGGCAGGCAAATACAGGTCCGTTAGAACCCGAATCGCCACTCACGACCACCCTGCGCGGCCGCGCCTCGGCCGCCTCACCCGATAGAAGTCCGGGCTCCGTGCTTGACCTTGACATCGTGACAAGGTCTTCACTGTGGGCAGGAGGTGATCCCCATGGACACGACACAGAGGACTTCGCCGGACATGCGGCTGCTCGACGCGTTGAGCTCGGAGAGCTCGTCGGCGCGGCTCCAGGCGGCCCTGGCGGCCGGGACGTACCCGGAGGCCCGGTTCGTCGAGCCGCTGGTGACGCGGTGCGCGATCGAGCCGGACTTCTTCGTGCGGGACATGCTGACCTGGGCGCTGACCCGCTTGCCCGCGGAGAACACGGTGCCCGCGCTCGTGACGGAGCTCGGTTCCGAGGTCACCCAGGCCAGGAGCCAGGCGTTGCACACGCTGTCCAAGATCGGCGACGTCACCGCGTGGCCCGCGATCACCCGGTCGCTGCTGCACGACGCCGACGACGAGGTCGCGCGAAGCGCCTGGCGTGCCGCCGTCGTCCTCGTCCCCGACGGGGAGCGGAAGGAGCTGGCCGGGGACCTGGCCACACAACTCGGCCGCGGCGACCGGGCGGTACGGCTGAGTCTCAGCAGGGCGCTCGTCGCGCTGGGAGACGAGATCGAGCCGGCCCTGCGGACGGGCCTGGCGAGTGCCGACCCGGAGGTGCGTGCGCACGCCCGCGCCACGGAGCGGCTCCTGCGTGACCCGGAGGCCGCTTTCGACCCGTCCGTCGACGAGGCGAAACGGATCGTCGCGCTCGGACCGGAACGAGCAGGAGGAGCGTGAATGCTGATCGGTGAGGTGGCGCGCCGCTCGGGGGTGAGCAGCCGGATGCTGCGGCATTACGACACCCTCGGGCTGGTGCGGCCGACGGGCCGCACCTACGGCGGCTACCGCGAGTATTCCGACGAGGACATCCGCCGGATCTTCCACGTGGAGAGCCTGCGGTCCCTCGGCTTGTCACTGCGCCAGATCGGGCGTGCCCTGGAGGATCCGGCCTTCGAGCCGTCCGATCTGGTCGGCGACCTCATCCGGCGGACCGAGGAACGCCTGGCGCGGGAACAGGAGTTGCTCGATCGGCTCCGTGCGGTCGATGCCTCGGCGCCCTTCGGCTGGGAAGGCGTCTTGCGCATCGTCGAGCTCCTGCGCGGGCTCAACTCGCCCCACGCGGCGCGACGGCAGCAGACCGTCCTGGCTCCGGCCGAAGACGTGCCGGTGCCCACCGAACTGCTGGCCGGGGCGGTCCTCGCCGAAGCCGATCCGAACGTCGCCGGAGCCCTGCGGTGGGCACTCGCGCGGGCGGGCGGTGACGGTGTGGCGAGTCTGGCGGCCGGTACGCGTTCGGAGGACGTCGAGGTCCGCCGGCGCGCGGTCCTCGCGATCGCCGGGATGCCCGGTGACGACGCGACCGCGGTGCTGACGGAGGTACTCGAAGACCCGGACACGGCCGTCCGCGGGCGTGCCGCGCTGGCCTTGGGTTCGCGGGGCGAGACCGTCGCGATACCGGCCCTCGTCCGCATGGTGGCCGAGGGCACGACCGACGTCGAGGCGGCCGAGGTCCTCGGAACCCTGGCCCGCGACGCGGGCTGCGCGGACCGGATCATGAACGCGCTGACCGCCGAACTAACCGCGCCCACCGCGGACCCCGCGACGCGGATCCGCCTCACCCAGGCCCTCGTCGAGATGCCGCCGGAACCGGCGCTGGGCGTCCTGCGGACCCTGGCCGGAGACGACGATCGCACCGTCGCCCTCCTCGCCTCGGCCCTCGCGGGAGTACTCGAACCTCGCGCTCATCCTTTTCGCGGGTAGACGCCCGATGCCCGCACGCGTAGGAACGAAGGATGGCTGAGGAAAGGTCCAGACGAGTTTTCCTGTCCACGTCGGCCGCGCTGTCGGCGGTCGCCCTCACCGGCGTCCCGGCCGGTGCCGAACAGCCGGGTGATCGCGGGCCCGGCGGATCCCTTGCCCCGCAACGGCCCGACGCGGAACTCCGGGCGATCCTGCGGGAGATCGACGAACACCGCATCGAGGCCACCGTCCGCAGGCTCGCCGCCTTCGGGACGCGGCACACGTTGTCTTCGCAGACCGATCCCGTCCGGGGGATCGGCGCCGCCCGCGACTGGATCTTCGCGGAGCTGACGAAATCCGCGGAAAGGTCGGGCGGCCGGATGAAGGTCGAGTTGCAGTCGTACGTGCAGCCGCCCGCCCCGCCCCGGATCCCCGTCGCCACCACGATCACCAACGTCGTCGCCACCCTGCGCGGATCCACCACGCCCGAACAGGTCCACGTCGTGTCGGGTCACTACGACTCGCGGTGTTCGGATCCGCTCGACGCCGTCAAAGACGCGCCGGGTGCCGACGACGACGCCTCCGGAGTCGCCGTCTCGATGGAGCTCGCCCGGGTGTTCGCCACCCGCCGCCCGGCCTCGACCATCGTGTTCGTGGCCGTCGCGGGTGAGGAACAGGGCCTGTTCGGGGCGCGGCGTCTGGCCACGCTCTACAAAACGGCGGGCACGAACGTGCGCGCGATGTTCACCAACGACATCGTCGGATCGAGCCGGGCGGACGACGGGACAAGGGATCCGCGCACGATCCGGTTGTTCGCCGAGGGCGTGCCGACGTCGGAAACCCCCGCGCAGGCCGACATCCGGCGCGCCGTCGGCGGCGAGAACGATTCGCCGTCCCGTCAGCTGGCCCGGTTCGTACGATCGGTCGCGGAGAACGACGCGACCGGGATGTCGGTGCGGGTGATCTACCGGCGCGACCGCTACCTCCGGGGCGGCGACCACATCCCGTTCCTGGAGCAGGGATATCCGGCCGCGCGGTTCACCGAACCGCACGAGGACTTCGCGCACCAGCACCAGGACGTCCGGGTGGAGAACGGCAAGCAGTTCGGCGATCTGCCGGAGTTCTGCGACTTCCCGTTCATCGCCAGGGTCGCGCGGGTGAACGCCGCCACGCTGTGGTCGCTCGCGACCGCGCCCGGCGCCCCCGAGGACGTCCGGATCCGGACGAACCAGCTGACGAACGACACGGATCTGGTGTGGCGGCGCGGAACCGAGCCGGATCTCGCCGGTTACGAGGTCGTCTGGCGGGAGACGGCGGAAGCCGAATGGACGCACGTGATCGGAGTCGGCGACAGGACCGAGGCTAAGGTCGACCTGTCGAAGGACAACGTGTTCTTCGGTGTGCGCGCGGTCGGGAAGAACGGCCGCCGCGGCCCGGTCGCGTTTCCGACACCTTTGAGCTGAGGCCCCGATGACGATCACGCCCGGCGATCTCGACGCGGCGGTGACCAGCGTGGTGAGCGACCTGCGAAAAGCGGCGGACCACGACTGGTCGTCGGCCTCCGGCACCGGCGAACTGAACGCCTGGCGGACGGCCGAGCACCTCGGTGACTGCCTCATCTCCTACGCCGGGCTGCTGATCGCGCGGCCGTCGACGCCGCGGTTCGTCTGCTTCGAAGCCGTCGCCGACAGCGCCGCGACTCCGTCGGAAATGCTGGAGTTCGTCACGGTCGGCGGCGGCATCCTGGGCGCCACGCTGCGCACGGTGGCCCCGGATGTCCGCGCGTACCACCCGAGCGGCCGCGCCGACCTCGAGGGCTTCGCCGGAATGGGGTGCGTCGAGGCCCTCGTCCACGGCGAGGACATGGCCAGGGGGCTCGACGTCACCCTCGATCCGCCCCGCGACGTCTGTTCGCGGGTCCTCGCGCGGATGTTCCCGGGGGTGGACGCCGACGGCCTCGATCCCTGGACCGCGTTGCTGTGGGCCACGGACCGCGTGGAACTTCCCGGACGCCCGTCCCGCGCGGGCTGGCAGTGGCAAGGCGCACCGCTGGACGGTTGCTGAAGGCTCGCTGGCAAGGTGACTCCTGAGAGGAGTCCTGATGCCACGAACCCTCAACGCCGACGAGGTCCGCGCGGCCGTCCCCATGCGGGACGCGGTCAAGGCGGTCCGCGACGCGTTCGCCGAACTCGACGCCGGGCACTTCACCCAGCCGGAACGACTCGTCTTCGGCGACGGGCGGGTGCTGGTGATGACGGCGTACCACGAACCGTCGGCAACCGGGGTGGTCAAGACCCTCGGCATCCGGCTGGACCGCGACCCGGCGATCCTCGGCACCGTGGTCTGGGCGGGCGCGGGCGAACCACTCGTCGCCGACGCGACCGCCGTGACCGCGCTGCGCACCGGCGCGGTCACCGGCGTCGCGACCGATCTGCTCGCCCCACCCGATGCCGGGCGCCTCGCGCTCCTCGGCTCCGGGGCGCAGGCGGGCGACCAGGTCCGGCCATCGCCGCGGTCCGGGAACTGCGCGAGGTCGCGATCCACAGCCGCACCGCCGGGAACGCCCGGTCGCTGGCGGATCGGCTCGGCGCGGAGTTCCCCGCCGTGGCCTTTCGCGTCGCCGAGTCCGTCGAGGACGCCCTCGCGGACGCGGAGATCGTCAACTGCGCGACATCGTCGGAGAAGCCTCTCTTCGCCCTGTCCGCCCTGCCCGAGAACGTCCACGTCAACGCGATCGGCTCGTTCCGGCCGTCGATGCGTGAACTGCCGGGGGAACTGCTCGCCACCGCGTCGCTCGTGGTCGTCGACCAGATCGGAGCCGCGCTCGAGGAGGCGGGCGAGATCATCGAAGCCGTCGAGGACGGCCTTCTCGACCGGGCGTCCATCGTGGAGCTCGGCGCGGTTTTGCGGGAGCCTCCCGCGGTCTCGGGGAGGACCGTGTTCAAGTCCGTCGGCGTCGCCGCCCAGGATTGGGCCATCGCACGGTCACTGGCGGGCTACGAGGAGTAGGTGGATACGGCCGATCGGCGCAACTTGGCCGTTGAAGCGTTTGCCGTCGCGGAATCCGGGAACTTTTTCGGCATGTCCAGATGGCGAACCACCAGTAGGAGCAACACGGCCGTGCGGGTCATCACCGGCATCGGCGCGCTGTTCGCTTTCATCGAGCTGCTGTACATGGTCATGGTTCTCGCGGGAGCCAACGCGGGCAACGGTTTCTTCATCTTCATCCAGGCACTCGCCGGACCTCTGGCGTTGTTCTGGCCGGGGCTGTTCCCGGTGAGTGACCCGAATCTCGCGGTCATTCTCGACTACGGTCTGGCCGCGGCGTTCTGGGTGATCCTGGCGGGCGTGATCGCCCGTTTCGCGGCCCGCTGACCCCCCTGCGGCGGCAATCGGCGTCCCGTTCGGCGACACTGGTCGGATGAGCGAAGGCAGATGGTTCGAGCTGAACCCCCTTCCCGAGCTGTTCGGCCTGGCAGCCGCCGGGCGGGCGCTGTTGCCGAACGTCCCGGTGACCCCGGCCGCGGTGCTCAAGACCGTGACCGAACAGCTGGTCGGGCGGCGGCTGACGACCAAGGTGGACGGGCACGACGTCGGGCTCACCCTGACCGGGCTCGACTACCAGGCCGACAGCCTCAGCCTGGCCGCCACCGGCCGGATCGGCGACGTCCGCATCGTCGTGGAGGACGTCGACTGGCCGGAAACGCCGCTGGAACGCATCACCGTGCTGGCGTCGAACGTCCGGCTCCGCTCGCTCCCGTCCCCCGCCGCCATTCCCGACCAGGTGAAGATGGCGATCCGGGTGGCGCCCGAGATCCTGCGGGCACGGGTCGCCGAAGCCCGGCCGGGCATCGTCGTGACCCCCGGCGACGACGGGAATTTCCACGTCCGCTGGGAAAAGCGGCCCCGTTGGGGACATCTCGTACTGGAGTCCACTGTGGAGGACGACGCCGTCGTCCTGCGGCCGATGGCCGTCCACATCGGACGGCGCCGCTTCGGCCCGCCGTCGCGGCTCAAGCCGATCGTGCTGCCTCTGCCCGAACTCCCGCAAGGGATCCGGCTCACCGCGGTCGAAGCGCACGACGGTCACCTCGTCCTGCACGCGCTGGCCGAGGAATGGCCGGAAAAGCTGTCCACGATCCCGCTCGGCGACCTGCTGGGCTGGGTGATGACGGCCGTCACCACGCTGACCCTGCCGAAGCTCGGCGGCCGATAGTCAGCGCGTGACCATCGGCCGCCGAACGGATCAGCTGTGCAGTCGTCCTTCCGCGACGCGGACCGCGGGCGCGGCAGGCGTCGCCGCCGCGGCGCTTTCCGCCTGGGTTCCGGCGGAGGACCGCACGAGCCCGGCCGACTTCCCGCACACCTTCTTCTTCTCGTCCGACGTCATCTTCTTGCCGACCGTCCTGGTCTGGCCCACGACACCGGGAGCGGGGCCTTCACCGCTGAAGTTCCAGACGTACCACTGGTGGTGGCCCCATTTGCGCTTGTCGAACCACATGTCGTATGAGCCGCTGGCCATCCGCATCACCGGTGAACGGTCCAGGCCCGCCCAGTAGCCCGGGTTCACCTCGATCCGGGTCTCGACGCTTTCGCTGGTCTCCCAGCCCCATTCCTGGCCCCACGTGCGCTTGTAGGCGACCGACCAGTCGACGAGGAACTGGAAGCCCGCGGTCACGCTGATCTCGTTCGACACCGTGTTCTTGCCGCTGCGGGTGTCGCGTTTGCCGATCACCTGGGTGATCTTGTTGGCACTGCAGTTGTACACCGTGTCGACCCGGCCCCAGCTGCCGTAGAAGTCCTGGCCGCGCTGGTCGACGTGGGCGTTGCAGTTCTTGGTGGCGCGGCCGCAGTCCTTGAGCAGTTCGGCCCGCGAGGGGCCGCGCGAATACACCACGGAGCTGCCGCGGTCGTTCATGTTCGACCCGTAGTTGGCGCTGTCGTTGGCGTACCACTCCTGGCTTTCGCCCTGGTATTCGGCGTGCTCGTACATCGTGATGTAGCAGTTGTTGAAGGTCTGGAACGAGGAGATCTTGTCGTTCCAGTCACCGAGGAAGCCGAGGGTCTGATTGGTCCCCTCGACGCACGGCGACCCGGTGACGGCCAGGCTGGCGCCGCCGAAGTTGCCGTGTTCGTACAGCACGCTGATCACCGTCGCGGAGGCACCGACCTTTCCGGCCGACGCCGCGGCGAGGGACTCGCTGACGCTGTCGAAGCACCGGATCGCGCCGGTCGCCGTGTCGGCGACGCAGTGGTCGCCGCGCTGCTCGGCGTTCGCCGGGACACCACCGGCGAGACACACCATGACCGCGGCCAGGACGGCCGCTCCGAGTCTGTATTTACGCACGTCTGAGCTCCCTGGGAGAGACGGAACGCCGACCTCGACCGGATCGGCGTCGCCCAGTCCAGCGCAGGGAACCCCGGCTTGCCCATGCAGAACGACCGGCAGACTGGTTCCCGCTTGCCGCTGATCGGGACCGCCTCAGGCCTCGCCCCGCTCCCGCAGGTATCGCGTGTGATCGGCCTGCTGATGGACGTCGCCGGCGTAGAACCGCTCCGCGACCCGGTGCGCTTCGGTCTCCAGCAGCTCCAGTTGCGCGAGGAGTTCTTCCGACGCGCTCGGCTCGCCGCTCGCCCGCCTTTTGGCGGCGAACCACCACGGCAGGTTGAGGTAGGTCTGAACGGAAAGCGGCAGATCCGTCCGCGCCAGCCTGGTCACGGAATGCTGGACGTCCGGGTTGGCCGACAACCGCTTCGTCCGGGACAGCATGTCGTCGAGCACCTCGACGATCCGCCGCACACCATCCACAGAGGACTCCGGCATGCGCTGTGCCTGCGCGGTCACCTTGCCCACCAACGAGTCGAGGTCCGCGCGCAGCTGCCCGGCCTCGGCGACGGCGTCCACCGGCACCAGCCGGACCCGTTCGGGCGGCGCCAGCAGGGCGAAAACGGCGTACAGCCCGGCGACCACCACCGGCCACAGCCCGCCGACCACACCGGTCAGGTACAGCACGAGCCCGATGAGCCCGCCGACACAGCCCGCGAGGTTCTTCGTGGAGCCGAAGTACCGGATCATTGGTACCCGCGGATTTCCTGGAACACCTTGGGCAGCACGTCACCCCGCGCGTCGAACACGTTGCCGCCGGTGCGTTTCGCGACCTCGCCGAGTTCGGCGGAGTCGCCCTCGCCGAAGATCACCGTGAACACCGGGATCTGCCGCATTGGCTCCGGCAGCGACGGGAACTTCCGCTGGAAGTCCTCGAAGGTGGAGCCGCTCGCGTTCTCCCCGTCGGTCATCAGCACGATCGAGGTGAACCGGTCGGGGTCGCGCGCGACCAGCGGGCCCATGATGTCGTACGCGCGCTGGAGACTGTCGTAGATCGCCGTGCCGCCGTTCGCGTCGAGGTCTTCCGCGAACCGCTTGATCTTGTCCAACGTGGGCTGCGGATCGCCTTCCGGCACCGCGAAGGTCTCCGGGCTGCGGGGAACGGTGTCGAACGGCAGCATCGTGACCTCTTCGCGGCTGCGGAACCGGCGGTAGCGGCCGGTCAGCGAACCGTCGGCGCCGGTCAGCCCGATCAGCGCGGTGCGCAGCGACTCGATCCGGTCCCCTGCCATGGAACCGGAGGTGTCGAGCACGTACAGCGTCCGCGACGGACGCCGGATCTTGTCGAAGTAGGCGCCCAGCAACGCGTCGACCGCTTGCTGTGTCGCGGGGAACGGCAGTTCGACGAGGTCCTTCCGCGCGAACTGCTGTCCTAATGGGACTCCCGGAACGACGGGGCGGCGCTGCGTGGTCTCCATGATCTTGCGCTGCGTGTCCGGTGTGCGCAGCCGCTCGGCCAGTTTGCGGTGCGCGTCCCGCGCGTCGGAATTCGCGCTCTGCAGCAGAGTGAGCGGGTAGTCGGCGGTGACGACGCCATCGGAGGGGTACACCAGCGTCAGCGGTTCGGGGAGTTTCCCGCTCGCGTTCATCGACAGCAGGACGGACTCGTAGTTGATCAGGCCGTCGACCTTCTTGCCGGGATCCTGACCGCTCGCCCGCCGTTGGTAGGCCTCGGAAAGCCAGCCGGACGAACCCGCCGACATCGCCTGCGCGCTGAAGAACTCGGTCAGTTTCGGCGTGACGGAAGCGATCTGCTGCGCGTCGATGGCGTTGCCCGCACCCGCGAGCGCCGACGCGACCCCGACGAGGGCCGAGAACCCGGAGTTCGACGCCGACGGATCGGTCATGCCGTAGGTGAAGGCCTTCTTCCCGGCCTGCTCGGCGATCTCGCCCCAGCCCACCGGCCGCCCGGCCCAGCCGAGCCGTTGCGCCGCCGACGCGGAAAGCCCGAGCACCACCGGAGAGCTCATGATCTTCACCTGCTCGCCGAGCCTTTTCGCCGCCTCCGGAACGGCCGTGGGATAGCGGTTCGACGAGAACCAGACGGCGTCGTACTGCCCGTCCGCCTTACCGTTCGCGAGCGACTCGGTGCCTTCCAGCGTCCCGGTGAACTGGAACTTGACCTTGACCCCGGTCGCCGCCGCTTCCTGCTCCAGCAACGGTTGCAGATCCGCCAGCTCGCTTCCCGCGAGGACGCGCAGAGTGCCGGCCTCGGCCTCCCCCAGCCCCGTCGCGCCTTCCCCCGAATCGCAGGAAACCAGTGACAGCGCGCAGATCGCCGCCAGCGTGACCACCGTCCAGCGTTTCACGATGCCCCCTCGGCCGTCGCCGTCTCGTGAGACCGGCGCAGATGGTCTTCGGCCCGCCGGATCTCCCCGGACAGCGCCTCCACGGTCGCCGCCATCGTCGAGACGGCCCCCGCCTTGAACTCGTCGATCGCGTCGATACTGCGGTAGATCCGCTCGAACGACTCGCGGATCGTCGCCACCGCCACCGCCGGATCACTGCCCGCGCGCTGGATCTCGGCGCTGCGCAGCTCCAGCAGTTCGGCGTTCGCCCGGATCAGCCCGTCGGTGGTCGCCCGCACGGCCCGGACCTCGTCGAGGACGTCCTGCTGCCCGGCGAGCGCGCCGCTCACCAGCAGCGCGACCCGCAACGCCGCGACCGTGGTCGACACCGCCCGCTCGATCCCGCGGATCAGCTCGTCGTTGTTGCGCCGCACCAGATCCAGTGCCAGATAACCCTGCGCGCTCACCGCGAGCTGGGTCAGCAGGTCCTGGTGCCGCTGCCGGATCGGATGCAGCGCGTCGGCCCGCAGTGACCTGGCCCGCGCGGGATCGGTCAGGTCGAAGATCCCCACCTGCCGGTCGATCGCCGCGTCGACGGCCTCGGCGAACGCGGCCGCCTCCGACAGCTTGCCGAGCGTCCCCCACAGCCGCTCCCGCTCACCCTTGAGCGCGGCGTTGTCCCGGCGCAGGACGTCCTGCCGCGCACGCAGGTCCAGTACCAGCGCGTTCACCGGCTCGTTGGCGGCGCGGTAGCGGTCCAGCGCCTTCTTCGCGCTGCCCGCGAGCGGGATCAGCCCCATCAGCTTGCGGCCGGTGATCGGCAGTTTCGCGGGGTCGATCTCGGCCACGGTCCGCCGGAGCCCGGCCAAGCTCACCGTCGCCTGTTGTTGCGGTGACGCGATTTCCGCCAGCGCCTGCGTCGAACGGTCCAGCAGCGCACCGGCGACGGTGGCCGCCGCGCGCATGTCGGACTCGCCGACCGCGAGCAGTTCGTCCAGGACACGGGTGAACTCCGGCGATCGGACGTCGAGCGCTTCGAGCCGCGCGGCGAACTTCTCCGCGCGGCCGGCGATCTCGGCGTGGACCTCCGGGCCGAGGGTGACCAGACCGGCGGCCCGCTCGGCCGGGATCGCCTCCACCGGTTCGGGTGGAGTGAGCGTGAAATCGTCCATCAGTACTGCTTCTTCACGGCGTCGAGCAGACGCTCCAAGGTTTCGAACGACGGCGGCTCGACGGCGTCCACCAGATCCGCGGGCACCGGCGCCTTGGCCGCGGCGACGACGTCGGCGAACAACCGCGGGTCCCCGGTGCGGAAACCGAAGGTGGCGGCGAGTTTCCCCAGTTCGGGATCGGTCGCCAGCAGCCTGCCCACCTGATCGCCGTTCGGCTTCAGCGGCACGAGCGTGTGCTTGGAGTACACCGTCGGCGCCGTGTAGAGCAGGCGCATGTCCGGCCGGATCGAACCGTCCGCGCGGACCAGCCTGTCGACGAACTGCGATTCGTAGATCAGCGCCATCGGCGTCTTGCCCATTCCCGCCGCGAGGTAGTCCTCGAACGGGCCTTCGGTGGTGTTCTGCGTGTAACCCTGGTCGAGGAACAGCTTCGACACCCCGGGCAGCACCTTCGCTTCGGCCTCCGGCGTGCTGACCACGTTGTTCCCGTTGGCGACGAAGGAAACGATCGACAGGTACATCGCCGCCGAGTTCGACTCACGCGGATCCGTCGTCGTGACCAGCACGTTCTTGCGCGCCGGGAAGGCGGTGTTGCCGGGAAGCTGGTCCCAGCGCGTGCCCTTCTGCGCGAGTTCGAGGTACTTCGCGACGTCGAGCACCTGGTAGTCGCCCGCGCCCTTGCGCACGATCCCGTTGGCGGCCAGCAGGTTCACGATCGGCTCGAAGGTCGCGATCGCCATCGGCGACTGGAACGGCGTGTGCACGCCGGTCACCTTGTGGTCGCGCTGGATCCGCTGCGCGGCGGGCGACGAAGACGGGAACGCGAACTCGTACGCGCCGAGGTCCATGCTCGCGATCTGCCGCGAACCGGCGGTGTCGACGTCCACCTTCAGGCCGTGCTCGGCGAACGCGTCCGCCACCCGCTTGTCGGAGAAGAACGCGAGCTTCTCCGAACCGATGACCCCGCGCACCGTGGTCAGGCCGGTCCCCCGCGCGGTGTCGTCGTCACCGCCCCGGCCCCAGACGATCACGGCGACCACGGCCAGCAGCAGCACCACTGCCAGGCCGATCGACAGACGGCGTTTCACCGGCCCACCCCCTCGTTCACAGGCCTGATCCTTCAGCCCGTTCACCTCATTTGACGCGCGGGCGAGCCATTTCGAAGTGAACGATCGATGAACGGAAGAAGTCGTCAGTTACTGGCGAAACGTTGGGGCAGAAGGAAAATCGGCGCAGGTGCCGTCAGATCACCGACTGCTCCGAGACCGGCAGACAGACGGTGAACCGCGTGTCACCGGGCTCCGAGTCGACCCGGAGGTCGCCCTGATGCCGTTCGACGACGATGCGCCAGGAGATGTCCAGACCGAGCCCGGTCCCCTGGCCGACCGGTTTCGTGGTGAAGAACGGCTCGAAGATCCGCTGCCGGATCTCCGCCGGGATACCCGGCCCGGTGTCACCGATCTCGACGTGCACGTGATCGTTCACCCGCGACGTCCGCAGGGTCAGTGTGCCTTCGGAGCCCATGGCGCCGAGCGCGTTGTCGATGACGTTCGTCCACACCTGGTTCAGTTCCGCCGCGTACGCCGGGATCCTCGGCATCTCGTGGTCGTACTCCTTCACGACGCGGATCCCGGGCGTGATCTTGCCCGCGAGCATCACGAGGGTGGAGTCGAGCCCTTCGTGGACGTCGATCCACTGGTGCGGCGCGCGGTCCATTTGGGAGTACTGCTTGGCTTTGCCGACCAGCACCGAGATCCGGGTCGTCGAATCCTCGATCTCGCCCATCAGCATCTCGGTCTCGAGCGCGTACGCCAGCCAGCGGACGGCGCCGTCGAGGAAGGTCTCCCCGACCGAGTCGAGCAGCCGGTCCAGATCGGGCACGGTCAGGCCCGCGCGGACGTAGATGTCGGCGAGGTCCCAGCCCTGGTCGATGCCGTGGTCGTCGAACCAGTCGCCGATCTCGTCCTCGCGGTCGGACTGCTGCATCGCGGTCAGTTTCGGCGCCGAGGCGACCTGCTTGACCAGCTGCTCCTGGATCTCGAGCAACTGCTCCAGCAACGTCGGGTCGACGTTCTTCTTCGCCAGCATCGCGAGTTTGTGCCGCATCCCGGCGACCCGCTCCCGCAGCGCCGCCGTCGCGCGCACGGCGGCCGCGGCGGGGTTGTTGAGCTCGTGGGTCAGCCCGGCGGACAGCTCGCCGAGCGCGAGCAGGCGCCGCCGCGAGCCGATCACCGTGTCGCTGTTGCGCCAGCCGAGGTACATGCCCTCCAGCAGATGCGTCGCCATCGGGAACCAGCGGCGGAACTCGGTGGCGAACTCGGCCGCGGGCAGCGTCAGGAAAGTGAGGTCGCTGACCGCGTGCACCGAAGCGCCGTAGTGGTGTTCGTTCTCCTGATGCACGAAGAACTGTGTCGCGCCGCAGTACGCGCCACGCTGGTCGGAGCGGATCGTCTCGACCTCGGTGCCGCCTACGAGCCGCGTCATCCGCAGCGCGCCGGACAGTAGGAGATAGAAGCAGGTGGCCGGATCGCCCTCACGCATGATCGTGGTGCCGCCGGTGTACTGCTCGAGGACGGCGTGCTCGTCGATCCAGTCCAGCTGTTCCTCGCTGAGGTGCTCGAAAAGGAAGAGCCCGCGCAGTTCCTCCCTGGGCAGAACGCTCATTGCTCCTCCAAGTACCGGTGAACCAGGGTGACCGCCATGGCGCCTTCGCCGACGGCCGACGCGACGCGCTTCACCGAAGCGGCGCGGACGTCTCCCGCCACGAACACCCCGGGGACGGAAGACTCGAGGTAGTGCGGGTCGCGGTCGAGCGGCCAGCCCGGCGGCCGGTCGCCTTCGGTCAGCAGATCGGGGCCCGTCCGCACGAAACCGTGGTCGTCGCGCTGGATCTCCGTGCCGAGCCAGTCGGTGCGCGGTGCCGCGCCGATGAAGATGAACAGGTGGCCGGTGGGCACGGTCTCGGTCGCGCCGCCGTTCTCGCACAGGGTCAGCGATTCGAGGTGGTCGTCGCCGTGCGCTTCGACCACGGTGGTCCGCGTGCGGACGTGGATGTTCCCGATGCCGGCGATCTGCTCGATCAGGTAGTGCGACATCGACGCTTCGAGCGACTGGCCGCGGACGAGGATGGTGACCTCGGCGGCGTGCTTGGAGAAGAACACCGCCGCCTGGCCCGCCGAGTTCGCGCCGCCGACGATGTAGACGTGCTCGCCCTTGCACTCGGGCGCTTCGGTGGCGGCCGAGCCGTAGTAGACGCCGCGGCCGGCGAGCTCGGCGATGCCCTTGGCCTCCAAGGCGCGGTAGGTGACGCCGCTGGCCAGCACCACGGAATGCGCGGCGATCTCGGTCCCGTCGCCGAACAGCACGACCCGCGCCGAACCGCGCGCCTCCAGGCCCACGACGTCGCGCGTGGTCAGCACCTCGGCGCCGAACTTCAACGCCTGCCGCCGCGCGCGGTCGGTGAGCTGCGCGCCGGAAACGCCGTCCGGGAAGCCGAGGTAGTTCTCGATCCGGGAGCTGGTGCCCGCCTGCCCGCCGGTCGCCTTGCGCTCGACGATCACCGTCCGCAGCCCCTCCGACGCGCCGTACACGGCCGCCCCGAGCCCGGCTGGCCCGCCGCCGATCACGATCAGGTCGTAGAACTCCTGCGCGGGGCGCGTGGACAGGCCGACGGCGTCGGCGAGTTCCGGTCCGGACGGCTGGCGCAGCACCGTCCCGTCCGGCGTGACCAGCACCGGGATGTCGTGCGGCGCGGCGTCCGCGGCCTCCAGGATCCGGCGGCCTTCGTCGTCGTCGACCGAGTACCAGCGATACGGCACGGCGTTGCGCGCCAGGAAGTCGCGCAGGTGGAACGACGGCGAGGAATACCGGTGGCCGATGAGCTTGATCTCGTCGACCGGCCGCTCCCCCACCGCGCGCCAGGTCTCGACCAGCGCGTCGATGACCGGGTAGAGCTTCTCCTCCGGCGGGTCCCACGGCTTGAGCAGGTAGTGGTCGACGTCGACGACGTTGATCGCCTGGATCGCGGCGTCGGTGTCGGCGTACGCGGTCAGCAGCGCGCGGCGGGCGTTCGGGAACAGGTCCATCGCCTTCTCGAGGAAGACGATGCCGTCCATCTGCGGCATCCGGTAGTCGGCGAGGATCGCGGCCACGGCGTCGCCGCGCAGCTTGATCTCGCGCAGCGCTTCGAGCGCGTCGGCCCCGGAATCGGCCCGGATGATCCGGTAGTCCTTTCCGTACCGTCTGCGCAGGTCGCGGGCGACCGAACGGGATACGGCGGGATCGTCGTCGACGGTCAACAGGATCGGCTGGCTCACCGGATCAGCCTACGTCCTATTACGTTCGGGTCATGCTGGCCGAAGCCGAACAAGTGATCCACGACCGTGCCGTCGTCGCGTGCGAAGCGGCCACCGTGGCGGGACTCCCCGGCTCCTTCGAGGCGTGGCGCGAAGACGGTCTGCTCGCGGTTCTGGCCACGGCTCCGGAGTTGCGGTTCCTGCGCACGATCTCCGGCGTCACCGAGGTGAACCTGACACAGGCCGTCCGGCTCGCCGGGTCGTCGTGCTGGGAAGGTGACCGGCCGGCGCTCGTGCTCCCGGCGGGCCTGGTGCCGCACGACAGCGGTCTCGTCCCCGACGGCGTCCGTCCGATCGCGACCCTCCCGCTCACGAAGTTCCCTCCGGTGGAGGCGGACATCGACGACTCACCCGACGTCGGCGTCTTCCTCCGCATCCTGCTCGAAGGCTACGAAAGCGGCGGCGCCGTGACGGCGTTCATGGCCGCCGAACACGCCGATCCGCGGCTCCGGCGGTCGCTCTTGATCGAGGACGGCGTGCCGATCTCCGCCGCGGCCCTGAGCTCGCACGGTCCTGGCGTCCTCCTCGGCGGCTCGGCCACGCCGCGGGCCCACCGCGGCAAGGGCGCGCAGGCACGGCTGCTGGCGCACGGTCTCGCCGCGGCCGCCCGCGAAGGGCACCGCTTCGCCGTCGCGACCGCTGTCGAGGGCTCGCCGAGCCTGTCGAACCTGCGCCGCGCCGGAGCCGAGGTTTACGCGAGGCAGGCCTGGCGGTGATCAGGCGCTTTGAGCGAGTTTCCGCAGGCGGAACGCCAGGACGAGCAGCATCACGCCGTACAGCAGGGCGTAGATCCCGACCAGCAGCGCGATCCCGTAGGCGCCGGCCAGCGGGTTGAACACGATCACGATGCCCGCGATCAGCGAGAGCGCGCCCGCCGCGATGAGGAAGGCCTCGCCCTCGATCTGCTTGCGCAGCCGGATCGCGGCGACGATCTCGACGATGCCGGTGAAGATCGCCCAGAAACCGACCAGGAAGGCCAGCACCAGCACGGTGATCCCCGGCCAGAGCAGGACCAGGACACCGGCGATGATGCCGAAGGCGCCGAGGATTCCGTACGCGGCGCGATGGGCGGCGTCGCCCGGCCGGAAGGCCTGCATCAGGCCTCCGATGCCGTCAATGATCGCGTAAATGCCGTAGATGATCGCGAGGGCCAGGACGGTGGCTCCCGGCCAGATCAGCGCGAGCACGCCGAACAGGATGGCGAAAACCCCGCGGACGGCGGCGAGCGGCCAGGCCAGGCGGGGTTCGACGACGGTGAGACCGGCGAGAGGCATGCCCCGAGTATCGAAGCGCCGGACGGAGACCGCGCGGCACACCACTCGTCAGGGTGAAGGCCGGTGCGCGCCGCGACCGCCATCACGGCGCGCACCGGGGTCCATCAGGGATACGCGACGAGGTTCGCCACGGTCGATCCCGAGTTGGCCGGTCCGCCGCGGTCGTTGACGACCCGGCTGATGGTCCCGTTCCCGCCGAGGGAGACGGCGACCATGCTGCGGAACCGGACGTTCGGATTGTTCGGCGCTTCGATCGCGCGATCGGCGACCACGCTCGGGTTCACGTTGAAGTAGCAGTAACTCCCGAGCCCGTACGCCTCGTGGTTCGTCACCGAGTTCGCCACCTTGTAGGCCGCGTAACCCCGCGTCGACCCGTTCATCCAGGAGGCCTGATTCGGTGGGTCGTAAGGCATTTCGTTCTGGTAGAAGTACGTCCGGCCGCGGTTGCCGTTCCAGATCGTCTGGTACTTCTGGTAATGCTCGACGAACAGGCCGTACATCGTGACATCGTCACCGTTGACGATCAGGCCGGTGTCGGCGGTGTTGGTGTTCCACCCGACCCCGTTGCCGTGGTCGGCGCGCCAGATCCAGAGATGGTCGCCGATGACGTCGTCACTGTTGACCACCAGGCTGTTGGTGGCCTTGCCCACGCCCGCGCCGCCGATGCGGAAGAACACGTCGTGCAGCGAAGTCGGGTTCGCCGCGTGGTCCTGGGCGGAGTTGGCCGGGCCGACCTCCATCAGCGTGTTCGAGTTCGTGGTGCCCGCGTCGATCAGCACGCCGGCGACCTTGACGCCGTCGACGTCGGCCACCGTCATCGCGGTGATGCCGTTGTCCGGGATCAGCGTGGCCAGGCCGAGGCCGAGCACGACGGTGTCCGGCCGCGTCACGCGCAGCGTCTCGTTCAGGTGGTAGACGCCCGGCGTGATCAGGAGATCCTTGCCCTCGGCGAGCGCCGCGTTGATCTGCGAAGCCGTCGTGCCGGGCTTCGCGATGAAGAACCGGCTGATCGGCAGCGAGGCCCCCGGCTGGTTGGCGCCCCACGTGATGCCCGAGGCGTTGGTGCGCGTGGAGGGCACGAAGACCTGGTACGCGCCGGCGTTGTCGACGTAGAGGAACGGCTTCTCGCGAACCACCGGCGTCGTGTTCACCGTGGTGTACGGCGGATTCGGGAAACTGGTGGACGGCGCGCCGTTGACCCCGGCGAACACCATGTTCCAGTTGGAGCCGCTCCAGCTGCCGAACTGCGAGTTGCGCGAGATCCACTGCTGCTGCGAGCCGGACCGGACCTGGCCGTCGACCTTGACGTCGGACATCCAGCCGCCACTTGACCAGCCGCCGTCGTCGAGCTGCAGGTTGCCGCGGACATGCATCCGGCGGTAGGGCGCGGCCTGCGAAACGGCCCAGCGGTCGGTGCCGCCCGCGGGGTTGACGGAGAGATTTTCCGCGCCACGCCAGAAGTTCTGCGTCGCGTTCCCCTGGAACCAGTCGGCCTCCGCGTGCACCGCGCCGTTGATCGTCACGTTGTCCGGCGACAACCCGAGCCCGAGCACCTGCGTGTAGAACCCGACGTTGACGTCGACGTTGTACGAACCCGGTTTGAACAGCAGCGCCTTCCGGTTCGAGCCGAACTGGCTGGTCTCCTGCTGCGAGAAGACGCTGTTGACCTGGGACTGGATCGCCGACTGAGCCATACCGGGGTCGAAGACGAGCACGTTCGGCCCGAGGTCGGGGTTGGCGGTGCCGGTGACCGGCGTGAGCCGGAAGGACTGCGCGCCGGAGCCGTTGCACGCGTACTGCTGCAGCTGAACACTGTCCTGAGTGGAGAGACCCGGAAGGTCCAGGCACTTACCGCTGTTGCGGCTGACGAAGTGGTACGCGCCACCGGCTTCCTCGACCGGCTGCCACTGCTGGTTGTTCCCGCCGCCGTAAGTCCACAGATGGATCAGCCCGCCATCGGACGTCGACACGTCGGCGACGTCCCACACCTGCGCCGGGTTGTTGCGCGTGTTGACCCGGTAGTAGCCGCCCGAGGTCGGCTGGAACTGCCACTGCTGGGAAAAGGTCTGGTTGCAGGCGTACTGCTGGACGACCGTCCCGTTCGCCGACCCGGCGGCCCGCGCGTCCACGCATTTCCCGCTGCCGGCCGTCACCGTGTACCAGGTATCGGGAACGATGGCCGCCTGCGCCGCCGGAGCCACCACTATCAGCGCTCCGACCAGCGAAAACAGGGCTATCAAGGCTGCTCTGGCCCTCATCAGGACCTCCTCCGCGTCATGGGGCAGGGCGAGCTGAGGTGAAGCCCAGTGGAGACGCGGCGTAGCGGGCGGGGACCTCGGCGTCACGATGGTCGAAAACGTAACGGCGGTCACACGCGGAGTCAATACACGTCTAAAAATAAGTCTCAAAGATGCAGGTCAGTGCCGCTTCCGGCGATCGAGACCACCGAGAGCGACCCCCTCGCGAACGGCCCGCGCGGGCGGTGTAATGTATGGACACACGAGATGCGGAGTACAACTTCGCTCCGGGGCTATGGCGCAGCTGGTAGCGCACCTCACTGGCAGTGAGGGGGTCAGGGGTTCGAGTCCCCTTAGCTCCACAGTGACGAAACACCGCCCACCTCGCAAGTTTGCTGAGGTAGGGCGGTTTTTTCGTTGAGCCTCACTCTGAGAAACGCCCTACCGAACTTCAGCTACCGTTCAGTAACTGGGGCAGAGCCATGACCCCGTTTCAAACGGGGTCACCAAAACTGCCCCATCCGGGCCACCCTTCCGGGTAGTCCTGCAGCGATTTCTTCGGCGACCTCTTCAGGTCACCACACCGCAGGCAAGCGATCCCATCACGACGCTGGCGTGGCTCCCCCGTTGACCAGGCGTGAATTGTCGGTGCCCGATGACATGATCGATCCGCCCGAGACTTCCTCGGGCTGGGTGGATACCCAGCCGGGGTGGCGTTCGCATGACAGCGCTGCCCGGCATCCACCCACCTCGGGTTCCTGCTAGCCGTAGACGCCGGTAAACCTCCAGCCAGCGGGCAGTACCAGCAGGTGACGTCACGCTGCTCCACCAGTCCGTCGTGACGGCAAGTCCACAACTACCCAGACGAGCGTGCGTCTGACAACGAAATGCGGTCAGGCAAGCCCAATCATGGGAGGCTTGATAGCGAGCGCGCTATCGTTCGAAGGTTGCTCAGGCCATACGGCCAGATACATAAGGGAGGTGGGAGTAGATGGCTACGGCAGATCAGGTAAAGGCGCTGGTCAGGAGCCATGGGGAGGGTGACGATACTCGCTTCTACTCCGTTGCCCTGCAGGTTGCTGCCGGTGCGGCGCGGGTCGGGCACGGCCGATTCGCCCAAGAACTGAAGTCGCTGGTCGATTCGTTGCGTCAGCAGTCCGCCACTTCTAGCGCGCTGGGCAAGCTGGTTGCCGTCGCGCAGCCCCGAGGCGAACTCGCCCAGCTGCTTAGCGTGAGTTATCCGCAACTTGGACTCGCCGACCTGTCCCTGGACCTGCATGTGCTCCAACGGCTGGAGCGGGTGTTCCTTGAGCAACGTCAAGCCGATCGCCTCCGTTCACATGGTTTCCAGCCCGTCCGACGTCTCCTACTTACAGGAGCGCCAGGGACTGGCAAGACGATGTCTGCGAAGGTACTTGCCGGCGAATTGCGACTTCCGTTATTCGTGATCCGCCTGGACGGCCTGATCACCAAATTTATGGGCGAAACAGCGGCCAAACTCCGGCTGATCTTCGATGCCTTGTCCGAAACCCGCGGCGTCTACTTATTCGATGAGGTCGACGCCCTGGCTGGCGAACGTGCCCACGGCAACGACGTGGGTGAGATACGGCGAGTCCTCAACTCGTTCCTGCAGTTCCTCGAGCAGGACAGTTCCGAGAGCCTGTTAGTGGCGGCCACTAACCACCCGCAACTCCTCGATCGCGCTATCTTCCGTCGGTTCGACGCCGTAGTCGACTACCCCCTGCCTGAGCCCGCCGTGGCCCGCCGCGTGATCAAGAGCCGCCTGGCCGGCGTGGAGCTCGGAAGGCTGAACTGGGTGAATATCGATCAAGCTGCAGCCGGGCTCAGTCAAGGTGAGATCACAGTGGCCGCCGAACTCGCCGCGAAGGACGCGATATTGTCCGACGGCGGGCCCGTAACCTCGACAGCACTGTGCGAAGCGCTTCGGGGCCGAAAGGTCGATCACACTCGCTGAGGATAGGTCGTATGGCACCGCGGAACAAAGCACACCTCATCCTTCCCACCCGGCGCTCGACATTCGAATATGGCCCGGTCGGAGGCGGCGGAGACGGTCGTGCACTTCCAGCGCCGCAGGATCGGCGCGCTCACGGCGCCACGATCCGGAACACCCTGGAATCGGCGGAGCGCGATGCCCGCACCCGGCGCGCGAAGAGACAACCTATCGTCGCCGACGCTATACCTGGCACTTACGTCGCCTTCGAAAGCTTCCCCGGGATCGAGCTCGCTCTCGAGAGCCTCGATCCGCGCATCGGGAGGACGCATCCAGAGTTACGCGCCGTCCGGACCGATCAGATCAACGGCGAGCCCGTCGAGATGGCCACAGTCTTCGTTCCTGACGGCACGATGAAGTATTTCCTCGACCGCCTGGACAAGTACCTTGAAACGGCGGATGAAGCGACAACTGCAGGCAGCAATCTCGTCGATCGCATCAACGCGGTCCACATCGCGACCGTCCAGGCTCTATGGACCGATGCCCTCGCAGAATTCCCGGATCCGGCGGCCACGGTGTGGTGGGAAGTGTGGCTCCGCCGACGCGACGGGAACGAACTAGACAGACTGCGTACCTACGCAAACGCGGTCGACCTAAAGGTTGGACGCAGAGCGCTCGGATTCGACAGTCGCACGGTCGTGCTCGTCCATGCGTCGGTGGAACAGCTTGCCGGCGCGATCGACGTCCTCGACGACATAGCCGAGTTCCGCCACCCCCACGACCCAGCCCAGTTCCTGGCGAACGAGGAAGCCGCAACGCAGAACGAGTTCGTGCAGGATCTAGCACAACGGGTTACCACTGCCGACGCTTCCGCACCTACTGTCTGTGTGGTCGACACCGGCGTCCACCGCACACATGCCCTCCTGGCCGGCTCTCTGCCCATCGAGGACTGCCACACTGCGGACCCGACGTGGCCAACCGGACTTGACGACGACGGCCATGGCACGAAAATGGCAGGCCTCGCGCTCTACGGCGACCTCGCCGAGTCGATGAAAGACACCGGTCCGGTCCACTTGCGCCACAGACTGGAATCACTGAAACTCCTGCCGCCGCGAGGCCAGACCAACGACCCCGAGCTCTACGGAGCTATCACAGCGTCAGGCACCTCCGCAGTCGAAATCGGCACACCGGACCGCCACCGGGTCTATTCGATGGCCATCACCGCCACTACTTCTGAGCAGTCTCCGGCAGAACCTGCCGAGATCGCGTTGGGGAAGCCGACATCGTGGTCGGCGAGCCTCGACGCGCTGGCCGCCGGGCGCGGCGTTATTGATGACGATTCGGGCATCGCGTTCCTGGGGCCTGCCGAAACCGATGCACACCGGCTCTTCGCAGTTTCCGCTGGCAACGTGTACAACTACGACCATGACCACCTGACTCGCAGCGACACCGAACCCGCGCAAGACCCCGCGCAGGCATGGAATGTACTGACCGTTGGTGCCTTCACCGACCATGACTCGCTAGCGCACGCGCCCGAGGAATACCAAGGATGGAGCCCGCTGGCACCACGCGGCGAGTTGTCGCCGTTCAGTCGTACTTCGGTCGCGTTCAGCTCAAAGTGGCCGATCAAACCCGAGATCGTCCTGGAGGGCGGCAATCTCGCGCGGTCCCCGAGCGGCGCGGAGATTCATTCCCTCCGCGCACTGGATCTACTTACGACACGCTCGCCAACGGCTTTTGAGACGACCGGCAGCAGCCAGTCGCTGGCCACCGCGAACGCGACCAGTGCGGCCACCGCGCAAGCAGCACGAATGGCCGCGCAGATCATGGCCGAGTACCCCTCGCTCTGGCCAGAGGCGGTACGAGCTTTGATCGTGCATTCTGCCGAGTGGACTCCCGCGATGCAGGCACACTTCGACGCCAAGTCGGGGAAGCGTGACAAGCGGACCGTACTGCGCCGTTACGGAATGGGTGTCCCGGACCTCTTGCGCGCGACGCGCAGTGCCAGCGACGCACTGACCCTCATCGCTCAGGACACCATCACCCCGTTCGAAAAAGGCACGATGAGGGAGATCCACTTCCACGACCTGCCCTGGCCTGCTGACGTCCTCGCCGATCTCGGTGGTATCGATGTTCGCCTGCGAGTGACGCTGTCTTACTTTATCGAACCCAACCCGGCGAGGAGGGGATGGAATGGCCGCTACAGCTACGCGTCTCACGGCCTGCGGTTCGACGTACGGCGTCCGACCGAGTCCAACGACGAGTTCCACAAGCGTCTCAATACGAAAGCGCTAGAGGAGGAAGAGAAACGACCGACGTCGGCTGACGAACCCGGCGCCTGGGTCTTCGGCTCGGAGTTGCAGAAGTCTTCGGGATCGCTGCATACCGATATTTGGACTGGGACCGCAGCGGACCTAGCGCAGCGCGGGGCGCTCGCGGTGTACCCAGTCGGCGGCTGGTGGAAGGACAGGTCATCCCGTCACGACGACTGTCACGACTCCCGCTATGCCTTCATCGTGTCCATCGACACTCCCGGCGTCGAAGCTGATGTGTGGACACCTGTAGCGCAACAGATCGAGGTACCGATCGTTATCGGCACGTAAGCCCTCTAAGGACAGGATGGCGGTGCGGATCGTCCTGAGGCTGGAGTCGTTCATGGCGAGATCGTGATCGTTGATGACGGGTTGTTCCCGTGCCTCGATGAACACCGGCAACGGTATCCGCCCGCGATCCTCTCGGCAGTTGCCTACTCCTGGCGGCCAGTTTCTGGTCACGATGGCCTCTGCGGTACTGGCGGACAGGCCGCAGCGCCTGTGGCCGGTGGCCGGTGGCACGACGACGGTGATCTCCACGGTAGCCGTCGCCTTCGGCGAAGGATAAATTCACGCGCTGGAAGTCGCCGACCGGCACGGTGCAGTACCGGCTGGCCAGTGCCACGCTACCGGCGTCGCGCGCGATGACGGTGTAGGTGATGGCATACCCGGGCAGAAAATCGATCCGTCCCTGGTCGCGGAGTCCGCAGAGGATGGGGCCGACCAGTCCGGTGAACCGGGTGAGGCCACAACCCTGCACCGTCCAGGGAAGACGTAGTCCGCTGTCGCAGGTGACGTGAACGACCACGGTGTCCGATGGGCGGTGTGGATGACGAAAATTACGTCCGTGCAGGTCAAGCGGCCTGTATGTACTCATGGAGGACTTCGCCGAGTCGGTCCTGTCGGCGTATCACGAGGCGTTCGATCCGGTCGGGTTCAAGGGCCTGGGGTCGGGCTCGCAGGGGCGCCGCGGCGGCCAGCGATCGGTGGGTTCGATGCTGGTTGTAGTGCTGCTCGTACTCGCGCAACGAGTGCCGGAGGTGGGTCTCGTTCCAGATCAGCGTGCGGTCCAGCAATTCGGCCTGCAGCGTCTTCACACAGCGTTCCATGGTCGCGTTCATGCGAGGCATCCGGACACCGGTCAGCACAGTGGCGATTTCGGCGCCGCCGAGGATCTCATCGATCAACGCAGGGTCGTGCTGCGTCTCGACTGTAACGCGACACTGCGCTCCGTAAAAGTGAAAGCACAGGAATGGAAGACCATCAACATCGACTTCCACCTTGAGGGTGACGCCGACAAGACCGACACCACCGCCGGCGTACCGGGCATCGCCGCCACCAAGGAAGCCAGCACGGAGAACAGTCCTACGGCGACCGTTCCCCGAGTAGCCGACGAACCTATCGCTGGGCACTCACAGCGGGTTCGACCAAGTTCTGGGCACAGCCGATCAGGTCAACCAGACAGGAATAGGTCGGACGGCGAAGGACGCTGATGTAGGTGACCGATTGACACCCTGGGCATGGGCCGTACCTAGGGTCGGCTACAGTGTTTGCGGAGTTACAGCGCGACGCTCCTACCGCCGTCACCACCTTCCACACAGGCCAGGTGACACTGTTCGGTAAAGCCAAGAGGCACGCGCGATCAAGAAGCTGCTGGCCGTACTCGTCACGGCAGGTGGGTGTGGCCCTGTCGGGAACGGACGATGACGTGCCCCGCGCGAAGACCAAGCTGCAACCAGCCGACATTCTTTCGACGATCGACGACTGCACCGTCACCGAAGCCCATAACGTTCTCACCGGGAAGCGCGGACCTGTTCTCGCCGAGCGTGCCGCTCGCGCCGTCCGCGGCATCGAGGACTCCGCTCGCGAGTGGGCCGTCGAGCATGGCGCCGCGTACGGCGCCGCCGTACTACAGATCCTCGAGGACCGCGGCACTCCGCACCACCCGAAGTTTCCACGACTGAACGAGAAACAGACATGGTCGCTCCTCACGGGCGTCCAAGTTCACCTGACACGCCGTAAAGGCGATCTCGTCCAATCCGTGCACGGCATCCTTCTGCCATGGACGCCCCGCGAACCGACACCTCAGCTGCGCGTGGCCCTCACCGAGCCCGCCCGCGGCCACGCCGTCGGCGACGTGCTCCTTCTTCACCCGCGCCTCTGGCAGAGCAACCCATCACCTGCCGGTAACGACTCTGCTACCTCGTCGCAAGGCGCACCGCGCACCGGACTGCCGTTCTATTCACGGGACACGCTCCCGTTCAACGTGCTCGCCACTCTCGCGGACTTGAACAATCGGCGTCTCCAACCAGCGCACCACCAGGCACCCATCGCCAGTACCCGGATCGGAAAACGACCCGAGCCGCTGTACGCCATCGCCGACACCATCCCGATTCCTCCAGCGTCTCCTCAAAGTGCCCGCAGGCTAAAGCTGCGACGCACATGCGCACAGTGCGGACTGGAGTCCGCCGAGCCTCTGGACACGGCGCTTGATCAACGCCGCTACTGCGATGCCCACCACGGCATGGCGGACCAACGTGTTCGGTACGCAATAGCCGCTCGCGACCAAGCCGCCTGCGCGATCTGGGCACGCCGCAGGACCGCCGATCCTGCCACCACACTCGCTGTCCTCTACCAACACCCCGACGGGCAGTACCTGCTCCGCGCCGAAACCATGGCCGGCGTAGTCCTAATCGACCACACCATCACGGATCTCGACCTGCCACGAACAATCGAACGGATGCACGGTGGTCCTTTCGACATCGACCTCCCCGCCTGGATCGACGACCCGACCGCACACCTCGCCAAAGATCGCCGGGTGCTCCTCACATCAACGCACCTCAGCCGGCACTTCTATAGCAAGCTGCTCGAGACAGCTGGCTGCCCTGCCTTGGTCCACCGGCTCCATCAACAGATAGGAGACGACGTGTGGCAGCGCCACGAAATTTGGAGCGGCAAAGACACGCTAGACGACCTGGGCTTCAGGGACCGCCCCATCCCGCGCGACCGGCCCTCCGAACGTGCTCTCTCGAAGGAGCAAAGCCCAGCAGCGCTAATCAAGACAATGCGTTCCCACCTGCTCACCATGGCCGCCGCCGAACTCACGCCCGCACAAACAGCCTTCGCCGAAGCACTCGACAATGACACCTCACGAGCGGAGTACCACCACCCGTTAAGGCGGTGGAACCGACTACCCAGCAAAGTCCGCTACTTCACGCAACTGCTGGCGATATTCCCCGACGGCACTAGCACGCCGACCACCAATGTGTCCGTGTCACAACCTCAGCGCGCCTCGCGACGTCTCTCCCCCGCGCCTTAGTGTCGACGCCGGGCCGCACAAGCCACTCTCCGGTGGGACTGTCCCAGTAACGGTGTTTCCGGCCCGACACGCCGGGCGTGAGCTCGGCGGGATGGGCATGGTGTGTGATGACACTAGACGTCGTAACTTCACGATCGACGGGTAAGGGCAAGGCAGCGAAGCCGCGGACGGCACAGGAGGAGCTGGCGGCCTCGATGGTCGCGCGGGCCCAGGAGCAGGGACTGGCGCTGACCGGTCCGGATGGGCTGCTCAAGCAGTTGACCAAGACGGTCCTCGAGGCGGCGTTGAACGCGGAGATGACCGAGCACCTCGGCCATGAGAAGCATCAGGCCGAGCCGGGGCGCGCGAGGTCGAACGTGCGGAACGGCACGCGGTCGAAGAGGGTGGTCTCGGACGCGGTGGGCGAGGTGGAGATCGCGGTGCCGCGGGATCGGGATTCGAATTTCGAGCCGGTGATCGTGAAAAAGCGGCAGCGTCGGCTGGGTAGTGTGGATGAGATCGTGTTGTCGTTGTATGCGAAAGGCTGACGACAGGCGAGATGTACGGACGAGCAGGCATCAACCTCCTGCGCCACCGCATCCTCCTCGGCTAACACCACCGAAAGTGCGCCAGAGCCGTTCGTTTTACAGTCCCGCAACTCTCGGATGGCCTGATTCTCTCCCTGGCCACGTTGCCGTAGAAGCACGCCATCATCCGCCGAGCCGTTGCCCGTCCCACCACGCGGCCCAGAGTCCGGCATACACGCCACCCGCGGCGACCAGCTCGTCGTGCGTCCCGGCCTCGACGATCCGCCCGTGCTCCATGACGACGACGCGGTCACACGCCGCGGCCTGGGAGAGCCGGTGGGCGATCACCAGCGCGGTTCGGCCCTCGAGAGCGACCTGGGCGGCTCGGTCGAGCAGACCGGCGTGGGTGGAGCCGGCTTCGGCGGTCGCTTCGTCGAGGATCGCCAGCTCCGGGTCGGTGAGCAGCAGGCGGGCGAGGGCGAGCTGCTGCGCCTGGGCGTCGGTGAGTGGATACCCGCCGACGCCGACGAGGGTGTCCAGCCCGTCGGGAGTCAGGTCGAGGAGCGCGGTGGCGCCGGTGGCGCCGAGTGCCGTGCGGAGGTCCCGGTCGGTGGCCGACGGAGCGGCGAGGGTGAGGTTGTCGCGCAGGGTCCCGGCGAATACGTGGACCTCCTGGGTGACGACCGCGGTGCGGTCCGGGCGGGTCACCGTTCCGGCCGTGGGCGGACGGATGCCGGCGATCACGGCCGCGAGCGTGGTCTTGCCCGCCCCGGAGGCGCCGACGACGGCGACGTGCTGACCGGTGGCGATGTCGAGGGTCAGGCCGTCGAGCACACGCGGGGCGTCGTCGTCGTACCGGAACGCGACGTCGCGGAGCCGTACGGCGATGCCCGCCTCCGTCACCGATCGCTGCCCCTCCTCCGCAGTGTCGGCCGGAATGGTGACGACGCCGACCATGCGGTTCAGCGAGGCGAGGGCGGACTGGAGGGTGTCGAGGACGAACATCAGCTGATTGACCGGCCCGAGCAGGCGCAGGACGAGCAGCATGGCGGTGGTGGCGCCACCGACGGTGGAGGCTCCGGCGTCGACGAGGACGAAGCCGACGACGAGCACGGCGGCCAGGCTCAGACATTCGCCGAGGTTCAGCCGGACGTTGAACCTGCTCTGCACGGTTCGGGCCCGCAGCGCCTGCACCGCGACGTGCCAGGAGGCGGCCATCACGGCGTGGTGCCGCTCCTCGGCGAGTCCGAAGCCAAGCACGGTGGCGTAGCCGCGCTGGGACTCGACGATCTGCTGGGCGCGCACGCTCATCGCCGCGCGTTCGGCGCGGTACACCCCCGGTCCGGTGCGCAGGTACCAGCGCAGGGCGAGGGCGTACACGGGCAGCACGACGACGAGCGCGGCGGCGTAGGGCCACTCCAGCGCCGCGAGCCCGGCGAGCGACACGACGATGGTGAACGCGGTGACCGTGAGAGCCGGGATCACCGCGGGGGCGGCATCGGCCACGGCGGTGACGTCGTCGCTGGACCGGGTAATCAGATCCCCCGTGCCGGCGCGTTCGACGACGTGCTGCGGGAGCCTCAGGCCACGCTCCACGAGCCGTTCCCGCAGGTCGGCCAGGATGTGGTGGAAGACGCGGGTGGCCAGGACGATCGTCACCGCCGCGCAGGCGGCGCCGAGGACCGCCGAGCCCATCATGACCGCCGTGAGCATCAGGACCGTGCCGAGATCGGCGGTGCCTGCCTGCACGCGGTCGACGAGCAAGCCGATGGCCACGGGAACGGCCAGGTCGACGGCGGAGCCGGCGATCCCCACCCCGACGACGGCGGTGATGCGGAGCCGAAGCCCACGGCTGGTACGCCACACCTCGCGCGCCGTCTCCGGTCCGGTGGCGACGCGCAACGCGCCGCCGGCGGTCGTCGTCGCGGTCATGTGGCCTCCGTCCGGCCGGGAACCGGCACGTCGGCGAGCAGGTCCACGACGCGGTCGCAGCCGGCCAGCAGTGCCGGGGAGGAGGCGATCAGCAGCGTCGAGCGTCCGGTACGAACGGCACCGAGTGTCCCCGCGATCGCCTGCTCGGTCACCGAGTCGACAGCGGTGGTCGGGTCGTGCAACACCAGTACCGGCGCGTCGGTCGCCAGGGCACGCGCGAGCGCGACCCGTTGGCGCTGGCCCCCGGAGAGGCGGTTGCCGTTCTCGCCGACGGGATCGTCGAGGTCGGCGGCGAAGTCGTCGCAGGCCGCGGCCCGCACCGCGGCGTCCAGGCGCTCGGGCACGGCGCCCGTGGGAGTGAGATTGTCGCGGATCGTGCCGGTGAACAGCGTGACCCGGTGCGGCGCGACGGTGACCAGGGAGTGATACCCGGCCGGGCTCAGCTCGTGTACCGCGAGTCCGTCGAGCCGTACCTCGATGTCCCGGTCGCCCTCCGGGTTCAGCAGCGCCTCGGCGAGCCGTGCGGCGGTCGGGTCGTCGGCGCGCACTCCGACGAGCTCACCGGGCTCGACCTGGACACGCACGCCCGCACCGACCACGTCCAGCGTGGGCACCGCCGGCGCGGACACCGGGGATCGGCCGCCGTCGGCCGGTGCGGGCCCGTCCGCACCCCGCAGGACATCGAGCAGACGGGCGGAGGAGGCGCGGGAGCCCGCGAGGTTGGGGATGGAGAGTCTCGCGATCGACTCCACCTGTGGCAGCAGCGCCTGGGTGAGGCCGACGGTGGCGATCAGCCCGCCGACGCTCAGCTGCCCGCCCACGGCGAACCAGCCCGCCAGTCCGGTCACCGCGAGGACGAACACGCCGGTGACGACGCCCGAGCCCAGAAGGAACCGCCCGAGCAGCCCGGCGTTGCGCTGCGCGCCGACCAGGGCCGCCCCGCTGGCCTGCCGGTAGCGCGTGGTGGCCTCGGTCTCGGCCCGCACCCCCTTGATCACCCGGTAACCGGCGACCAGATCCGTCGCCCGCCCGACCGTGGAGGCGAGCAGGGCCTGGTACTCGCGGGTGTCCCGGGACAGCCGCTCGCTGAGCAGGCCCATCAGCCAGACGGACACCGGCGCCCCGACCAGCACCACGAGCCCGAGCAGCCAGTGCGTCACCAGCAGCGAGGCGGCGATGAACCCGATGGTGAAGATTCTCGCGATCGGCATGATCGCGAGAAACGTCCCGTTGGACAGGCGTCCGACGTCGTTGGTCATGACCGACACGACCTCGCCGTCCGGTGCCCGGGTGGCTCCGCCGACGGGATGCAGTACCCGGGCGGAGAGGGTGGCCCGCAGCCGATGCTGCACCAGCTGGACCGAGGAGACGGTCAGCCGCAGCGAGAGCCCGGCCGCCGCCGTCAACACGACGTACAGCGTGATCAGCACACCGAGCCACAGCCCCAGCTGGCCCGCGTCGCCGGTCGCGAGCGCCCGGTCGATCGCGACGCCCATCACGACCGGGACCGCCGACTCACCCACCTGCCACACGATCGCCAGCAGCATCGCCGGGACGGTGCTCCGCCGCACCGATCCGATCACGTGCAGCACGAACCGGCCGGGAGTCGTCTCCGGCCCGACGGCGAACGGCCGTACCGCCGGCGTGCTGGGCGGAGTGTTCACAGACGTCTCCTGGCTTCGGTGAAAAGCAGCCAGCCGAGGTAGCCGCCACCGAGCACGACGGTGATGATCCCCACCGGGAGCGGGGTGGGCGCGACGTGCTGGGCGATGTAGTCCGCGGACAGGCACAGCAGCGCGCCCACGACGGCGGCGGGCGCGAGGGTGATCCCCGCGGTGCGAGCGAGCCGGCGGGCGATCTGGGGCGCGACCAGGGAAATGAACGCGATCGGCCCCGACGCGGCCGTGACCGTCGCCGTCAGCGCCACGCCCACCACGACCAGGCCGAGGCGTACCGGAGTGACCCGCACCCCGAGGGAGGCGGCCGCGTCGTCACCCAGCTCCATCTGTCGCATCGGACGGCTCGACATCCCCGCCAGCAGCAGGAGCACGAGAACACACGCGCCGCCGATGGTCACCTGGTTCCAGGACACGCCGTTGAGCGACCCGGTGCCCCAGGCCGCCGCGGCCATCGCCTGTTTCAGGTCGGCTTTGAGGATCAGCCAGGTGTTCAGCGAAGCCAGTAAGGTCGAGACGCCGATGCCGATGATGATCAGCCGGAAGCCCTGCACTCCGCGTCGAAAGGCGAACAGGTACACGGCGACGGCGGTGGCCATGCCGCCCAGCAGCGCCCCGCCGACCAGCTGCAAGTACGTGCCGTTGGCGACCAGGATCACCACCAGCGCGCCCGTGTAGGAGCCCTCGGAGAAGCCGATGACGGCGGGGTCCGCGAGCGGGTTGCGCAACATCGACTGGAAGATCGCCCCGCTCACCCCCAGCGCGGCACCGAACACCAGCGCGGCGGTCACCCGCGGGAGCCGCCACCCGACCACGATGTCGTTCACCAGTCCGGTCTGCCCGCCGGCCAGCGCGGAGACCACCTGCCCGGGGCTGAGCAGGTACGAGCCGGTCATCAGCGCGAGCACCGCGGTGCAGGCGATCACCAGCGCGAGAACTAGGCAGACGACGACCGAACGCAGGTCGAGCCGTACGGCGACCCGCCACCACCGCACGGTCAGCACCCGTCGCCCGGAGTCCACCCGCTCCCCGGGCGCCGGGCGGGCGCGGGCCGACCGTGACGACACGCCTGTGCTCACAGTCCGCTCGCTTTCTTCCGGCGCGCCAGCACGATGAGGACGGGGGCGCCGACGAAGGCGGTGACGACCCCGACCGGGATCTCGCCGGGCCGGATCACGAGCCGGCCGAGGATGTCGGAGGTCAGCAGCAGGACGGGGCCCAGCACGGCGCTGTAGGCGAAGATCCAGCGCTGGTGCGGGCCGACGATCCAGCGGGCCACGTGCGGCACCATGAGCCCGACGAAGGCGATCGGTCCGGCGATGGCCGTCGCACCCCCGGCGAGCAGGGTGATCGCGACGATCGCGAGGACGCGGGTGCGCGCCAGGGCGACGCCCTGGGCGACCGCCATCTCGTCACCCAGAGCCATGGCGTTGAGCGAACCCGACACCGCGACGGCCAGGACGAGCGCCACCGCGAAGAACGGCAGGACCGGCCACACCACGTCGAGCGAGCGGCCCGCCGTCGAACCGGCGTTCCAGCTCCGCATCGCGTCGAACGCGGCCGGGTTGGTCTGCTGGAGCGCCTCCCTGGCACCCCCGAGCACCGCGCCGACGCAGACCCCGGCGAGCACCATGACCACCGGCGAGGAGCCCTGCCGCGTCGACCCGATGGCGAGCACCATGAGCGTGACGATCAGCGCTCCCGCGAACGCGAACCACAGGTAGCCGTGGACGTCGCTGACGCCGAGCAGACCCACGGCGACCGTCACCGCGAAGGACGCGCCTGCGTGGACGCCGAGAATGCCCGGATCGGCCAGGGGGTTGCGGGTGAGCGCCAGGATCAACGCGCCCGACAGGCCGAGCGCGACGCCGACGACCAGACCCACGATCGTGCGCGGCAGCCGGTAGTCGCGGATCGCGAACTGGTCGATGCCCGCCGAAGAGTGGACCAGCGCGTCCCACACCACGGACGGCGCGATCGCCGTCGAGCCGATCATGACGCTCAGCACCAGCAGGACGGCCAGCGCCACCAGTGCGACGACCAGCCCGAGCACACGACGACGCGGTCCGGGCACCACCCCCACGGTGCCCGGACCGTTCCGCCGCAGGGCGAGGGCTGTCACCCCGTGGCCGGAAGGGTCGCCAGTGCGCGGTCGAGCGACTCCAGGTACCGGATGACGGATCCGTAGGAGTTGTTGCCGGGGCAGAAGACCCCGAGCGCGTGCCCGGAGCTCACCTCGGGCAGTGCCTTCCAGGTGTTGGTCTCGACCACCGGCTTGAAGGGCTCCGTCGGCCGGCCCGCGGCGTCGACGGGGTAGGTGATCACGTCGTACTTCGACAGCTCACCGATCTGCTCGAACGGCAAGGCCGTCCAGGCCAGGGGATCGGCGCCTTCAGCGGCCTTGGGGAACTTCATGCCGACCTCGTCCCTGGCGATCTCGGAGCAACCGATGTCGGCGATGGCGAACGTCCCGGGATCGGACGACGAGTAGCGGATGACGTCGACGAACGAGGTGCGGTCGATGATCCCGCGGTACTTCGCCTGTACCGCGGCGCGGCGCTGCTCGAACGCCGCCTTCTGCTCGCTCAGCGCACCGGTGATGTTGCCTGCCTGCGCGACTCCGTCGGCAAGGGCCTTCCACTCGGTGTCGAGGCCGAAGAACACGGTCGGGGCGATCACCGTCAGCTGCGCCTTGATCGACTCGAACTCGGGCTCGGGTATCTGGACCAGGATGAGGTCCGGCTTCAGACCGGCGAGCTTCTCCATGTCGACCTGGTCGGCGCTGGGCGCGAGAATCGTGGCCGACTTGTACCTCGACTGCTCGTCCGGGGACAACAGCGCGACGTCGGAGTCCGACTCCGCCGTGACGCCGACCGGTTTCCCGCCGAGGTCGATGAACGGCAGGGTCGTGTTGCCGAGGGTGGCGACACGCTGGGGCGCGACCGGGACCTTGACCGCGCCATTGCCGGCCTGCACGGTGCGGGTCTCGGCGGACGCGCCGGCGGGATCTTCGGTGCCGGCTCCGCCGCACGCGGTGAGGACGAGCGCCGTGATCGACAGGGCGGCGGCCAGAGCGGCGCCGCGTCGTCGTAGAAGGGTCATGTCTTCTCTTCTTCGTTTCAGGGGAAAGGTCAGTGCGTGTCGTGGTGGGTTTCGGCGCGCGTCAGTTCGTGGACCGTGGTTCCCCAGCCGACGGTGTGCGTCACGCACCGTTCGAGCCCCGCCCGGGCGATGACGGCATCGAGCTCGTCGGCGGTGCGGAGCCCCGAGCCGTGCACGGTGAGGGCGAGCAGATCGGCTTCACCGTCGTGTTCGTCGAGGTCTTCGGTGTCGAAGAGGTCTTCGACCAGCAGGACCCGGCCGCCGGGAAGGAGGTTCTCGGCTGCTCGGCGCAGGGCATGGGCGGCATCGGCGTCGGCCAGGTTCTTGAACGCGCGGATGACGAACACGGCGTCGGCGGCGGGGCCGGGTTCGAAGACGGACTGTTCGACCACGTCGACCCGGGCGCGCTGCCGCTCGTCGGGGATGGTGTCGGGCAGGTCGCGGCGCAGCCAGTCGGCTTGCGCGGGCAACGCGCAGATCGTGATCCGCAGGCCGGGGTGGGCGGCGACGAACTCGGCGGCCTGGGCCCCCGCACCGCCGGAGTGGAGCACCAGGTGCCGGACACCGGAGAGGATGTCGGAGGCGGCGATCGGCTCGGCCAGCGTGGCCTGGAACTTCGCCAGTCGTTCCAGGTAGCGGTCCTCGTAGTCCTGTTCGGCCCGTACCTCGGCATAGGTCTGCCCGGCGACCGAGGCGTAGGCGGGCCGGCCGGTGCGGATCGACTCGGTGAGCCCGCGGATGCCGAGCATTTCGCGCCCCGCCACCCCGGCGGGGTGCAGGAAGTCGGCCATGAAGTCGACGGTCAGGACCTCGCCCACCGACGTCAGGTCGTAGTGGCCCGGTTCGGTCTCGGTCAGGATGTCCAGGGTGTGCAGGTAGCGCAACAACTTGCCCAGCGCCCGCTCGTCGGCGCCCGCCTTGCCCGCCAGGTCCGCCGTGGCGGTCACGCCGCGGGAGATCAGCTCGGGCAGGTCCAGTTCGACGGCGGTGCGGATCGCCATCGGTGCGATCAGCTCGGTCAGCTCGTGAAGCTTCTCGAGCGGGGTCCTCGTCTTCGCGGGATCGGGCACCGCCCCGTCGGTCTCCAGCGCGACGACCTCGCCGCGACGCCAGTACCCGCTGAACTCGATGTCCTGTTTGGACACTCCCCTGTCCTCGACCAGATGACGCCGGATGTCGCGCACCGCCGCCTGTTCCCCGGCGAGCCAGGTGAACGGCCTGCCGTCCCACCAGGCGCAGTTCCTGACCGCGTCGACCAGGAGGCGGGTCGTACCGGCCTCGGCGCCGTCGCGCACGAGCCAGGTCACCTCGACGCCGGGCAGTTCACGCAGCTCCTGGCGGTGTTCGTCCTCGGCGACCTCGATGAACACCTGCGCCCTCGTGCCCTCGGGCAGCTCGTCGAGCAGGCGGGCGATCGCGGGGATCGTCGAGTCGTCCCCGGCGACCAGCAGCCAGTCCGCGTCCTGCGGGAGCGCCCGCGACGAGCTCGGGCCGAAGAAGTGGACGCGATCGCCGACCTGGGCGCGGTACGCCCAGGTGGTGCCGACGCCGATACCGTGCTTGAGGACGTCGATGTCCAGCTCGCCCGTCTCGGGCGCCCAGCGACGGACGGTGTAGAGCCTCGTCAACGGCCGCGGATCTCTCGGCAGGTCCAGGCCCTTCTCCTGCTGCACCGGCAGCACCGGCCGGTCCTGGCCGGGGTAGGGGAACACCAACCGGATGTCGTCGTCGAAACCGGTCGAGTCGAACGCCGGCCGGGCGAAGCCGTTCGCCGAGGTGAACTCGCCCAGCTGCGCACCGGTCACGGTGATCCGCCGCATCCCCGGCGTCAGGTCCCGCACGCGGGTGACCTCGACCTCCCGCAGGGTCAAGGGGCGCACGGTGATCCGGCGTGAAGTCTTCGGCATGCGGGGAACAGCCCTTCCGAACGGGACGAAGGTGACGAGGCCGCCCTCCACCATCGACAGGGGGCGGAGCTAATGTTAGGCAATCCTTACTCCTCGCGGTGTGCGTGGATCGCCACATAGTTAGGACGCCATGGGCGTGGATGTCCGGCCGCCGTCGATCCCCCGGGTGCGGTCCAGCGGCTCATGGGACCAGCCCGAGCATCTCCTGCTCTGGGTCCGTACGGGCTCGGCGTGCCTCCGGATGGAGGACAGCCCGGAGTGCCGGCTCGCCGGCGGCGAGGGTGTCTGGATTCCGGCGAACCCCGGCAACCGGTGGACGCTCGTCACCGAGCCGGGCACGGTCGCCTTCCCCCTGTTGACGCATCCGAGTCTCGCCGCCGAGACCCATTCCGAGAACACTGCCGAGCCGAGACGGTTCGTGGTTCCCGACGGCTGGCAGGACTGGCTGATCCAGCACTTCAACCTCATGGTCACGCCGCTGACCGGCCACGGATACTCCCAGGACGCGCTCGTCGATCTTCTTCGCGGCGCTGGACGGCGACCGCCGCCGCGAAGCGAAGACACCCGGCCGGACGGGGTCGATCCGCCGTCGATGCCGAGAGCCGGCGGGGCCCGGGAAGTGGCCGACGAGCTGCTGCGGAATCCCGCGCTCGACTTCACCGTCGACGAGTGGGCGGCACGGGTGCTGTCCAGCCCGCGGACCCTGCTCCGCGACTTCCGCGCCGACACCGGGCTGACCTTCGAGCAGTGGCGGCTGCGCTGCCGGTTGAGCGCGGCCGTCGAGTTCCTGGCCGCCGGGCTCGGCGTCGACCAGGTGACCGCGCGGGTGGGCTTCGCCAGCCGCAGCGGATTCACCCGCGCGTTCAGACAGCAGTTCGGGTCGACTCCGTACGGGTTCAGCCGGACGCTCTCCGCGCACCCTGCCGCCGGTGAACACTCCCGGCGCACGGCTGCCGTGCGTCAGGCCGAGGACCTCGTGACGATGATGCGGGGAGGCCGGGTCGCGCCGGACGCACCCGGGTTGCTTCCCGCGACTCGCACGATCCCGCACGCCAACGACTCCCATGTGCTCTGCTGGGCGTACCGCGGCAGCGGATACCTGGGCGTCGGCGAACGTCGTTACGAGTGGGGCCGGGGCGTCGCGACCTGGATCCCGGCGGGCGTGGAGCATGTCACGGGCGTGCATCAGGACTCGATCTCGCTGCCGATCGGGGACGCCGATGCCGGCGACCTGCGGCTGACCGAGCCGTTGCAGGTCCAGTTCTCGCCCGACTGGGACGACTACCTGCTGTTCTGCTCCATCATCGCGCGCACCCCGATGCGGCCGGACGGCTATGACCCCGGCCATGTCCTCGACCTGTTCGCCGACCAGGTCGCCGCGCAGTGAGCACTGTCGCTGCCGATGCCGACCGACCCCCTGGCACGGGGAGCCGCCATCGACTACCTGCGCCGCATCGGTACTTCCGGCGGGTCAGGACCCGACGTGCCCGCCGCCGTCCACCGGACCTTCCGCGAACAGACCGGTATGAGCTTCTCGCGGTGGCGCTACGCCGCCCGCATGCGCATCGCCCGGGACATGCTCGCCGGCTTCGCCAAACCCAGCGCCGTCGCCCGCCGCCTCGGGTACGCCCACCTCCCGACCTTCAGCTCCGCCTTCACTCGCTTCCACGGCCTTTCACCGCGCGATTACCAGGAGCGGGAGACCAGGAGGCCCTGACCTACGGGACCCTCACAAATACCAGTTCTTCCTTATATAAGTCATGCCTGTTACGGTCCGGTTTGTGCATGCGTTCGACATCCTCGGCGAGCGCGGGCAGCGCGGGCAGGGTGATCCCGGCGGACGGCGTGAACTCGACTTAAGGAGTCATGACATGAAGGACATACTGGACGAACTGGCCGCTGCGCGCCGGACCATGGGTGCGGCCACCCTGCCCGCCGGCGACGCTTACACGATGGAGTTGCGGCGTCGCTACGACGCGTCGGTCGACGAGGTTTGGCACGCCATCACCGATCCTGAGCGCCTGGGCCGCTGGTTGAAGCCGGTCACCGGGGACCTGCGACTCGGCGGGTCGTTCGAGCTGGACGGCGGCGAGCACGGCGAGATCCTCCATTGCGACCCGCCGCGGCGGCTACGGGTGTCCTGGCTCTTCGGGCCGGGCGCCGACGAATGGCCGGGCACGAGCGAGGTCGAGGTGCGCCTGTCCGCGGGCCCTGCCGGGGATACCGAGCTCGAACTGGTCCACGCGGCGGCCGTGGGAGAGCCCATGTTCCCGACCTACGGCCCCGGTGCCGGCGGTGTGGGCTGGGACCTGCATCTCCTTACGCTGTCCCGGTTTCTGGCCGGCGGCGAGACGCTCGATCACGAGGAGTTCCAGACCTCGCCCGCGGGACGCGAGTTCGCCAGGCGCAGCGCCGCGGCATGGGGCGAAGCGCACCTGGCCGCGGGTGGCGATCCGGTTCACGTGGCGGCCGCGGTCGAGGCCACCACCGCGTTCTACGTCCCCGGAGGCGACGAGCGATGAACTGACGGTCACGTGGAATGGCTCGGTGAGGGTGGCTTTCACCGCGGATCCGCGGTGAAAGCCACCCTCACCGCATTCACTTGAGGCGTACCGGAAGACTCGTGTGCCCGTTCGAAATGAACGACGGCATCTTCTCCAGTTCGGAAACCTCCGCCGCCAGGGCCAGATCGGGGAACCGTTCGAACAGCGCCGGTAGTGCGAGTTCCGCCTCCAGCCGCGCCAAGGGCGCGCCGAGGCAGTAGTGCACCCCGTGCCCGAACGACAGGTGCTGACTCTTCGACTCCCGCGAAAGCCGGAACTCGTCCGCGTCGGCACCGTGCGCCTCGGGCGAGCGGCCCGCCGCCGCGTACGAAGCCAGGATCGCCTCGCCCGCCTTGATGTGCACCCCGTCGATCTCGATGTCCTCCACCGCGTACCGCAGCGGAAGGTTCGCGATCGGCGCCTGCCACCGCATGGTCTCGTCGATCACCTCGGCCCAGGTGTGCTCCCCTGAGCGCACCTTCGCCAGCTCCTCCGGATGCGTCAGCAGCGCCAGGATCGCGTGGTGCAGCAGGTTCACCGTGGTCTCGTGCCCGGCCGAGATCATCAGGATCAGCGTGTCGATCAGCTCGGCCTCCTCCAGCACCGAACCGTCCTCGTCCCGCGCGGCGATCAGGCCGCTGGCGAGGTCCTCACCGGGGTTCACCCGCCCGTTCGCCACCAGCTGCCCGAGAATCCCGTACATCAGCACGCCGTTCGCCTGCGCCTCCTCGGCGCTGAGCGAGGTGTTGAACACCCCGTCCACCGCGCGCCGCAGCTCCGGCCGGTGCTCCTCGGGCACGCCGAACAGCTGGCAGATCACCTCGATCGGCAGCGGATAGGCGAAGTTCTCCCTCAGGTCCACCGAATCCGGCCCGGCGGCGAGCCGGTCCAGCAGGCCGGTGGTCAGCTCCTCGACCCACGGCCGCAGTGCTTCCACCCGGCGCGGGGTGAACGCCTTCGACACCAGCGAACGGAGCCGCCGGTGGTCGCCACCGTAGGCGGTGAACATGTTCTGCACCGAGACCCAGATCCGCAGCGGCCAGTCCTCGGGGATCTCACCGTCGCGGTAGGCCGCCCAGTGCAGGTTCGGGTTCTTCGACACCCGCGGGTCGGCCAGCAGTTTCCGCAGCAGTTCCGGCTGGGTTACTGACCACGCCACCACTTCGCCAGGGAGTTCCACCAGCGTCGCGGCTCCGCGGGCGCGGAGTTCGGCGCCTTCGGTGTGGACGTCACGGCCGTTGGGATCGAGGACGAACGGGCGGGCTGGTGCCATGGGTGCTCTCCTGTCGGGTCGGGAACGGGACTGGCCGGTGCGACGACGGGGGTGAACAGGACCGGGAGACCGGCCAGCGCGCGGTGGAACGGTCCCGGCCGCCAGCGCAGTTCGGCGTCCGGCACGGCCAGGCGCAGATCCGGCAGCGCGTCGAGCAGGGTCTCGATGGCGGTGGTGGCGATCAGCCGCGCCGGGCCCTGCGCGGGGCAGGAGTGCACCCCGGCGCTCCAGGCGATGTGCGCCCGGTTACCGGCCCGCTGGGCCTCCCCCAGCTCGGGATCGGTGTTGGCGGCGGCGAAACTGATCACCACGGGCTCGTCGGCGGGCAGACGCGCGCCCATCAGGTCGGCCGCCGGATAGGGGTAACCGGCGGAGTAGTTGGCCATCGGCGGGTCGCTCCAGAGGATCTCCTCCAGCGCGTCCTCCACGTGCAGACTGCCGCCTGCCAGGTCCCCGGCGAAGCGCTCATCGACCAGCAGCAGGCGCAGCCCGTTGGCGATCAGGTTCTGCTGCGGTTCGGTGCCCGCGCCCATCAGCAGCACCAGCTGGTGCAGCATCTCCTCGTCGGTCAGCCTCGAGGGATGCGCCATCATCCACGAGGGCACGTCCTGGCTCGGCTGCCGTCGCTTGAGCGCCAGCAGGTCCAGCATGGCCGCGGTCAGCTCGGCGTTGGCGCGCTCCGGGTCCACCATGTCGAAGATCCCGCGCATCCCCGCGGTGAGCCGCTCGCCCAGTTCCGGCGGGCAGCCGAAGAGGTGGTTGAACACCTGCAGGGAAAGGGTTCCGGCGTACTCGGTGAGCAGATCCGCCCGGCCGTTCCGGGAGAACTTCGCGATCAGCTCGCGCGCGGCCTTCTCCACGTAGGCCAGAAGGGCGTGCGGGTTCACCCGCGAGATGCTGTCGGTGACCGCGCTGCGGTAGCGCGCGTGCACCGCGCCGTCGGTGAACAGGCAGTTCGGCCGGTAGCCCATCATCGGCATCACCGGGTTGTCCGGCGGCTGACCGGCCTGCCAGCGGCGCGGGTCCCGCGGATAGGTCTGCGGGGAGCGCAGCACGTCCAGCGCCGCCTCGTAGCTCAGCACCAGGCTCGCGTTCACCCCCGGCGACAGCTCGACCGGCGCGACGTGGCCGTGTTCCTTGCGCATCCGCGCGTAGACCCTCGCCGGGTTCGCGGCGAACTCCTCGTCGTAGAGCGGGGTGCGCGTCGCGTGAGCGGGACAACCGGGGGGCGGGATGGCGGGAACGGTCACGAATGCTCCTGGCGGCCGGGAGTGAACAGGTAGTCGACCAGGCTGATCAGCGCCGAGGCGGCGGACGCGCGATCGCGGGCGTCACAGGTGACCAGCCGGGTCTGGGGTAGCAGATCGAGCGCCTCGCGCACCTCGGCATCGGGGAAACGCGGCGCGCCGTCGAACTGGTTGACCGCCACCGCGTAGGGCAAATCCAGTTCCTCCAGCAGGCCCATCACGTCGAAGGAATCCTGCAGGCGGGTGGGATCGACCAGCACCAGCGCCCCGAGCGCGCCGTGGGCAAGGTCCTTCCACATCTGCGTGAACCGCTGCTGGCCCGGGGCGCCGAAGAGGTAGAGCACCACCTCGTCGCTCAGTGTCAGGCGTCCGAAGTCCATGGCCACCGTGGTGGTGTCCTTGCCGCGCACGCCGGACAGGTCGTCGACCAGTGCGCCCGCCTGGGTCATCCGCTCCTCGGTGCGCAGCGGGCGGATCTCCGAGAGCGTGCCGACGAAGGTGGTCTTCCCCACCGCGAACGGGCCGACGATGAGGATCTTCACCGAGGTCCGGACCGTGGCGGGAACGTATCGGTCAGGTGAGAGCACGGAGGCCATCGAGTACCTTCTGCAGGAGTTGCTGGTCGGGGACTTCGGTCTCGCGCACCGCGGCCCGTGCTTCGATGTGCCCGCTGTCGAGCAGGTCCGACAACAGCACCTTGGTGACGCTGGTGGGCAGCTTGAGATGCGCCGCCACCTCCGCGACGGCCAGCGCGCCGCCCCGGCACAGCTCCATCACCCGCCGTTTTTCCGGGCTCAGCCCGGTCACCGGCGCCCAGGTGGCCAGCACCACGGTGGCCACGTCCAGGGTGTTGCGGGTCGGATGGGCCCGGCCCTCGGTGACCACGTGCGGCCGGACCAGCGCCCGTTCCCGCCGTTGCCCGCTCATGCCGGGTTGCCAGGTCCCTCGGCCGGAAAGCGCGGTGGCGCGGTGAGTTCCTGGCCGAGTCTTTGCACCAGCTCTTGCAAGCGCGAGGAAACGCCCTCGATGTCCACCCGGCCGGTGGTGGACACCGCGACGTAGGCGCCCTGTCCGGCGGAGGTCAGGAAGACGAACCCGCCGTCGAATTCGATCAGCGTCTGCCGCCACTGCTCCGGCGGCTGACGGCAGAACTCGCCGGTGGCGCGGGCGAGCGACTGGAGCCCGGAGACCGCGGCGGCGGTGCGCTCGGCATCCTCCACGGTGATTCCCTGCGAATGGGCCATCAGCAGGCCGTCGGCCGAGAGCAGCACCGCGGAGATGGTCTCCGGCATCTGCAGGGCCTGGTCGAGCATCCAGCCCAACCGGTTGTTGGTGGTGACGGAGCTGCTCACTGGAAATCCCTTTCGTCATCGGTGGAAGAAGCGCGGCCCTGGCGGGTGCCGCGCTGCCAGGCCGTGGCCGTGGCGACCGGGCTGTGGTTCACCGGGGACTCGGTCACTTCCGGCGCGGCGGGCGGCGGCACCGGAACCGACAGCGTGGTGGTGGCCGCCCCGGTCACCGGGGCGCGTCGGCGACGGCGGGGCAGGCCGTGCTCGGTGGTACCCAGTTCCTCGGCCGGTTCGGCCGGCTGGGGTTCCGGCGCGGGAACGCGCACGCGCGGGGTCGGGCTGGGGGTGATCGCGGCCGGGCTGGCGGGCGCGGCCAGCGACGGGACCTCTTGCGGTGCCGGCACCGGGACGGCGGCGCGGGTGAGCAGCTCGCTCGGCAGGAACAGCACCGCGCGCACCCCGCCGAAGGGCGAGCGCATGTCCACCGAGACGCGGAAACCGTAGCGGTGGGAAAGCACGCCGATGACGGCGAAGCCGATCCGCGGCGGCACACCGAGCGCGGCGATGTCCTGACCGCCGTGGCCTTCCAGTAGCCAGCCCGCGCGCTGCACCGCTTCCACCGTCATGCCGACCCCGGCGTCGTCGATGACGATCGCCAGCCCGTTGTGCGCCTGCTGGAAGCTGACCTGCACGGGTGAACCGGGCTGCGAGTGGCGGGCGCCGTTGTCCAGCAGCTCGGCCACCGCGAGCACCACCGGTTCCACGGCCTGGCTGACCACCGCGGTGTCCGAAGGCGCCGGGATCTGCACGCGCGCGTAGTCGCGGATGCGGCCGGTGGCCCCGCGCACCACGTCGGTCAGGGTCGCTGCGGAGCGCTGCAAGCCCGGCCACGAACCGCACAGCACGGCGGTCGCCTGGGCACGGCGGCCCAGCTGCGAGTTCGCGTGATCCAGGCCGAGCAGACCGTCGAGCACGTCGGGATTGTCGTGGCGCTCCTCCATCGCCGAGATCAGCACCTGCTGCTCCCCCGCGAGGTTCTGCACCGTGCGCATCATCGCGCGCAGGGTGGCGGCGGCGGATTCGGCGGCGTTGCGGCGGGTCTGGCCGGTCAGCTCGCCGATCACCACGAGCAGTTCGCGGTGGGGGTCCTCGCCGTTGAAGGCACGCAAGGGGCCGGGCACGGTCACGGCCTGGTTGGCCTGCGACTCGACGAGGGCAGGCAGCCGCCTGTGCAGCAGGTGCCTGTCCTCCTCTTGACGGGCGCGGAGTTCGGCCAGCAGCTGCTCACCACGACGGCCGGTGTTGACGGTGACCCGGCGCTGGCGCACCAGCAACAGTGCGAAGGCCGCGGCGAGCAGCGAGACACAGACCAGCGCCGCCGTCAGCAGGGGGTACTCCATGGAATCCTCACGATCGACAGGGCAGGGACGCCTGGGCCGAGCCGGGGGATCATGCGGCAGCTCCACGGCAGCGGGGATCGAAGGACGTCATCAGCAGCGAGTACCGTAGCGCAAACACGCCGTGAGCGGCAGCCGCTTCCCGCGAGAAAAGTGGTTCTGTGCAGGGTAAGGCGATCGGGCAGGGGTCACCTAAGTCCAGCGTTCGCTGAGCAGGTCCATGCTGGGCGGTGCCCCCGGCAGTGGATGGTCGCTCGGGCGTAGTCCGGCCAAGGCGATGGCGATCACCCGTTGCCGGGCGACGCGAGCCGCTTCCAACAGGTCTTCCCTGCCCTGGCGCTGGAATTGCTCGATCAGCGGCGACTTGCCGAGCTGTTCGACCAGCAGCAACACGTCGATCGCGGTGACGTCCGCGCGCAGCACACCCGCGTCGTGCGCTTTGGCGATCAGCGCGGCGAAAGCCTTGTCGGATCGGGCGTTCTTCTCGGCCATCTCGTCGGTGATGGTGACCATCCCGGCCAACGGCGCCAGCGAACCGATGCCGACCGCGCTGCCGACGTAGTGCACGAGCCCGTCCCAGGGGTCGTCGTTGGCCAGCCCCTGCTCGGCGATCTCGGTCCAATGGTCGAGCGCGATCTCCACCAGGTGCTGGAACAGCTCGGTCTTCGATCGATACCGGCGGTACAGGCTTCCGATGCCCACGCCCGCACGTGCCGCGATCGACGCGACGGACGTCTTCGCTCCGTCCACGGCCACGACTTCGCGCGCCGCTTCGAGCAATGCGCGGTCGTTGCGTTCGGCTTCCGCGTGCCTGGGCATGACCTGGATCATAGCGGCTTGCGGAGCGAAACGCTCCGGCCCTACGCTATCGGAGCGAAACACTCCGATACGAAGGGAATGCGATCATGAAGGACTTCGAGCAGGTCGTACTGGACAGCGACCGCCTGCAGAACGCCCCGGACGGCTTCGCCGACCTGCTCACCGAGGACGTCAACCTGGTCAACATCGCCGGCCGCAGGCTGCACGGCCGCGAGACCGTCCGTGCCGCCTACCACAAGGCGATGGCCTCCCAGCTCGCTCAGGTGCGGACCAGAATCGAGATCGACGACGCATGGCTGATACAGCCGGACACCGCCGTCGTCACCGCGACCAAGCACGTCTCGGACGAACGGACCGCGCCGAACGCTCCCCTGCCCGACAAGGGCGCGGTCACGTTCGTGCTCGCCCACCAGGACGAGAAGTGGTTGATCGCCTCGGTCCAAACCACACCCATCAAGTGACCGAGCCGATCAAAGGTGGTTGGGCGACCTCGGGATCACCGCACCCGACCATAAGAATCCCTGCGGGCCCAACGGCTTGACACCGGCGTCGGCGGCGCAGGGCACCCGGATGCCGTCGACGGGTGACCCGTTGGAAAGCCGCTATGGCCGCTGGTCCCGACAGGTGGTGCCGCAGTCGTTCTTCTGGCCGGTGCCGGAAGGGCTGCGGAACTTCCTGATCACCACGGCCCACGAGCCCGCGCTCGAGCGTCCGCGGGACTACCCGGACGTACGCCGGACCACCACTGGGAAGCGCGATACCGGCACCGGTCGTACGTCCTATGTGGACTTCACCTGCTTCCCGCCGTCCCGGACGGGGGGTGAGGTGATCCGCGCCGCGGAAGGCGCGTGGCAGTCGCCGGATACTACGACCTGGCGACCGGTGAACCCCTCGTCTTCGTGCCAGTATTCGCTGGCCGCTGCCAGTCCAAGTTGTTGAGGGGCAAGGGCGAACGTGGCGGGGGTCGGCGGCGGGAGCAGGCCCGCCAGTAGGCCTTGAACTCTCCCTTCACCGCATCGAACGCGGCGAAGGGAGCCTTCAGTCCGGCACGACCCGCCCGTGAACACGCCAGGATTGTCGGGGCGGTCTGGTAGATGTTGGGGCATGTTCCGCGACTTCAACTTCAAGCTGCTGGTCATCGACAAGCTCATGTACCAGGACAAGCTCATCCAGCCCCGTTTCCGGATCGCCGACGTGCTCCACGCCAAGGGCGCCACCGGCGACCTGTGGAAGTACCTGCGCGAACAGGACCTGCTCTACACCGTCCTCGATGAAGCCCGCCAGTACTTCACCGACTTGGAGATCACCCCCGAACAACTGGCCGCTGTGGAAGAACTGACCACTGACGGCGGCTTGGAGATCTACCACCAGTGCTCGCCGTTCTGGGACGGAGAGGACGAGCTCTTCGACGTCACCTCACTGGACGACCTCGCCCTGCTGCCCAACCTCCGCGTGATCCACGGCGGCGACGAGGCCATGATGGCCGCCCCCGGCGCCGAGGACACCCTCAAGGCCCGCGGAATCGCCGTGGGATGACCCCCGCGAGCGAGTGTTCGCCGGAGATTTCTGCCGCTGCCGAGCAGGCGGCCCCGCTCCCTGGCGGGAGCGGGGCCGCTGATCACGCGGTCAGTTGACGTACACCGAGTAGCCGACGCCACCCGACCTGGTGCCGTCGGCCGTGTTACCCCGCACGAAGACCGTGTAGATGCCTAGGGCCGGTGGGGTCCACGTCATCGTCCCCGCACCCGAACCGTCCGCCGGTACGGTGAGCTCCTCCGTCACGGCGCCTCGGTCGTTCCGGACGGAGTAGGTGTACGAGACGATGCCCGGCATACCCGGCGTGAAGGTGAACGTCCCCGGCACACCGGCACCGCCCGACCACTCGCTTTCCGGGTATTCCTTGGACGACACGTACGGCGCGCTCAATATGGTGAAGTAGTACGTTTTCTCCTGCGAGGAGACATTTTCGGCGGTCACCGTACGCACCCGCAGGTTGTGGTGGGCCGAGCCTTCCGGCGGCAGCGGAGGAGTCCATGCCAGTACGGCTCGCCCGTTCTGAGCGGCTGTCCGCTGGAACGGACCCCAGCCGAACGAGTACTCGAACGCCACCGCGCCAGGCTGGCGGGCTTCGAACGTGAAGCTGCCGGGGAACACCCGCCCGTTCGCCTGGAACTCCTTCGAGGTCACCGTCGGATCGTTCGTCACCGTCCACGTGATGTTGTCCGCCGCCGACCACACGCCCGCCGTGTTCTTCGCGCGCGCCAGCATCTCGTAGTCGCCGATCCTCGGCGGGGTGTAGCTCACCGTCGCGGTGTTCCCGCTGACCGGCACGGTCCACCTGGTCGCCGGGTCCGCCGTCAGCCAGTACTCGAACTCCACGGCGTTCGGCATCGGGGTGGTGAAGGTGAACGTGGCAGCCTTGCCCTCCGTCGCGATGTCACCCACGTAGCCGATCGTCGGACGCCAAGTGTTGAGCGACAACCGTTTCTCCGTCACCGGGGACAGCCCGCCGGACGCGTCGCGGGCCTGCACCCGCAGCACGTTCTGGTCAGCCGAGGTGAATTCGACCGGCAGCGTGGCGGTTCCGTCGGCGTTCGCCTTGACCGTCCACTTCGTACTCTCGGCACTCGCGAACCAGTAGTCGTACTCGGCCACGCCCGGCATTCTCGGTTTCGCCGTGTACGTGGCCGACGTGCCGAGGTCGACGTTTTCGGGCCCGCCCACCACCGGTGACGCGTCGACGAGGAATCGGTACTCCCGTTCCGGCGACTTTACGCCCGCGGTGTCGGTGCTGCGCACGAAAAGCACGTGATCACCACCGGTGGCCGGCGTGATCGTCACCTCGGCGACGCCGTCCTGGCCCGCCGTGACCGTGGCGGACGCGCCGTCGTCCAGCCGGTGGTCGTACGCCACGACGTTCGGCATCCCCGGCGCGAACCGGAACACACCCGGCACGCCGATGCCGCCGTCGGGGCCGCCCCGCGGCGGGTAGCGGTCGGACGTGACCGTCGGCCGCGTCTCCTTGACGATGAACGAGTGGTAGGTGCTGAGCGAGAGGTTGCCCGCCCGGTCCCACGCCCGCACGACCACCGACTGCCAGCCGTTGGTCGTCGGTGTGAAGCTGACGGTGGCCGTGCCGTCGGGGCCCGCGGCGATCTCCCGCGTTTCCCCGCCGAAGTTGTAGTCGTACCGCGCGACGTCGGTGGAACCGTTGGGGGAAAAGGTGAACTCGCCCGCCACACCGACCCCGCCGCCCTCTGCGTCCGCGGGGTACGTCGCGGAGACGACGGCAGGCGCCTTCGGGTCCGTGCGGTCGACGGTGAACCGGCACGGGCCGACCGTGGACGACTTCGCGCCCCAGTTGTCCTGCGCGTACACCTCCCACGCGTAGGTGCCGTCGGCGAGGTCCGAGGTGTCCGGGTACGCCGCGGCGGGGTTGCCCGACCCGGCACCCGTGTGCCGTTGCGACGGGTCCGCCACCGGCCACCACGCGAACTGCCCGGACGTAAAGTCGCCGTCCGGGTCGGTTGCCTGTGCGCTCAGCTTCAACTGGCGGCTCGCCAGCGCTCCGGTGCCGTCCTTGGCACAGGGTTCGTCGTTGGCGCGGAGGTCGGTCGGCGTCGCGGGCGGCGCGTTGTTGACCACCCGCAGCGTTGCCGGAGCCTCGATCAGCCGATAGAACGCCGGGTCCGCCTCGTGGGCTTCGGCGACACGGAAACCCAGCGTGAGATGACGGACCTTGTGGGCGACCGCGTCCCGCACCGCGGTGGTGACGTCGAACGTGGCGTCGTTGTCGACGCAGGTGCCGTCGGCACCCCTGGACGCTACCCGTGACCGCTCCACCGGGCGGTTCTGCCAGGTCGACTGCTTCGTGTAGGCGGAGGTCCGCCACACCTCGGTGGCGCGGCTGTCACAGCCGACGTAGTGCGTCTCGCCGGCCGACAGCAGCACCGTCGTGAACGGCGCGCCCCGCAACGAACTCAGGTCGAAATTCACGTAGGAGCGTTGGCGGTGCGGTGTGGTGTCCCAGGTACCGATCGGCGAGTTGCCGGATGGCTTGAAGTAGGCGGTGGTCGGTGTCGCCGAGTCGACGTGACCCCAGGACGTCGCGGACAGCGTCACCTCGGAACGCTGTTGACCGGTGGTTTCCGCTGCCGCCATCGCACCACCGGTGACAATCGGCGCGATGACGAGCGCGACGGTGAGCAACGTCAGTGATCTTCGAAAGTCATGCTGGCCCTCCCCTTGTCCGTGCATGCATGACGAACACGCGTGAAGGGGAGAATCGGTTGCCGCCCGCGACCTCTCCGGTGAGCATTGGACGCACTTGGGCGGGCTCATCGACCGGCTCTTCGATACCGACGACCTCAAGGTGCCGGAGTCCGGCACGAAGGCCTGACCCCGTCGGACGGGGTCAGGCCTTGGACGTCAGCGTGCGGTGGGCAGGTAGTGCGGCGCCTTCCGGGCGTGGGTGGCCTGTTCGTAGGCGTAGGCGTAACCGAGCAGGGACGCGTCGGTCATGCGGGTGCCGAGGAACGAGATGCCGATCGGCAGCCCTGTCCGGGCGAAGCCTCCCGGAACGGTGATGTGCGGATATCCGGCTGTCGACGTGCTGCGGGTGCTGCTGACGAAGGGACTACCGCCGCCCCCTAAGATCGGCGGGGCGGGCAGGTCGGTGGCCGTCACGATCGCGTCGAGGCGGTACTTCTTCACGACGGCGTCGATCGAGTCCCGTGCCTGTCCGGTCGCCGCCGCCCGGTGGGCGCGGTAGGTCGGATCGTTCAGGTTTCCGTCGGTCTCGTCGGCCATCTCGAGCAGGTCTTGGTCGAAGCCCGGCAATTCGATCGCCGCGTTCTTCTTGTTGTAGGCGATGAGGTCGGTGAGGTTCTTGGGATGCCCGCCCGGGGTCGCCGCGAGATAGCCGTTGAGGTCGTGCTTGAACTCGGTCAGCACGGCGGGCAGCAAATGCGGCTGGACCATTCCGATGACGTCGGGGACGTCCGCTCCTTCGACGACGGTGGCGCCCAGGGCGCGGAGCCGCTGAACAGTGGACTCGAAGACCCGGTCGACGTCGCGGTCGATTCCCTCGTGTCCCTTGCGCCACACACCGATTCGCTTGCCGCGCAACGAATCGCGGTCGAGCATGGTGCGGTAGTCGGCGGGCACGGCGCCCGCGACCGGTGCCGTGGCCGGATCCGCCGCGTCGGCTCCCGCCATCACCGCGAGGGTCAGTGCCGCGTCGGTCACCGTGCGGGCGATGGGGCCTGGGGTGTCGTGCTGGTTCGTGATCGGCACGACACCGCCGCGGCTGACCACCCCCAGCGTGGTCTTCATGCCGACCGTCGACGTCGCGGCGGACGGGCACACGATCGACGAGTCGGTCTCCGTGCCGATCGTCACCGTCGCCAGCCCGGCCGCCGCCGCTGCCGCGGAACCGCTGGACGAACCGCACGGGCTCCGGTCGAGGACGTAGGGGTTGCGGGTCTGGCCACCGACGGCGCTCCAGCCCGGGATCTGCCTGGAGCCGTAGAAGTTGGCCCACTCGGACATGTTCGCCTTGCCGAGGATGACCGCACCGGCATCGCGCAGACGTTGCACCAGGAACGCGTCCTTGGCCGGTTTCGCCGTGCGCAACGCTGTCGAGCCCGCGGTGGTGGTCTGGCGGTCCGCGGTGTCGATGTTCTCCTTCAGCAGGATCGGGATACCTTCCAGCGGTCCCCGCGCCTGGTGGGCGCGGCGACGGCTGTCGCTCTGGCGCGCGAGCGCGAGCGCGTCCGGATTCGTCTGCACCACCGCGTTCAGACGCGGATTGAGGGCGTTGACGCGATCGAGGTAGCCACGCGTGAGCCGCTCGGAACTCAGCAGCCTGCCATCCATGGCCCGCTGCAGATCCGGGATGGTCAGCCGGTCCAGCGCGGTGCTCATCTCCGCGGCCTGGAGCGAGGTCGGGCGATCGTCGGCGTGCGCCGCCGCGGGCAGCAGAAGACAGGCACCTGTCAGTGCCGACACGATCCCACGCCGTCGTGTGCGAGCTGACGACCGCATTGTTTCCTCCTTGTTCGAGAACCGTTCACGGCGCCCCGAAATGGTGAACTTTCTGACGCGGGGATCGATTTCCTGCCGCGTGGACCGGCTCCAAGTCCGATAACCGAACTTTAAGCCGTCCGACAGCGTGAGGCGATGGCACCTGCTGCCCAGTCGGGGTGGGGTTAACCCCACCCCGTCCACAATGGAACCCGCTGACCAGGCAACACGCGAGCCGGGTCATCCAGCCGGGTGATCCACCATTCCGGGGTCGGAACCACAGTTCGAGCGCGAGTGACGAGGGTTCGTAACCGGACACGAGAACGACCGATGCAATTCGTCGAATTGAACGAACCGGGCACCTTTCCTCGCGGGCCGATCTGCGAGCAAAGGAAATCGAGCTGCCCGACGGCCTTCAGAGCTCCTCGTTCGGCGGTGTGGCCGGCTCTGCCGGCCGATCACCTCACCAGGTCGGCATCATCGCCTCGGGGTAGCGGGAGCCGGCCGCGCCCTTGGGCAGGACCTCCTGCACTCGCGCCAGGTCGTCCGCCGTCAGCACCAGGTGCGCCGCCGCCACGTTCTCGGCCAGCCGCCCCGGGCTGCGCGTGCCCGGGATCGGCACGACGTCGTCGCCCTGCGTCAGCAGCCACGCCAGCGCGAGCTGGGTCACCGTCGCGCCCTTCTCCCGTGCCAGCGCGGTCAGCGCCTCGACCGCGGCGACGTTGCGCTCGTAGTTGCCCGGCTGCCACCGGTCGTCCCAGCTGCGCATGTCGTCCGCCGGGTACTCGGCCGCCGGCTTCACCGCGGACGTGAGGAACCCGCGGCCCAGCGGCGAGTACGGAACGAACCCGATGCCCAGCTCCCGCACCACCGGCAGCACCTCGACCTCGACCGCGCGCTCGAACACCGAGTACTCGGTCTGCAGCACCGACACCGGGTGCACGGCGTGCGCGCGCCGCAGCACGTCCGGGCCCGCCTCGCTCAGCCCGAAGAAACGGACCTTGCCTTCGGCGATCAGCTCGCCGACCATGCCCGCCACGTCCTCGATCGGCACGTCCGGGTCCACCCGGTGCTGGTAGAGGACGTCGACGTGGTCGGTACCCAGGTACCGGAGGCTGTTCTCGGTGACCTCGCGGATGTGCTCGGGCCTGCTGTCGAGCTTCGCACCCACGTTCGCCGGGTCGGTCAGGTCGAAGCCGAACTTCGTGGCGAGCACGACCTCGTCCCGGAATCCGGCCACCGCCCGCCCCAGCAGCCGCTCGTTGCTGCCGGTGCCCATGCCGTACAGCTCGGCGGTGTCGAACAGGGTGACGCCCAACTCGTGGGCGCGGCGGATGGTGGCGATGCCGCCCGCCTCGTCGCCCGCGCCGTACGCCATCGTCATGCCCATCGTGCCGAGGCCGATCGCGCCGACCTCCAGGCCCTGCGTGCCGAGCACGCGGGCGGGCAGGTTCTGCAGCTGTGTCATACCTTCGACGCTAGAGCGCACTCGTCGCGCCGGCATGAGCGGTGAACCGCATAGGATTGCCTGATCCTCTCACCCATCCTGTTCGGAGCAGCCCGTGCTCGACCAGCTCGCGGCGGCCGTGGGCCGTCACCGCAACGGCCTGTGGTCCGGCGCCACCGCCGTGCCCCGGCTCACCGTGGTCGCCCTCGACGAGGTGGTCGACCCTCTCGACCTGCGCTACGAGCCGATGGTGTGCTTCATCGCCGAGGGCTCCAAGCGCACCATCACGGGGGAACACAGCCGGTCGGCCCGCCGCGGCGACATGTTCCTCAACTCGCTCGACCTGCCGGTCACCGCCGTGTTCGAGGAGGTGCCGTACCGCTCGGCCGTGCTGCACCTCGACGGCCCCGTCTTGGCCGACCTGCTGCTCGAACTCGACGGCGAGGCCCCGGCCACCCCGGCCGCGGGCCAGGTCTCCGCCACGATGACCCCGGAACTGGTCGACGCCGTCACACGCTGGGTGCGGCTGCTCGACACCCCCGACGACATCCGGCCGCTGGCCGCCCGCGTGGAGGCCGAGATCCTCTACCGCCTGCTCGGCGGCGCGCTTGGCCCGACCCTGCGCCAGTTCGCGGCCACCGGCTCGGCCTTGACCAGGGTGCGCGCCGCGGCCGACTGGATCGCCGCCCACTTCACCGAGCCCATCACCGTGGAGCGGGTCGCGGCGGTCGCGCACATGAGCCCGGCCACCCTGCACCGGCATTTCAAGGCCGCCACCGGCATGAGCCCGCTGCGGTTCCAGAAGCACCTGCGACTCCAGGAGGCGCGGCGCCTGCTGGTGGCAGGCGACACCACGGCCGCGCACACCGCCGATGCCGTCGGCTACGCCAGCGCCACCCAGTTCACCCGGGAATACCGCCGCGCCTACGGCCTGCCGCCGATGCGCGACGCCGCCCGCCTGCGCGACAGGCTCACCGACAGCCGCTCCTAGCGGGCCTTTCCGGGAGAAGGGAAGACGGTCAGCGGAAGAGACGGAAGAACCCGCGCACCTGCTCGATCAGCGACTCCGGCTGCTCCAGGGCGGCGAAGTGGCCGCCTCGCGGCAGTTCCTCGAACCAGCGCAGGTCGGTGAACCGCAGTTCGGCCTCCCGCCGCGATGGGCGGGTGATGTCGCGCGGGTAGACCGACAGCCCGGACGGCGCGGTCACCTTGTCCCGGAAGTCGGCGAAGCTTTCCCAGTACAGGCGCGCCGACGACGTGGCCGACGCGGTGAACCAATAGACCGAGATCTCGTCGAGGATCGTCTGCCGCGACAACACGTTCTCGGGATGGCCGTCGTTGTCCGTCCATGCCCAGAACTTCTCGGCGATCCAGGCGGCCTGCCCCGCCGGGGAGTCGGTGAGGCCGTAGCCGAGCGTCTGCGGCCGGGTCGCCTGGAGCGCCGAGTATCCCCGGCCGGTGCGCTGGAACTCCTTCTCGGCCGCGAGGTTCGCCAGTTCCGCGGACGTCGGGTCGTCGAACGTGCCCGCCGCCACGGATCCCAGGTTCAGGTGCACGCCGGCGACCCGCTCGGGTGCCACCTCGCCCAGCGCGCCGGACACCGCCGAACCCCAGTCACCGCCCTGCGCGCCGTAGCGCTCGTAGCCCAGCGAAACCATCAGCGTGTCCCAGGCGCGGGCGGTGCGCGTGATGCCCCACCCGGTCGTCGACGGCTTGTCACTCCAGCCGTACCCGGGCAACGACGGCGCGACCACGTGGAACGCGTCCGCCGGGTCACCGCCGTGCGCGCGCGGATCGGTCAGCGGGCCGAGGATCTCCAGGAACTCCAGCACCGAACCCGGCCACCCGTGCGTGAGCACGAGCGGGAACGCGTCCGGCTCCGGCGAGCGGACGTGCAGGAAGTGGATGCCCAGCCCGTCGATCGTGTCGCGGTACTGCGGGAAGACGTTCAGCCGCCCGGCGAACCCGAAGTCGTAGTCCTCGGCCCAGCTGCGGCAGAGCTCCTGCGCGTACGCCAGCGGCAAACCCTGTGACCAGTCGTCCACCGGCTCGGGCTCGGGCCACCGCGTCCGGCGCAACCGTTCACGCAGATCGGCGATCTCGGCTTCGGTGATGCTGACCTCGAACGGTTCTGCTGCCATGGCGGTGCTTCCTTCCTCGTTCAGGGGTAGTCGGACAGATCGGTTCACGCGCCTGGGCGCCGGGTCAGGGTGAGGACGAGTCCGGCCAGAGGTAGTGCCGCGAGCACGGCGAGGGCCACTGGCACCGACGCGATGCCGGACAAGCCGGCGACAGCGGCCGGGCCGATCCCGCCACCCAGGGCGGTCATGAAGTTGAACAGGCCTTGTCCTGTGTCGCGGTCGCGCGCGGCGACCAGTTCCGGTGCGAGGCCCACCAGTACGGCCTGGGCACCGGCGAAGCCGCACACGGTCAGCGCCGCGCCGACGACGACCGGGATCGGCCCGTCGAAGACCGCGACCACGAGCACGCCGACGACGGTGAGTGCCGCAAGCCCGGCCGACACCTGCCAGCCGGTGAACCGGTCGGTCAAGGTGCCGACCAGCCGTCCCGCCAGCACCGAACAGGCGGCGGCCGGGACCAAGATCGCGCCGGCTTCGAGGGCGCCACCGCCCGTGGCCTGCTCGATCAGGGACGGGGCGACGAACAGCACCCCGTAGTAGCCCGCGAAGATCGTCCCGCCGATGAGCCCGGCAGGCAGGAAGCCGCGGGCCGCGATCACCCGCCGAGGCACGAACCCGTCGGGCGTGCGCCGCACGCGCCACCACAGTCCCACGGCGGCGAGCACTCCGGCTCCGGCCACGACGAGCGTGACGGGAGCGGGCAGACCGACCGAGTGTGCCTGCAGCAACGTGATCAACGAGGCGGCGAGTACCGACAGCACGGCCGCGCCGACGAGGTCGAACCGCCCGGCCGGGGCGTCCGGCTCACCGCCGGCGATCCGGGTGAACGTGCGCCTGCGCGCCAACGCGGCCAGCAGCAGGGGCAGCGCGAGGACCGGGATCGCGAGCACGGCACGCCACCCCAGCCATGCGGTGACCGCCCCGCCCAGCAGGGTCCCGCACGCCGACGCCGTCGCACTGGCGGCCGCGATGATTCCCAGCGCACGGATCCTTTCCCGCCCGGGAAGGGCGGTGGCCACGGCGAAGACGGCGATCACGGTCGCACCCGCCCCGGCGCCACCGATCAGCCGACCGGCGATCACGACCGGCAGTGTCGGGCCGGCTCCCGCGAGCGCCGAGCCCGCGGCGAGCACCACGACTCCGGCGACGAGTACCCGGAGTGGGCTCCACCGGGCCATCAGCCTGCCCGCGACCGGCATCGCGAGCGCGGAGGTCAGCGACCATGCGGCGAGAATCCATGCCGTGGCCCCGAACGGCACCGCGAGCGCGCGGCCGATGGCAGGCAGCGCCACCGACGGTGCCCCCAGTGCCACGTACATCGGCAGCACCAGCATCCCCAGGATCAGACCCAGCCGCCGCCCGTCCGGGGCGTGGTCCGATCCCCCGCTGGGGGCTCCTACGGCGGGGATCGTCTGCGGCATCGTCGTCTCCTTCCACAGCGTGGCGTGACACGTGACAGCTACTATGGGTGTCACGCTACGGAACAGGGAGGAGACACGTCAAATGCTCGATGCGTGTTACAGGTCATCGGCGGTCGAGACGGCCGTCGCTCTTGCCAACACCTTGAGGCCGATCAAGGGCGAGGACGCGCTCGAGACGGTGGAGCAGCTCCGGAACTTCCTCGACGACCATTCGCCGGACGCGGACCGAGGGACCGGCCCGCGGCGTCTCACCCGTACCGACCTGGCCGAGGTCCGCGCGGTACGCGAGACGGTGCGCGCCGTCCTCGAACGAGCGAGCACCGACGCGGCGGCAGCCACGGCCCTGATCAATGACGGTCTCCGTGACAGCCGCGCCACGCCCGTGCTGCGCCACGATCAGGACCGCTGGTGGACCGAGGTCACCTCCGACACCGACCGTTGCTCGGCGCACCTGGCCGCGACCACGCTCAGCGCGCTGGCCTCCGTGATCGCCACACTCGGTCCGACCCGTCTCGGCGCCTGTGCCGGGATGAACTGCCGAGCCACTTTCGTCGACCTGTCACGCAACGGCTCGAAGCAGTACTGCACGCGGAACTGCGCGCACCGGGCCAGCGTCGCGGCCTACCGGAGCCGGCAAAGCCCGGGTTGAGTCCCGGCGCTTGTCGTGGATCAGCCGGCCAGCTTGCGGAGCAGGCTCTCCAGATCGCGTTCGCCGTCGCGGGTCTGGGCGCCGTAAGCCAGTCCGCCTCGGATCAACCGTTCGGCCGCGGGCCGGACGAACTGGCCCGCCCAAGCGTCGTGTTCGCGCAGCAGGCCCTCGGCCAGGTCAGTGGGAACGATGGCGCGTTTGGCCGCGGCGACCACGCCCTCGGGCAGTGCGGCGATGTTGCGGGCGAGGCGGTCGACGAAGTCGTCGAGTTCATCGGCGGGTACGGCCCGGTTGATCCAGCCGTAGCGTTCGGCGGTCTGCGCGTCGTACAGGTCGGCGCCGAGTACCACCTCCAACGCGCGGTTGCGGCCGATCCGATCGGCGAGGTACTGGGTGCCGCCGCCCCCGGGGACGATGCCCATGAGGGCCTCGACCTGGCCGATCCCGGCGCGACCGATCGCCGCGAAGGTCATGTCCGCCGCCGTGACGAACTCCGCCCCGCCGCCACGGGCCTGGCCGGCGAGCTTGACGATCGTCACCTGGGGCTGGTGCCGGAGCAACTCCCCGAGGGCCTGGAAGACGTTGACACCGTCGGGTGTTTCGGCCGCGATTTCGTCGAAGGCGTCCGGCGCGTCGACGAGCGACATGTCGACGTGGGCGATGAAGAAGTCCGGGTCGGCGCTGTCGAACACGATCACCCGGACCGAGTCGTCGTCCCGCAGCCCGGTCAACAGCCGCCGCAGGTCGGCCATGAGGGCGACGTCCAGGACGTTGACGGGTGGGTTGTCGAGGGTGACACGGGCGATGCCTGCCTCATGGCTCACTCGCAGGGTCGCGTAGGCGTCGTGATGCACGAAAGAATCTCCGATCGGTACCTGTCAGGCAGCTAAGTTCCTGATGTATACCTAGGCTGAAGCGGCGGGAGACCGGCGTCAATAACGCACTTTCGGCATCGTAAGGATCGTGGAGGATACCGACATGGACACTCCCGGCACGGACACGGACGTCGTCTACCGGGCCGACTGCCCCAGTCGCCCGATCCTCGACCAGATCGCCGACAAGTGGTCGATGATGGTGATGACCGTCCTCGACCGGCCCCGCCGGTTCAACGACATCAAGCGCCGCCTCGAAGGCGTGACCCAGCGGGTGCTGACCCAGACCCTGCGCCGCCTCGAACGCAACGGGATGATCGAACGGCGCGTGCTGCCGACCTCACCGGTCGGAGTCGAGTACTCCCTCACCCCGCTCGGCGAATCCCTGCGCGAGCCCTTCGGTCACCTGTACGACTGGACGACCGCCCACGCGGACGAGATCCAGAACTGCCAGCAGAGCTACGACGAACGCCTTCAGGCCGAACGAACGTAGCCGCCGACCGGTACCGAGTGGCCGAGCGTCAGCAGGCTTTGACGATGACCGAGTGCGCCTTGCCGCCGAGGTCGAGGATCTTCACGTCCCGCTGACCGGCGGGCACGCGAACCTGATAGGTGCCGGGATTGACCGGGTAGCCGAAGTAGCTGCCTGCCGGGGCGGCGCCGGTGCCCGCGATCATCGAGCCGTCGGTGCGGTGGATCGTGGTGGGGACCGCCTTGCCGCAGTTGTTGGAGATGTAGATCTTGCCCTTGGTCGCGGCGGAGGCGGTACCTGCGCCGAAGACCGAGATGACCAGACCTGCGGTGGCCAGAACGGCGAGAACACGCCGGGTGGTCGTCATGGTGCTCCTTCGGATGCTGAGTGGTCAGGCCAAAAGATATCCGCAGGCGGGTCCGCGTGCTGTCGGTCGAACGCACCACACCGCCGTGAGCCGGTCGGTGATGTTTGTACGAATCTTGTACGAGCTTGAAGAATTTTCGGTCGGACCGCGAAACTCGATGAAGGCGAGCACTCATGCCCGAGCAAGTGCCCCCGGACCTCGTCCGATCCACGTTCTCCCGACGTTCGCTGCTGCGCGCCGGCGGTGGTCTCGCCGCGACGACGGCACTGCTCGGCACCGGCGCGACGTTCGCCGGACCGGCTTCGGCCGCGATCACCGCGCTGCCGACGTCCAAGCGTTTCAACCTCACCGAACCGTCCTACGACGAGTTCCGCAGCAAGCTCCTGCACGAGTCGCACCACGTGATGCAGGGCTTCGCCTTCGACAACCAGAACGTGCGCATCTTCATCGTGAACGCCCGCAATGGCGGGACCGGGGACGACCTGTGCGTCACCCAGGTCAACTTCTCCGGGGAGATCCTGGGCTCGATGCATCTCAACAACGCCGGGCACGGCGTGTCGATCGGCGTCGAACCAGTGGGCACCGACTCCTACATCTGGATGGAATGCGACTCGAACGGGCCCACCGGCGACGGTCGCGGGACGGCGCTGGCCAGGTTCAAGTTCGTCAACGGTGGCACGCCCTCGGTGAAGAAGTTCCTCACCGGCAGCGACACGATCACCTGCGCCACCGATCCGATCAACAAGCGGATCGCGGTACGCCGCAAGGAGGGCGGCAAGATGCACATCAGCGTCTACCCGCTCGCGTCCGCCGCGGCCGGCGACTTCAGCTCGCCGCTGGCGCACTTCCCGCAGCCCGCGCTGGCCGACACGAAGGTGACCTTCCAGGGATACACCATCTACGGCCAGTATCTGTACACATTGGACGGTGAGGGTCACGAGAACCCCGCCGACATCAACTCCTACGTCACGTGCATCGACATGAACACCGGCAAGGTGAAGAGCCGCGCGCTGACCAAGGCGGGGAAGTCACTGGTGTATCGCGAGCCGGAGGGCCTCGGGATCTACCGGAGCCTGGCCGGGGAAACCCGGTTGTACATGGGCTTCGGGTCACGCAGCAGCATGGGCAACATCAACCGGTACGCGAACCTGTTCTACAAGAACGTCCTCATCGACTGAGGCCACGCAAGCGGCCGAACGTCGGCGTTGCGTTAGTCCGATCAGCGCCACGACTCGGAGATTACCCAGTCATCGTCCGCCGAAGTTGGTTTGTTACCGATGTCCGGCAGTTCTGGTCAGTGACATCCCTCTCTATTGCCCAACTCTCACGCGCGCTTTACGTTGATCAAACCATCGCGCGAGGACGCGGAGGCTGGGGTCAGGGGAGGAAAACCAATGCGCAAACGCGCACTTTTTCGCGCTGTTTGCTTTTCGCTCGCAGTTTCGACATTGGGCTCGATCGTCGCGTCGCCGTCGGCGAATCCTGCCGTTGCAGCGGAAATGGGCGCCGAAAGTCCGGCCAGCGACCGGATCTGGACACAGTACCTGGCGCGGTACGACCCGCGTTCGACCGTGCGGATCGCGGCATGGCAGGCACTGCTGTCCAGTGCGGCGGACGAGGCGGTCGCGGCTTTCGTCGCGTCGGGTTACGACTACGCGATCAAACTCGCGGCAGAGCGGAAAGCCCGGAATCTGGATTTCGCCAAGAGGGTTTTGGCCGCCTACACGGCCGAATTCTCGCCCGAGGTACACGCAGCGGCCCAGTATGCGGTCAACAGCCGTGACGACGCGGATCGTGAGCGTTTCGCCAATGGCGGATTCAACGCCGCAAAGGAGCGCGACGCAGTCGCCAGGGATGCGGCAGGAGAACAGGCGCGAGCACTGGTCGAGGCTGATTGGGCATTCGTCCGGAACCTCGCGAAGAACGACCCGGGCGCGCAAGTACGGGTGAGCGCTTCTTACGCTGTCCGGGCGGGTGCTGCCGACCGCGACCTCGTCGAGTTCTTCGCCAGCGGCTGGGCGTTCGGTGCACGCCTGGACTTGGAGACCTTCCGTCAGCAGCATGCTGACAACGACGCACGTTGGCGAACCTCGCTTGTGCGACTGCTGGACGCCGCCGCCGTGGCCGAGCAAGCGGCGAAGGACGCCACCGCAGATCTGGCCGAGCAGGCTCGAGCCACTGCCGTACGGGCCTGGCAGGCCGTCGGGGAGCAGACGACACCTGCGCGCTCCCAATGGGATGAGGCCCAACGGATCGCGAACGGTCAGGCTGCCAACTGGGCCGCGGTCTACGCTGCCGCGAGCTCTGCGACCGGGCCCAATTGGGGGGCGATCACCGGACCCGCTCAGGCCGGGCAGGCCGACTGGGGCCACGAGAGCGAGTTCGCCACTGCGCAAGCCGCATATTGGAATTCGTTGTTGCAGCAGGCTCTCGACGGTGAACAGCGGGTCCTGGCCGGTGCTTGAGCGCCGGCCGACACGGAATGAATGAGGGGACAATGAGAAAAAGACCTGGAGTACTTTCGCGCGCGCTGGTAGCGGTTACGGCGGCTGCTTTGACAGCGGGTCTGGCGGGTGTGCCCGCCACGGCGGCTACCCCGGTCAACCCGCAGCCCGCGGCCAACGCGGCCGCGGCGGTGCCGGAGTCGTCGATGGAGGACAAGGTCCGGGCGGCCGCGGTACTGGGGATTCTGGCGGGCGACGACCTGCTCATCCTGAACGACCGCAACTTCGTGATCGCCCTGTGGCGCAAGGCGACCGGCGCCGAGGTGCGTGCCTCGGCCGAGCTGGCGTTCGCGGGGACGGTGCTCGAGTGCACGCAGTGGATCAAGACCGGTATCCACGAGGCCAAGAAGCGTGACGACACCAACGAGATCCGGGACACCGAGGTCGCACGCCAAGCGCGCGAACTGAAGCAGCGTGCCGCGGCGACGATCGGGATCAACGCCGACACGGAACTGCTCATCCAGAGCTACAAAGACTTCGTGTTCGCCTTGTGGCAGCGGGCGACCGGCCCGAAGGTGAAGGCCGCGGCGCTGACCGCTTTCGGCGCCGACGAGGCCGCACAGAAGGAATTTCTACTCAACGGCATCGTGGCCGCGCACGCGCAGGATCAGCAGGACAAGATCGACGCGGACAAGGAAGCCACCGAGGCCGAAAAGGCACGCTTGGCCGCCCGGAACGCGAAGGCCAACGCGGCCGCCGTACTGGGGATCGTCGCCACCGAAAGCCTGCTCATCCTGGCCGACGACAACTTCGTCCGCGAGATCTGGAACCGGGCCGTCGCCGGGTCCGAAGTCGCGGTCGCCGCGGAACGCGCCCTGCGCAGCAGCAACCCCGCGGACTGGAAAGCGTACATCGACACCGGGATCTACGCCGCCAACAAGCGTGACCTCGACATCGCGCTTCAGAAGAAGACCGACGCCGACCGCAAGCGCCTGCAGGAACTCAAGGTCAGGGCCGAGAACAGCGGCTTGCATCCGACGCTCGTATGGGCGGCGGGACGAGCACTGTCCGGCGACTACGAGGCCGTCGACCGGTTCCTGCGTATCGGCCAGTACGAGGACTGGGTCCTGCGTCAGTCGCTGCAGGCCGACACGCTGGGAGTGAGGGGATCTTACGTCCGGGGCGCGCACGGTGGCCAAGCTGTGATCACCTTCGGCAACCCGGCACCGCAGCCCGATGAAGGGGTGGACGCGACCTGGAAGATCGTGCCCGGCCTGGCGGACTTCGACTGTCACTCCTTCGAGTCCGCGACCAAACCCGGCAGCTACCTGCGCCAACTCGACTTCAAGGTCCTCATCGCGGCGAACGACGGCACGGATCGGTTCCGCACCGACGCGACCTGGTGCGGCCGCAGCGAATCCGGTGGGGTGACCCTGGAATCGAAGGGAGCTCCCGGCCGTTTCCTCCGGCACTACAACGGCAAGGTGTGGGCGGCGAACAACAGCGGCGCGAACGCCTTCGACGCGCCGGCCAACTACGACATCGACCGATTCTGGCGCATCCACGGCGAGAACCCGGTCACCACGGCCATCCAGCGCCGCTGGCTGAACGACGATCCCATCCGCGCCCGCGTCGGTGACCCCATCGCGGACGAGAAGGCCGACGGCGACATCCGGTACCGCGACTACCAGAAGGGCCGGCTGACCTGGACGGTACCGACCGGGGTGAAGCAGATGGAAGGCAACATCTTCGCCAAATACGTCCAGACAGGCGCGCTGTACCACGGCGCTTTCGGAGCCCCCACCACCGACGAAACCGCGACGCCGGACAAGATCGGCCGATACAACCATTTCGCCGGTGGCGGCTCCATCTACTGGACGTCCACCACCGGGGCACAACTGGTCTACGGCGCGATCAAGAACCGCTGGCAGCAACTCGGTTGGGAGCTTTCGTACCTGGGCTACCCCACCTCCGACGAACTGGCCGTGACGGGCGGGCGATGCAGCAACTTCCAACGCGGCTCGATCCACTACAGCTTCGCGACCGGGGTCACGACCGACCGCAGTTCCGCTTGCTAACCGTCGCATGACCGGAAACGCTCGCACATTTTCGAAGCTGTAGCTCTTTGACCAGTCATGGGGCCCGGCCTACGGCTGCCGGGCCCCATGACTACGACTTTGGGGAGATGTCGTGCGCCTGAAAAGCTCCGCGTTGGCGGCCGTCCTGGCCGTCTCGGTACTCGCAGGACTGATACAACCGTCCGCGACGCCTGCACCACACGCAAAGCCCGCTGCTTCGTCGATCGCATCGGACAGCTCGGAGCCCTCTGGTCCGACTGATCCGCAGAACGAGCATTACCGGGAGTGGGATGGCGTCACCGGTCTGCCGGATTGGGGTGACCCCCGGTTCCGGCAGATCGTGGTGGACAACGCGGAACTGGCGGAGGACCAAGAGGTTCGTGAAGCCGCATCGGCCGCGCTCGCCGCCGGTGGCACCGAACCGCTGATGGCATTCCTCGGTGTCGGGCTGAACGAGGCGAAGCAGCGAGCCGCCGCCCGCAAAGCGGAAGTCGCGAGGCAGGACTTGGCGGCGGTGGTGCCGATGCGCGGCACCGGCGGTCCGTACTTCAACGCCGAGGTCGAGAGAGTGCTCGGCGGAACCGACTCTGATCGACGGTTGTTCCTGGCCTACGGCAAGGACGTCGCCAAATACCGGGACGACCAGGTCACGCAGGACGCGCGGACCCGCGCGGACGCGAACCGTTCGCGGGTACAACTGCTGGTCGGTGCCGGCGGCCCCGCGGTCAAGGTGGCGGCACAGCGGGCGCTCGACGCGGGTGATGCCGCGATCACGGAGTTCCTGGCCAATGGCTACCTGGTGGCGGCCAAGGCCGATGCCGACGCACGTGAACAACAGATCAAGGACGAGGAAGCCCGGACAAAGGCCGCCGAAGAACTATCCGACCTGGCCCAGAAGGCGGCCAGGGCGGCTCAGGCGCGCCGCGCCATCCTGGCCGCACACGGAAACGGCGTCAAGGCGCTGGAGCGGGCGTCCAACGCGCTGGTGTCAGCAGGCACGGAAGCACGAACGGCCGCGCAGATCCTGGCTGCCAACAAGGCGGGTGGCCAGCACCCGGTCTCAGCTTTCGACAATGTGAAGGCCGAAGTCGCCCGCCAGCTGGGGTATGCGCGCCAGGCCGCGACCGAGGCTCAGCAGGCTTCGGCGACGGCGACGGTCCAGGCGAACGTGCTGGTCGAGGTCGGTCTGACCTACGGCGTGCAGTGGGCACGGATGGCCAAGGCGATGGCAGACGCGGCGAACGCGACGGTATCGGCTTCGGAAACCGCCCAGCACGCGATCGACTCGACGGCTTACACCGATCAGGCGCGTAACGCACAGGAGGAGGCCGAACGGCACGCCGAGGAAGCGCGGCAGTGGCGTCTGCACGCCGAGGAGCACGCGCGGGCGGCCGCACAGATCGCCGAAGCCGCGCGAACGCAGGCTGAAGCGGCGAAGGATGCCGCAGTACGGACCAAAGCCGCGCGCGTTGTGGCCGAGCAGGCGGAAGCGCGGGCGTGGGCGGCAGCCGAGCGGACACGGAACGCTCGGATCACGGCGGAGCGGGAAGCGGAGAAGGCTGCGGCCGCGCGCGCTACGGCCGAACGAGAACGCGCGAACGCGAGCGCGGCCCGGGGCCGGGCGGAGAGACATGCCGCGACCGCCCACACGGCCCGCAAGGAGGCCGATCGCCAGGCGGGGATCGCCTTGGGCGCACGTAAAGACGCCGAAACCCAGGATGGCATCACAGCAGACCTCGAAACCAAAGCGAAGGACGAAGAGGGGCGCGCGGTCCGCGCCCGTGATCGTGCCTATGCGGCGGAAGCCGCGCAGCTGGCCGCTGACGCACGCGCGGCCGCTCTGGAATCGGGGGCCGCGGCAGCGAGTGGTGGTGCTTATCAGCAGCCTGCTCGCGACGCCGCGAATCGTGCTCGAAACGATGCGACCACGGCGCGAACCGCGGCAACGACGGCCCGGGGGCAGGCGGACATCGCCACCGGGGCCGCAGCCGGCGCGCGTGCCGCGGCGACCGAAGCCACCCGTGCGGCCGCACGGGCTCGCGCGGCCGCACAGGCAGCGGCGGCAGCGGCGGCCCGGGCGAACGCGGCAGCGAACCGCGCGGAAGCCGAGGCTGACGCGACTCACGCGGCAGCGCTGCAGGCGGATGCGGCCGCGGCTGATGCGACGGCCAACGAGGCACGGGCCGCGGAGGCTTCCAGGGCGGCAACTGCGCTCGCGGAGCAGGCCGCGTCGGAAGCTCTTCAGTCGTTGATGGCCGCGGACCGGACCAAGGCGGAGGCCGACGCAGCCGCCGCCGAGGCTGTTTCAGCTGCCACACAAGCAAATCTCGCGGTGCGGGCGGCGACGGCGGCACGGTCTTCCTCACAGGCGATCACGGAACCGGCCAACGCCGCGATCACCGTCGCGACGCCGTTCAGCGGTGAAGACCTCGCCGCTGATTTCATCGTCCAGGTCGCCAACCAGGCCAAGACCGTGGGTGCGGAGCAGGCACAGGCCGCGCGGGACCGGGCGAATGAGGCGCTCGCGGCGGCGCAGGCCGCGGCCGACGCCGCTACCCGAGCGTCCGGTGAAATCAAGCCCGCTTACGATGCCGCAGCCGCCGCGGCGAAGTCGTCGGCGGACGCGGCCCGATCGGCCGCAGAAGCCCAGCAGGCCGCGGCGGACGCAGCCGCCGACGGTGCTGCGGCTCGCGCCGCCGGAAGCCGGGCTGCCCAGGCCGACGCGCAGGCACGCGCTGACGCGGTTCTGGCCAGGAAGGCGGCCAACGCGGCGAGCAATGACGCGAGGATCGCCGGACGCGCGGCGTCGGCCGCGGAAGGGGACGCCGCGGCAGCCCGGTCGGCCGCGACTCGTGCCGAAGGTGACGCGCTGGCAGCGAGAAACGCGGCTAGCGCGGCTGAAGCGGACGCGACCAAGGCCGAAGAGGCAGCTGCCAGTGCGCAGCAGCACGCGGACAACGTCGCGACGTCGGCGAAAAACGCGCTGGATGCCTCGGTCGAGGCGTCCAAAGCGGCTGACCGGGCCGAAGAGGCTCAGCGCCTGGCCGATCAGGATGCCCGCGACCGGGCCGCCCAGGAGGCCGCGGACAACCGGCTTCCGTTGCCTGTCGGGGACGCCAGCCAGGAAATCGACTACGGCCACGGCCTGGTCCTTCATGTGGACGGCGAAACCGGCATCGTCTACCTCAACGGTGTCGGCCTGGGGAAGGACTCCCCCGAGCTACGGCGACTCATCCCGATCCTGCTGAGGCTTCTCGCCGAGGAAGGAGACGGCGACAAGTACTTCCCTGTCGACTATCCCTACGCCGACCCGCGAACCGGCATCTTCTACCTGCTCGTCGACGCTTGTGGCGAAGAATCAGGGCTCTGCAACAGCAACTTCGAGATGCAGTTGATGGCCATGAGCCTCGGTGGAGCGGATCCCGCAGGTAACGAAGATCCGATGGCCTTCGTGATGCTGGCGGCCTTCGCTGACTTCGCCGTCAGCGCTGGTGGACGCTGGGGTGTTAAACCACCGCGTGGCGTCCCCGCCGGGGTGCCGTGCAACTGTTTCCCCGCCGGGACGACCGTCGCGACGGACCACGGTCAGGTGCCGATCGAGAGGATCGCCGTCGGGGACCGTGTATGGGCGCGTGATCTCGACACCGGACTGTCTGAGCTTCGTGGCGTCGTCGGCCTGTTCTCCAAACACGCCGACGAGATCCTGACGATCACCACCGCCGGAACGTTCTTGCGGGTCACCCCCGAGCACCCGTTCTGGGTCGTCGGAAGGGGATGGACCACTGCCGGGGAACTACGGGTCGGAGACCGGCTCAGCACCCTCGCCGGCGCCGAGCAACCGATTACCGGCATCACCAGGGCCACCGGCACGACCACGGTCTACAACTTCGAGGTCGAAGGCGACCACAACTACTACATCACCGATGCTCAGTTGCTGGTGCACAACTGCAACCTCAACTATCACGAGGCCGCGGGCGGGCACGCGATCAAGAAACATGTCGGCAAGACCAATTCCCAGCTTGCCGCACGAAAGATCCCGCGGTCGTCGACCTTCAACGACATGCCGACGGCGGAACGCGTCACACAGGCGAACCTCGACGCCAATGCCACGGCCATCGCCAGCTGGAAGCAAGGGGCCGCTGCCGGGACGTTCAAGAGATTCTCCGCACCGGTCTCGGGTGATGTCGGCCGGATCTGGGTCAAGGACGCGCAGGGTGTGGAGAAGCCGAAGAGGGTCATCACCGAGTTGAAGCGGGACGCGAGCCAGCCTGACGGTTACATCATCTGGACCTCGTTCTTGGACTAGCGAGCGGTATGCCACGGTTGAGGGGGACGCGTCCGCGTCCCCCTCAATGCCGGATCGACAATGTCGCGTAGGGACGGAGCACGATGATCGTGAAGTGCCGGGTCGAGGAGGGCGGGCAGCGGGTCCAGCCCGCGTACGGGCTTGAATACCTCAGCCCACCGATGTTCCGGCTCACCAAGGGCCGGGTGTACGAGGTCTACGCGGTGGCGCGGTTCGATCAGGCGCCCGCCGTTCTGGTCAGAAACGACAATCGGTCACCGGAGTGGTACGCGATGAGCGTCTTCGAGGTGGTCGACGGTGCGCTCCCGATTGGATGGAAGTTCGGCCAAGGTGCCGGCTACGAGGTGCTGTTCGGCTATTCCGAGCTGGCCGATCGTCCCGAGGAGATGCCGGAACTCGTCGAGCTGCGGCAGGAGGCATTGCGGAACTTCGCGCGCCAGGTGCAGGCGCGTACCAGCGAGCTCGCGGTCGACGCGACCCCGACGTTCGGGACGGTGTCAGAGCTGGGGAACTACTTTCACCAGGACTACGACCTTCTTGCCGATACCCCGCTCGGTGTCGTCGAGCATTTCGTCCGTAACGAACCTGCTGAGAGCACGGCCCGGCTCCTGGCCGAGGTCGAGGCATTGCTGGCAGCCGGTCTCGATGAGGTCGCGGCCCACAGGATCTGGATGATCGAAGGATGGGCCAGCTACGACCCCGCCGACGATGACCTGTCGTACGTCGACTGGTTCGTGGTGATCCGAGACCTGCTGAAAGGCTGAGGGCGAGCCATTCGTAACCGGAAAACGTCAGAGACTGGTCGAGGCTGGGTCCGCCGGCGTGCGGCGATGGTGTCGATCGCGGTTCTGGTCGTTGCCGGCACACTTGGTGCCGCGTTCATCCCCAAGGTGGCGAACCACTTCGGCTACGCCCTGCCGGGCGAGAGGGGACTTCCGTACCAGGTCCACTACAACGGCAGGGACTACCGCAACGTCCTGACGTGCGCCGGCGCGCGATGGTGCGAAGACGAAAAGACCCCCGAACAGCGAACGTGGTCCTACTGCACGCCCGGCTCAGGGGAAAGCGTTCGCGAAACGGGACTGGTGAAGGTCGATGACGTCTTCACCCTGTTCGGATCTTCGCACGTCGTTTTCACAGCCGGCGTCGTCCCGCGGGGAAAAACGGCGACGAGAGTCATCGTCGAGGCTTCTCATGACTGTTACCTGACATACGACCTGGTGGGCGGCCCGTAGACCTATCGCCTCGGGCCCCGTCGCGCCGTTCGCGAACAGGAGCCATAACGCGGGGTTCGCGAACCCATGCCCGAGCGGTGAGACGTGACGGAAGTACTGACGAGAAGCATCCACCCTCGCGTCTCCGTCTCCTTGCTTTTGACCTCCAGGGGAAAATAGGACGCCGCATGGCTGGATTCGCTGTGCTGGATCACTTCGTCGAAGAACCATTCGGATCCGATGATGGCCAGAATCGCTGAACTGCCCGCGAGCGCCATCCTGAGCGAGGGCGCGTCGAGGATCCTGAACGCGTGGATTATCGAGTAGCCCGTGACCCCGTATTCATCGTAGTTGATCTCTCCCGCATGCAGGGCGAGCCGAAGGCGCATCTGCTCTTCATGCGGATGAGTCGCGTTGTGTCTGGCCAGTTCCAGCGCGAGGGTATAGGGAAGAGAGTCGGCGAACAGAGCCTTTGGCGTCTCGGCGCGAGAGAGGATCAAGATGCCGTCGCCACGGTCTTCGCGATGACAGGAGTGCCAGGGAATTCCGGCGCCTTCGAACGCCGCCCGCATCGCTTCGTAGAGCCCGCGGCGGATGCGCACCCGGTTCGCGTTGCTGCGGTGATGTTGCCCGAACCCCTCGATGTCGACCGCGACGATCGTGCAGTGGATCGCAGCCCGGCCGACCGACTCTCGAGCCACCGAGCGGCCGACGTCGAGACTCAGTGTCACCGGCGACCGCGGGACATCGTCCGGCATGGCGGTTTCGGGTTCCTGAGGCGATCCCGCCGCCAGCACGTGGCCGCCCGCGATGGGCGGCTCAGGATGGGCATCGAACCCGTATTGACCAGGAGTCGGCATCTGGTTTCCTCCCCGTTGACGTGCAGCATCACTGCGGTGCCACCACCGAGAAGCCAGACGTCGGACTGGGGTTGACGGGCCCTCGCGACCACGACATGCAGCTTGACTGGCGGCTGAGCTTGCCAGATCGCTTTGAACGATAAGGTGGAGTTACACTCCCCGGCTACGGTGACCGGACTATTGTGCGGTTACCGTAACCGTGCACATGAACCAGCTCGTGCATCTCGGGTGACCGAACCCGAAGGGAGGAGAAGTGCCACCACCGACATCTCCGGTGGTCGCGGCCTGGGAGCTCGCTCTTCGGCTCCGCGAACGCCGCGACCAGTTGAACGTCGACGTCAAGACCATCACCGCCGCACTGGGCTTCTCGCGCAACTACTGGTCCGCCGTCGAAAACGAACGCAAAATTCTCTCTGAAGAAAGCCTGACCAGGCTTCTGGGGCTTCTCGAGTTCGACGACAGCGAGCGACAGGAGTTACTTGATCTGCGACAACTGGCCAAGGAACGGGGGTGGTGGACCAGGTATTCCAGCTTGCTGGGCAGCGAGATTCAACGCATGTACGGTCTCGAACTGGGCGCCCAGGGGGTCCGCGACTACGAAAGTCTGATCATTCCCGGACTGCTGCAGACCGCGGATTACGCGAGGGCGATCATGACGCCGGCCGTCGTTCTTCGCCAAGTAGAAGTCGACCAGAGTGTCGAGGTCCGCTTACAAAGGCAGCAGCGACTCACCAGTGAAAATCCACTTCACGTCACTGCGATCATCAGCGAAGCCGCACTTCGACAGCAGATCGGCGGACCGGCCATTTTGCGTTGCCAGCTCGACCATCTTGCGGGCATGATCGAAGATCATCCCGAACGGATCAAAGTCCGCATCATTCCGTTCAGCACGAAAGCATGTGGACTTTTCGGTGCGTCCACCGTGCACATGATCGATTTCGACAACCCGAGATTGCCCACCGTCGCCTGGCAAGAAACAGTCACAAAATACGACATCATCGATGACTCGACGCGGATCCGCGATTTGACAATGACATACAGTGACGCATTCGGGCAAGCCCTGGATGAGCAACGATCACTGGAAATGATTCATCACTATGCCAGGGAACTAGATTGAACGACGCTAAATCACCATCGACAATGAAGACCCGAGGAGGCTGGTTCAAGAGCAGCTACTCAAGTGCCACCGGCAGCTGCGTGGAAGTAAAATTGCTGAACGATTCCATCTTGCTGCGCGACAGCAAGGACCGCTCGGCGAATCCGCCGACGATCAGGGTCAATTCTGAAAGTTGGAGCTTCTTTTTGGATTCTCTCAAAGAGAGCTCGGCGACGAAGCCCGCCTGATTTCGCACAGGCGGTCATCTTCGCAGGCTACCGTGGGCGGATGCAGACAGCTGCCTGGCAGGGACCGCCCCACGACATCTTGGGCCACCCCGTACCCATCGAGCAGTTCGTGGTCAGGACGGACGACACCGTCGTCGCGCTGCAGCACGCCCTCGCCTTTCGCGAGGGCTGCTGTTTCACCTTGCAGGTGGCCGTCCGGCGGGGGTCAGCGGACGAGACGACCTGGAAGAGCCTGACCGACAGGCACTCGACAAGAGGTTTCCCGCCCGAACCGACCGACGCCGACCTGAAATTCGGAGTCCGCTTTCCCGACGGTTCGAAGGCGACCACGGTCGGCAACTCCTTCCACGGCTGGGCGAACCCCGCCGAACGACCGGATTCTCCCAGGCTCGTCGACGCGGGCGGCGGATTCAGCAGTGACGACCGGTACTACCAGGGCGATCAACGCCTCTGGCTCTGGCCGCTTCCGCCACCCGCCCCCTTCGAGTTCGTCATCGAGTGGCGAAAACGGGGAATCGGCGCCACTCCTGCGGTTCTCGACGGAAGTGCCGTCATGCACGCGGCGGAACAGGCCCGGCCATACTGGCCTCAGTCATAGCCGGTGCCATTTTTACCCGTGTCAAGAGTGCTTCACCCTATCGTGTGCACGGCGCAGGCGGGCCCTGGCATTTCATCGATATTTCATCGGCGCTCATTAGCGTTCGGCCCGCAATTCGACAGTGGGGAGAAACCGATGAGAAGAGCCAGATTCCGCTTACTCACGACCGCCGTCCTGTCCGTCGTCACCCTGGCGAGCGCGATCGCCGGTGCCGGGGCCGCGCAGGCGGCCGCCCGGCCTGACGGCGCGTGCGGGCCGGTCATGTTCGTCGTGCCGGGGTACCAGGACGGAGGCGCCTTCAAACTGCTGGACCGCGCCTTCTCGCCGGGCGGCGCCGACCCGGTGCGCATCCCGTACCCGAACAGCGCCGGGGACATCAACCTTTACGCCGACGTCGACGCCGGTGTCGCCAACCTCAGGACCGCGCTCTACAACCTCTACGTCACCTACGGCTGCGACCTCGACACCAAGGTGTACATCGTCGGGTTCAGCCTCGGCGCCCTCGTCGCGGGCACCGTACTCGAGACCGAGCCGCCCGGGCGCAACATCCAAGGCGTGCTCTTCGCCGACGGGCGGCGGCAGCCCGTCGAGTCGAACTGGCCGGGTGACCCCGGCGGACTGATCGGTCACCTGCCCGTTCCCGGCCCCGGCGGCGCCGGTTTCCGGCCACTGGACTCGTTCCGTTACCCGACGCTGAGCCTGTGCAACGGCCCCAATTCGGGTGGTGGCGCGGATTTGATCTGCTTCGGCGGCACGAATCTGGACAGCTACTTCAACTCGCACCCGTTCTACAGCTTCGACGTGCGCGCCGAGCTGAGCATCCACGGCGAAGGCCCGTACCCGTTCAACCTTCGCAACCGCGTCATTCCGTAACCCACCGCCGCACGATCACCGGTGCGCCGGCGGGGTTCACCCTGCCGGCGCACCAGGTTGCGAAGCCTTCCGAGGTTCTGCCCGCGGGGACAAGGCGGCTCGGACCTTCGGGCACCTCTGCGCCACGACGGCCTTTCGAAGCAACCCCATTCCGGCCCTGACGTCTTCCGGACATAGCTTCGAACAAAGGCTGCGAGAGGGGAACCGAAATGGAATTCACCGCCAAAAAGACCGTCAAAATGGCCATTGTGGGCGGGGCGGTCGCCGCCACCGCGCTGCTTTCCGCGTGCAGTGGGAACAGTGTCGCGGGAAATGGTTCTCCGGTGAGGAACGCGGCGGAGACCGCGGCCGTCGAGCAAGTGCCGGAAGGCGGTGGCCAGGGGGCGGCCACCGGCGGTTCCGGCGCCGCGGCGAACGGCGACGTCGACTGCAGCAAGTACGGGGGCCCGGTCGGCGCACCCGGCCGGACGAAGATGGACCTCATCGCGGTGGCCGCCACCGACGGCACCAAGCCGGGCTGCACCGAGGCGTTCACCGTGATCGCCGAGTACTACCAGAAGTTGCCGCAGGCCGAAGGCCCCGGCGAGCGGGTGCTCGACGTCCAGGGGAAGTGGACCTGCGCCCGTCAGGCGGGCTCCGCGGGCGAAGAAGGCGCGGTGGTCTGTGGCGTGCCCAACAGCTCCCTGCAGCTGGAAACCAGGCCCTCCGGCGGGGCGCCCGAGGGACAGGTCCGCAAGTTCCCGAACTCCACCCAGCGGGTGCAGTTCGCCGGGTACGACGCCGGTACGCGGATGGTCCGCTTCGAGCTGGTCACGCACCAGGACTCGCCGGTCGACGGCAGGACCTACCGGCTTCCGCTGCAGAAGGGCGGCGAGGTGTTCAGCGCGGCCACCCTGTGCCCCAGCGACTCGGTCACCATCGACGACCAGGGCTTCGGCAGCCGGCCGTGCGGTCAGGAACAGCTGATCCAGCAGTTGAAGGACGGCAATCCGGTGCTCGCGCAGATCAGCGTGAACGGCGACGACCGGATCAGCACGGTCAAGGAGATCTACCGCCCCTGAACCTGGGACAGCGAACGGCCGGCAGCCGGACTGCCGGCCGTTCGCGCATATCGTAAGCATGCGCGTATCATCTGCGGGTGCAGCCTTCTCGGGCTGAAGTGCCATGAGGAGTGAGCATGATCAGGAGCAGGTGGATCGCCGGCCCGGCGGCGGACGTCGCGGGGGACGTACTGGTCAGCGTCACCGAGTTGACGCTGGACGACTTTCGACGAACACCGGGCGCCTACCGGGCCGGCTACGCGCTCGGCCGCGAGTGGCCGCGCCTACCCGGCGCGATCGGCCAGTGGTTGTGGGCCGAACCGCTGCGACGGCGACTCGGGTCGGTCTCGGTATGGCATGACCGCAAAGGCTTGCGCGGCTTCGTCGGGCTCCCCGCGCACGTCGAGATCATGCGGAAGTACCGCGACCTCGGCACCACCCGCGCCACCACGTGGCACGCCGCCGACCTCGATCCGCAGGTCATCTGGCGAACGGCGGACCGGTGGCTGAGGGATCGCGCCTAAGCGCCGCCTCATTCGAGTCCCCTCGCTTTGGTATGCCAAAGTGAGTCGCCGGGACCTCGTCGAGAAAGGTGCTCTCCGTGTTGATCCGTGACGTCCGCCCGTGGGGTGGACAGCACAGTGACGTCGAAGTGGCCGATGGCCGGATCACCGCGGTGCGGGCGCACGATCCCGCCGCCGCGCCGCCGCCCGGCACGGTCGAGGGGCGCGGGCGGCTGCTGTTCCCGTCGTTCAGCGACGTGCATGTCCACCTGGACTCGACTCGCGTCGGCCTGCCGTTCCGGCCGCATACGGGCGCGCCGGGCGTCTGGGCGATGATGCTGAACGACCGCGAGAACTGGCGTGACGCCGAGGTGCCGCTGCCCGAGCGCGTCGCCGGGACGCTGGAGCGGATGATCGCCAACGGGACCACCCGGGTGCGCACCTACGCGCAGGTGGACGTCGACTGCCGGCTGGAGAAGCTCGACGCCGTGCTCGCCGCGAAGGAGCGGTTCGCCGGGCACGCTGACGTCGACGTGATGGCGTTCCCGCAAACCGGGATCCTGCGTGAGCCCGGCACCGTGGACGTCCTGGAGGCCTCGCTGCGTTCAGGCGCCACGGTCGTCGGCGGGATCGACCCGTGCTCGCTGGACAAGGACCCCAAGGGACATCTCGACGTCGTTTTCGGCCTCGCCGAGAAGTACGGCGTCGAGGTGGACATCCACCTGCACGAGCCGGGGCATCTGGGCGTGTTCTCGACCGATTTGGTGATCGAGCGGGTCCGCGCGCTGGACATGCGCGGCAAGGTGACCCTGTCCCACGCGTACGAGCTGGGCTCGATTTCGGAGTCGGTGAGCCGCCGCCTGATCGACACTTTCGCGGAGCTGGACATCGCGATGGCGACCGTCGCGCCGTCCGTCGACGGCCAGCTGTCCCTGGCGGACCTCACGACCGCGGGCGTGCGCGTCGGCCTGGGGGAAGACGGCCAGCGGGACTACTGGAGCCCGTACGGCAACTGCGATCTGCTCGACCGCACCTGGCAGCTGGCCTTCACGCACGGCTTCCGCCGCGACGACCTGATCGAAATGGCGCTGGCCGTCGCGACGATGGGCGGCGCGTCGATCATGCGCCACGACGTCCCGCGGCTGGCGGGCATCGCCGACCGCCCCGGCGTGGCCGTGGGCGACCGCGCCGACCTGCTGCTGGTGGACGGCGAAACCCCGACGAGCGCGGTGATGGACCGCGGCAAGGACCGCACGGTCCTGCACGACGGCGTCGTCGTGGCGGACGGACTGTCGGTGGTGGACCTCTGATCGACCCGGACGGGTGACGGCGGCCCGCCCCCAAGGAGGGAACGGGCCGCCGTTCAGGCTGTTGTCAGCCTTCGTACGAGCCGTAGTCGACGATGTTGCCGTGGTTGTAGCAATCGCCGCCCCACAGCCAGGTTCCCGGTCCCACCGTCGGTCCGTAGACCCGGTGGCCGTCCGAGCACTTGGTGTAGGCGCCGCTGCGGCCGTAGTCGACGAACACGGTGGCGTTCCAGGCGACGCCGTCGTAGTAGGTGGTCGTCCACCTGCCCACGTGACTGGTGCCGACCTCCCCGCCGATCGCCGAGTGATGCTTCACCTCGGTATCGGCGGACGCCGAGCCGGCACCTGCCAGCAGGATGCCCCCGGTGAGTGCGACGGCCCCCGCCGCCACCGCGATTCCGCGGATCCCCACGTTTTTCATTTCCCCTCCAGTGATCATTTCCGATTTTCGAGAGCGAGAGCCGCGTGAAGCACGGCACCCGCTGTCACCTGTCTAGTGCGCCGGCAGTGTTCTGTGCCGGGGAGTGGACAGCGAACGACAAACTTCCGGACAATGGGGAAAAGCAGACACCTGGGGGGTGGCTGATGCCACGACATGAACGTCCATTCGTTACGGAAGAAGATTCGTTGTCACAGTTCGCGGGGGATCTGCGACGGTTGCGTGAGAACGCCGGAAGCCCGCCGTACCGGGAATTGAGCAAGCGGGCCCACTACGCGGCGAGCACCTTGTCCGACGCGGCGGGTGGCCGGAAACTGCCGACTCTGGCGGTGACCTTGGCCTATGTCCGGGCATGTGAAGGTGACGTCGCCGAGTGGGAGGAGCGCTGGTACGGGACCGCCGCGATGAACCGTGTCCCGGAGACCGAGGAAATCGACGAAGAGATCCCCTATCCGGGTCCCAACGCTTTCGGGGCGCACCAGGCCGACTATTTCTTCGGCCGCGACCGCCTTGTCGAAGAATTGTCGCGCCACGTCACCGAACGGCGACTCCTCGCGGTTTCCGGCGCTTCGGGATCCGGCAAGTCGTCCTTACTGGCGGCCGGGCTGATCGCGGCGGTCCGGCGATCCGGCCGGGATCGGACGATCCTGCGGTTCACTCCCGGGCCGCATCCGCTCCGGGAAAGCGCGATCCAGCTGGCCGCGGTGAGCGGCGGATCGGCGGTCCGGCTGCACGGGGAGCTGACGGCGGATCCGGCGGCGTTGCATCTGCGTGTCCGTCAGCTCCTGGCAAGGCGGGACGAGGACGCGGAACTCCTGCTCGTGGTCGATCAGTTCGAAGAGGTCTTCACCCGCTGCCGGACCGTGGAGGAGCGTGACGCCTTCGTCGCGGTGCTCCTGCACGCCGTCCAGGAGCCGGACAGCCGGACCCGGCTCGTGGTGGGTGTGCGTTCGGATTTCATCGGACACTGCGACAGGTGGCCCGCGCTCGCCGCGGCGCTGCGGCCTGAAAACCGGGTCGACGCCGGGCCGATGACCGCTGAGCAGCTGCGCTCGGCGATCATGCGCCCGGCGATCGCCGCCGGGCACCAGCTGGAAGGCGCGCTGGTCGCCACGGTCATGGCCGAGACGGCGTGCGGGCACGGCGTTCTCCCGCTCGTCTCCCAGGCGATGCGCCGGACCTGGCAACGCCCTCACGGCGCCACGCTCACCCTCGCCGCGTACCAGGCTGCCGGCGGGATAACGCGTGCCCTGGCGGACACAGCCGAGGAGGTCTTCGGCGAGTTCGACGAGCTCGGGCGACAGCAGGCACGGGACGTGTTCGTCCGGCTGACCACGCTGAGCGCCGAAGACCACGACACCCGGCGGCGCGTCCCCGCGCACGAACTCGAGCCGGCCGCCGCGCCGGTGGTCGCCCGGCTGATCGACGCCAGGCTCGTGACCGCGGGTGCCGACGGGCTGGAGCTCGCGCACGACGCGCTCATCCGGGAATGGCCGCGGCTGCGGAGCTGGCTGTCCACCGGCCGTGGCGCCCTGTATCTGCATCGGCGGCTGACCGAGGCCGCCGGGGTGTGGGAGCGCGCGAACCGCGACCCGGCGCCGCTCTACCGGGGCAACCAGCTCGATGAAGCGATCGAGTTGGCCGGAGGGACGAGATTGACCCTCCGGGAACACCAGTTCCTCGACGCGAGCATCCAGGCCCGCGAAGAAGAGACGGCCCGGGCGCACCGATCCGCGTGGCGGCTTCGACAGCTGGCGGCCGCGGTGGTGGTCGTGAGCGGACTGGCCGCGGCCTCGGTCGCGCTGGCCGTCCGGGAACGGAGACAGGCCTTGGCGCTCTGCTGGTGACCGCGTGTCGCCGAAGCCAGGACTGGGCAGGGGCGAAGCTGTAGCATCACCGGAGCCAGCAGATACGGTCGCCACGGTCGGCCGGATCGCTGTTCCGCTCTTGGGAGGTAGCTCGATGTACAGCCCGTCCGCCCGGTCCTTTCCGGTGTCGCTGACCCCCGGTGACCCGGTCCGGGAAGCGGTACTCCAGGCCGCCACCGCACGACTCGACGAGTACTTCGGCGATCGTGTCCGGGTGGAGGTGGAACAGCTCGACCGCGTCGGGCCCTGGGTGTTCCTGCAAGGGACGATGCGCGGCACCGAAGCCGGCCGTCCGTACTACGACGGCACCGTCTACGAGGCACGCCGGGCCGACGGCGTCATGTCCGACGTCTATGTCGCCCTGCTCAAGAAGCGGGACGAGGCGGCCGCCGACAACGACGCGCGGTCCTGGCGCTTGTCCGACTACGCCATCGGCCCGACGGACGTCGCCTGGCTGACCTGGGCGGACGACCACGAAGCGCCGCGGACGTTGTTCGGGTTCTGACTTCGGCACAAGCTCAAGCCTCGTGAGTGGCGATTCGGGTTCTGGTGGACCTGTATTTGCCTACCCACTGGCTCCTGATGTCATCTCGGTGGCTTGTAGCGCTTGTTCTGGATGCCGATGTGGGCGAGTGGGGAGGATTTGAGACGTTCAACGTCCCAAATCCTCCCCGCTCGGCTGCCGTTCGCGAGGTTGCGGGGGTGGCACGGTCTTGATCAACGGAGGATCGGGGACGTTGAGTGTCCCCGATCCTCCGTCGATCAAGTACCAAGACCGGAGCGACCCCTCGACGATGAAGGAATCGGGACACTCAACGTCCCCATTCCTTCATCATCAAACATCCTCCACACTCGAACGTGCCGCGGTGAGATTCCGGTGTCATCGAACTCCGAGACCTGAGCGACCCCCTCGACTACCGCACACCATCTTCGCCCTGGTCACGCGTAGGTAGGCAAATACCGGTCCGCTCTAACCGTCCCTACCACTCACGAGGTGAAGCGGATCAGGTCGGCGGGGTCAGGATTTTGACGAGACCGCCACCGCCACCCATGCTGATCTTCTGGGAACCGTCGGGGTTGACGTTGTTCGAGCCGATGAACTGACCATCGCCCGCGTACAGCACGACGTGCCCGCCGTTGTTCGAGATGACCACGTCGCCGGGTTTCGCCTCGGAGAGCGGGACCGACTTCCAGCCGTCCGCTTCGAGGTTGGCCGTCAGGCCCGCGACGGAGGCACTGGCCTGGCCCTTGTCGATCAGGCCGGAAGCCTCCAGGCAGCCGGAGACGAAGTTCGCGCAGTTGACGTTGTTGGGCACCCAGGACTGCATCGCGGGAAGCTCACCGCTGCCCTTGAGGTCACCGGCGTTGCGCCCGAGGAACTGCTCGGCGATCTTGGCCGGGTTGTCGCCCTGCGCGTCGATCGGCTTGGCGGGCCGCCCGTCACCCTGCACCCCGGCGACGCCACCGCCGCCGCCTCCGCCACCACCACCGCCGTCCCCGCCGCCATAGCTGGGAGTCGGGCTGATGCGGGAATCGACGGGGCTGGCCTTGACGCTCGACGCCGTGGTCTGGCCGGTGTCGGCGGGCACCAATTCCAGGAAACCGTTCTCGATTTCCAGGCCGAGCGGCTTGAGGAGATCGTCGATCTGTTTCTCGGCGGCGTCCAGTACCCGCTCGATCTCGTCTTTCTTGCCGTTGGAGTCTTTTTCGTTGAGCTGCCGGAGCCGCTCGATGTCCGACGCGGCGGCGGCGATCTCGTTCTCGTCGTCGGAACTGTTCTTCCGCTTCCGGGCCGCGCCGATCAGGGCGCGATTGTCCGCGTCTTTGTCGTTGGCTTCCTGGGCGAGCTGGGCGACCTTCTTCTTGGTGTCGTCGAGGATCTCGGACACGCGCTGAAGAATGTTCTTGGCGGCTTCGGCCTTGTCACTGACCTTGTAACTGGCCTTGCCGAGCTTCTCGAGGTGGTCGGCGACGGCGTCGGCGTCCTTGCCTTCCCATTCGCGCAGCACGTCGTCGCGGAAGAGTTTGAGATCGTCTCCGAGATCGTTGGCGCGGGTGGCGGCTCCGCCTACCTTCGCTGCCTGATCGTTGACGGCACCGGCGTTGAGCTTCTGCGCCTGCTGGGCGTGCTTGTCGATGGCGTCCAGCGACTTAGGCCGGTCGTGCGCCGGGTCGTCGAGCGCACGCTGGTCACGTTCCGCGGTGGTCATCGGTAAATCCCCCTGGTCCCCGTCTTCAGTCCGATCAAGACCGCTCGCGGTTGCCGCCGAGGGTGTGGACACCCGCGGCCTCGTCGTTACGCATGCGCTGGGCGGCGTTGGCCAATGCCTGGGAAGCGGCGTCGACGAGCTTCTCGGCGGCGGCCAGCTGGGCGTTCACCCCGGTGTGGAAACCCTTCACCGTCTTACCCGTGTTGGCCGCGTTGCTCAGGTCGCCGAACGCGCCACCGGGGTCGCCGTCGCCCAGGTCCTTGCCCGTTTTGCTGAAGCCGTCCTTGAGCCCGCCGACCTTCTTGGCCAGCGCGGCGATCTGCTCTGGATCGAATCGGCGAGTCATGAGTGCTCCCTCACTTGCTGTCCCACGCTGCTCTACCGCGCAGCCTATGAGCTCACAGTCACCTGTGCGCACCGTTTCCCGAAACGCGGATGACCACATTCGTGTACACCGACGCATCCGGCCGCGCTTTGGTTCCCCACGTCGGCGGGAGGATCTTACCGCGTCGGTATCCGCATTCGCCCTGGCCGAAACGCCAGGCGCCCCGGAACCGGGAATCGGTTCCGGGGCGCCTGGTGACGGGATCGGTATCAGCGGAAAGCGGCGATGGCGCGGGCCGCCCAGTCGGAGAAGGGGCGAGGTGCCCGGCCGAGGACCCGCTCGACGTCGGGGCTGACGCGCACCTCCTCCGGCTTCGGGGAGCCGAGGATGTCCAAGGTGTCGTCGGCGAGTTCCGCCGGCATGGTCTCGGCCATGCCGGCCTTGGCTTCGGCGCGGGTGAGCTCGTGGAACCGCACCGGCGAGCCCAGGGCGGTGGCGATGGCCTCCGCCTGCTGACGCGGTGTGATCACCTCCGGGCCGGTCAGCTCGTAGACGCCGCCGGTGTGCCGGTCGTCCAGCAGGCAGGCCGCCGCGACGTCGGCGATGTCGGCCGGGTCGATGACCGGCACCCCGATGTCACCGAACGGCGCGGCGACCACCTGCCGCTCACGGACGGACTCGGCCCACCACAGGGCGTTGGAGGCGAAACCACCCGGACGCAGGATGACCCAGTCCATCCCGGACTCCCGCAGCGTGTCCTCCACCGCTCGCAGCGCGATCCGCGTCGAGCCGAAGGGCCTGGTCGCCACGCCCAGCGACGACAGCAGGACGACCCGGCGGACCCCGCTCGCCGCGGCCTGGCCGATGACGTCGGCCGGGCTGGCTCCGGCCGCGTGCAGGTCGCCGGACAGCAACAGGAACAACGCCTTCGCCCCGGACAACACGGGCTCGAGCCCGGCGGGGTCGGCCAGGTCGGCCACCACGTGGCGGACGCCGTCCGGCACCGCGGCGGCGTGCCGCGACACCGCCGTCACCTCCTGACCCGTCTCGGCCAACGCCTGTGTCAACGGCTTGCCGATGTTTCCGGTAGCCCCGGTCACCACGATCATGAACAGCTCCTCGTCCGATGTCTTCTGTGGCCGGAACGCTAGGAGCGGAGCTAACTTTTGGTAAGGACATACCTCCGGGTAAGCTCATGACATGGCGGAAGGCGCACAGCTCAAGGAGACCGGGTCAGGGCGGCCGTATGAGGTGTTTCACACCGACTGTCCCGCTCGCAACGTGGTCGACCACGTGACCAGCCGGTGGGGTGTCTGGGTGCTGATCTCCCTGCGGAACACCGACCTCCGGTTCTACGAACTGCGCGAAAGCATCAGGGGCATCAGCGAGAAGATGCTCGCCCAGACCCTGCGCGCGCTGGTCGAGGACGACCTTGTCTGGCGGAAGGTCGAACCGACGACGCCGCCCCAGGTCACCTACGGGCTGACCGAGTTCGGCCGGGATGTCGGCGAACCGCTGACGGAGCTGTTCGACCGGATCACGGCGCGGTTGTCGGCCTGAGAAACGACGCGACACCGGGCGCCCCCTAAGGCGAAGATGGTCGTGATGACCATTGACCGGCGAGCACTCGCCCTGAACTCCCTGTACGGACTCGCCCTCGGCGACGCTCTGGGTTCCCAGTTCTTCGTCCCCGACAATCGTGACGCTTGGGAGCGGCGGCAACCGCCGCCAAGCCCCTGGCAATGGACCGACGACGCCGAAATGGCGTGCTCGGTTTTCGCCGTGCTGACCCGGACCGGCCACGTCGACCAAGACCTATTGGCCGCGAGCTTCGCGGCGCGCCACGACTTCGACCGAGGCTACGGACCGTCCATGAACCGGATGCTGCGGCTGGTCCGCGAGGGCGGCTCGTGGCGCGAACTGGTCGCGGACCTGTTCGACGGACAGGGTTCCTGGGGCAACGGCGCCGCCATGCGCGTCGCGCCGCTCGGCGCTTGGTTCGCCGACGATCCGGACGAGGCCGCGCGCCAGGCGGCGCTGTCGGCCGAGGTGACCCACACGCATCCGGACGGAGTGGCGGGCGCGATCGCCGTCGCGGTCGCCGCCGCGCTGGCCGCCGCCCCCGAGCCGCCGTCGCCGAGGGACTTCCTCGACCAGGTCCTGCGACGGGTACCCCCGGGCCGGGTGCACCACGGTGTCTGGGCGGCCCGGGGCCTGGCCCACGTGCCGTCGTCCGCGATCGCCGTCCACGAACTCGGCAACGGCCGCTACACCGGCGCCCACGACACGGTGCCGTTCGCGCTGTGGGCCGCGGCACGGAACCTCGACGACTACGAGCAGGCCATCTGGATCACGGCGGGCGCGGGTGGCGACGTCGACACCACCTGCGCCATCGTCGGGGGCATCGTCGCCGCCCACGTCGGTGTCGACGGGCTACCGCCCTCCTGGCGGGCCGCCTGCGAGCCCCTCCCGGACTGGGCGGGCGCCGTCGACGGCTAGACCAAGCCGAGTTCGCGTGCCCGGACACCCGCTTGGAAACGGGACTCGGCGCCCAGCGCGGCCATCAGTTCGGCCACCCGGCGCCGGTAGGTCCGCACGCCGAGGCCGAGGGTCCTGGCGGCGGCTTCGTCCTTGACGCCGCTGCCGAGCAGGTCCAGCACCGCGGGCGCGAGACGGCGGATCTCGGAGACCCGCGCGTCGTAGACGGCGAGATCGGTCGCCGAGCGCCAGGCCGTCTCGAACAGCGACATCACTCCCTGCACGGTTTCGGGCTGGGTGATGACGCTGTAGCCGCGCCGCCCCGCGATGAGGTCGCCGGCCAGGATCACGAGCCTGCCGTCCATGATGATCGTTTCGTTGACGTCTTCGGCGGAGATCCGGATCTGCGCCCCGAACCGGTCGCGGATCCTCGCCAGCTCCTGCGCGGACACCGAATCGAGCAGCAGGCCCGCCCGGTAGATCTTGCGGATCCGCAGGTCGCCGGTCCGGCGCTCCGCCGCCGCGGTGAGCTCGTCCGACCGGCGATCGGCGACCCAGGTCGCGAGGTCGTTGGCGGCGCACGCGAGGTCGGTCACCGTCGAGAACAAGTGCCCGACCCGCCGGAACAGTTCCTCCTCGCCGTGCACGACCGTGACCGCATCACTCGTCCGCATGGGATCGATATTGCCCCACCTTCGCCGCCCGCGACCAGGTGGCAGGTTGTTGCCATTTCCTGACCTCCGGCGGGCCCGTCGCGACGCTGACGGGTATGACGAATCTCCGCGACAGCACTCCCCCGGCCACCTGGCGGCTCGGTGACCGCACGGTCGACCGCGTCGGTCTCGGCGCGATGCGGCTGACCGGGATGCCCTGGGACGAGAAGCCCAAGAGCCGCGACGACGCGATCGCCGTCCTGCGCCGGGCGATCGAGCTCGGCGTCAACCACATCGACACCGCGTCGTTCTACTTCACCCCCACGCGGTCGGCGAACGAGTTGATCAGCACCGCGCTCCAGCCCTATCCCGAAGACCTCGTGCTCACCACGAAGGTCGGAGCGGGCCGTTCCCGCGACGGCGAGTTCTCGTTCGCGCGTCCCGACCAGCTCCGCGGCCAGGTCGAGGAGAACATCCGTCAGCTCGGCCTCGACCACCTCGATGTCGTCAACCTGCGCTGGGGCGCCGGGATGGGCAAGGAACCCGGCTCGGTGGCCGAACATTTCGGCGCGCTCGCGGACCTGCGCGAGGCGGGCCTGATCCGCCATCTCGGTATCTCCAACATCGTGGCCGACCAGCTGACCGAAGCGAGGACCATCGCGCCGGTGGTCTGCGTGCAGAATCGCTACGGCCTGACCGACCGGGAGGACGACGCCCTGGTCGACCTGTGCGCCGAACACGGCGTCGCGTTCGTGCCGTTCTTCGCCGTCACGACCTCGCTTCCGGGCGCCGCTCCCGGTGCCGTGCCAGGGCAGGCCGAGGTCGCCCGGGTCGCCGCGGCTCACGACGCGACCCCGGCGCAGATCCGGCTCGCGTGGACTCTCCATCGCGGGGACCACGTGCTCGCCATTCCCGGTACCGGCGACCCGGACCATCTGGAGGAGAACGTCGCGGCGGGCGGTATCCGGCTCAGCGGCGAGGAACTGGCCCTGCTCGAAGGCATCGCGGGCGGCGTTTGACGGAGCGGGCCGGTGGGCACTCCGACCGCATGGGGGAACTACACGATCGGAGTGTCGAAGAGTGACCTCTTTCAGCGTGAAACCGTCGAAACCGATGGCGATCTTCGGCGCGGTGTTCGGAGCGGCGATTCTCCTGTTCGGCCTCTTCAGCGGAATCGGGCGGAACAACGGGTTTCTCTGGCTGTGGCTCGCCGTCGGGATCGGCATCATCGGGTTCAACCTCTGGGCGGCGTTCAGCAAACGAGGCGCGACGGAGGTCATCGAAACCCGCGAAAAGACCGACGACCCGGCGGATGCCGGCAGGTGACCGCATTTCACCGCCGGATGCGGTGATCCACGGCGACCCAGTTCGTTTCCCAGGTCGTCCCGCCGTCCGCCGAGAACGCTTGCTCGAACCTCGCCTCGTCCGGACTCGGGCGGACGACACGGAAGCGCACCTTGACCGGACGGCCGCCGTACTGGTCGTCGCCGAGGAATTCGCCGACGCCGTCACGGAACCCGCCGTACACCGCCGGGGTGGGCAGACCGTCGCGGATGTTGACGAAGGTCAGGCTCCACCGTTTCGCCTGCGGCTCGTACAGCCGCAGGTTGAGGGCTTCGATGCGGCCGTTCGCCCCCGAGACCTCGAATTCGAGGACGTTGGCCCGCCGGTCCAGCAGGGGGCGGACGGTGCTCGTGCCCGCGAAGTGCAGCCACTCGTCGGCCGTCTCCGAAAGCGGCTCGGCGAGGACCCGCACCGTGGAGCGCCAGGTGCCGATCTCCCAGTCGAAGGCTCGTTGGCCGTCCGCGCCCGTCGAGGACGCGGGCGGCGTCGAGGCGTCGCCCGACACCGCCGTCGCGATCAGCATGAAGGCCGCGAGGCCCACCGTCAGGATTCGTTTGTATGGCACGGTCATGGTCCGACTATCCGAGTGGAGTCCGGCCATGGACAAGAAGGCACCTGCGGGTAACCCCTCTCGCCCCAATCCCCTGCCCGGCTGCCCGATGGCGGCGGCGTTCGCCGCGTTCGGCGGGAAATGGAAGCTGACCCTGCTGTACTGGCTCGCCCACGGCGAGTCCCATTTCGCGGGCCTCCGCCGCCGGGGCACCCCCATCACCCCCAAGGTGCTGGCCGAGCAGTTACGCGAACTCGAGGCCGACGGACTCGTCGAACGTGTGGAGACCGGGCCGGTCCCGGCGCGCGTCCTCTACCGGCTCACGCCCTACGGGACCACGGTTCTGCCCGTGGTCGAAGCGGTCAGGGTCTGGGGCGAGGCGCACCTCGAGCGCACCGGCGGCGAGGCCGCGCCGAATCCGGCGATGGGGTGCGCCGGCGCGATCAGGTAGTCACTTCGCGCCCGACTTGCCCTGCCGTCGCCGGGCGGCGGTCGCCGTGGCGAGGTTCTGCAGGACTTCCTGGGTGGCGGCCATGTCGATACAAGCGTCCGTAATGGACTGTCCGTAGGTGAGCGGCCGGTCGGGGTGGAGGTCCTGCCGTCCCGCCTGGAGGTTGGATTCGAGCATGACGCCGACGATGCCGCGCTGGCCGGTCCTGATCTGGTCGGCGATCTGGTCGGCGACGATGGCCTGCCGCAGATGGTCTTTGCGGCTGTTGTCGTGGCTGGCGTCGATCACGACCCGGCGCGGCAGACCGGCGGTCTGCAGCGCGGTGAGCGCCGCGCGGACGGACGCGGGATTGTGGTTGGGCGCGGAGTTCCCGCCGCGCAGGACGAGATGGCAGTCGGGGTTGCCGACGGTGTGCAGGATGGCGGGCAACCCGCTGGGGTCGACGCCGGGAACGACGTGGCGTGCTTCGGCGGCACGGATCGCGTCGACGGCGACGGAGACATCGCCGTCGCGGCGGTTCTTGAAACCGACGGGCATGGAAAGGCCGCTGGCCAGCATCCGGTGGTTTTGGCTTTCCACGGTCCTGGCGCCGATCGCGCCCCACGAGACGGTGTCGGCGAGATAAGCCGGAATGGTGGTGTCCAGCCATTCACACGCGGCGGGCAGGCCGCCTTCGGCGAGTTCGAGAAGGAGGTCCCGTGCGATACGCAGGCCGCGGTTGACGTCGCCGGTGCCGTCGAGGTGCGGGTCGTTGATGAGTCCTTTCCAGCCGCCGACCGTACGGGGCTTTTCGAAGTACACGCGCATGACGATCAGGAGATCGTTGACGAATCGGCCCGCGACCGACGCCAGGCGGTCGGCGTATTCGAGTGCCGCGGCGGGATCGTGGATGGAACAGGGTCCGGCGATCACGAGCAGCCGGTCGTCCGTCCCGTCGAGGACGCGGACGACGGTTTCGCGGCCTTGCCGCACGGTGTCCGCCGCGGTGGTGCTGAGCGGCAGTTCGTGGTGCAGCAAGGCCGGCGTGACCAGGGGGACCATGCGGTCGATGCGCTGGTTGTCGAGATCGACGGCGGCGATGGTTGTCATCACAGATATCCAGGGTTTCTGCCGGCACCGGGCGTCAGGGAAAGCCGGGATTTCCCGGCCTGGGCGGCGGTCTCGGGTGAACGAAGAAACAGGCTGAGAAAGCCCGGCTTCACGCAAGCGATGAGGAATTTTCGGAGATTTCGCTTACGTCGAAATCTCCCACCATCCGTCACTCAAAACAATGGAAAAAGCCCTGTCCAACCCTGTTTCCGCGCGCCGTCCGCACTTTACCGGCCCGTCCAGATCGGATCCCTTTTCTCGGCGAAGGCACGGGCGCCCTCGCTCGCGTCCGCGCTCCGTCTGCGGCGTTCTTCCCACGGATACGAGGCGGTGAACGCTTCTTCGAGCGGGAGGTCGAGCGACCGCAGTGCGGCCTCCTTGATGGCACGGACCGAAAGCGGGGCGGCACGGACGAGATCGTCCGTCCATTCGGCGACGCACCGATCCAGTTCGGACACCGGGACGACCTCGTTCACCAGTCCGTGGCGAAGCGCCGTCGCCGCGTCCATCCGGCGCCCGGTCAGCAAATACCCCATCGCCACCTTCTGCGGCAACTGCCGCGGCAGCCGGAAAACCCCGCCCGCGCCGGCGATCAATCCGAGCCGGACCTCCGGCAGGGCGAACACCGCGTCCTCGGAGGCGACGACGATGTCGCAGGCGAGCATCAGCTCGAAACCGCCGCCCAGCGCGTATCCGTGCACCCTGGCGACCACCGGTTTGGACAACGTGAACCGATCGGTGAGCCGGGGATGACCCGGCTGACCGCCACTGCCGAACGTCGAGGGCTCCACGCCCGCTTCGGTCAGCCGCGCGCGTTCCTTGAGGTCCTGGCCGACGGAGAACGCGCGGTCCCCCGCGCCGGTCAGGACCACCGCCCTGATGTCGTCGTCGGCCTCGACGTCGTCCCAGATCCCGGCGAGTTCCGTGTGCATCCGCCGGTCCATCGCGTTCAGCACGTCGGGCCGGTCCATCGTCACGTGGGCGACGTGGTCCTTTTTCTCGTACCGCACCCGGGTTTCGCTCATCGCGACCCCACCGCGAAGCCGCCCACCTTGCCGATCACATCCGCGCCGTAGATGCGCAACGCCTGCTGCAACGCGAACTCGGCGATGTACCGGCGGAATTCCTCCGGCGGTTCCTCGGCGAGGTTCAGCATGCGCCGGTTGGCCACCACCGCTTCTCCGTCGAGACGGGCCAGTGCGCCCTCGATCGCCACGTCCATCTGCTCCGGCGGGACGACCTCGTCGACGATCGACCGGGCGTCCGGCTCGGCCGCCTGGATCCGGCGTCCGCCGAGGATCACCTGCCGGGCCACCCGCGGCCCGGCGATCCGGGAAAGCCGGAAGTTCGAGACGCCGGGGATGATCCCCTCCTTCGCCGCGGGGAGGCTGAGGTACGCGTCGGACGCCGCCAGCACGTGGTCGAAGACCAGGAGGAGCTGAGTCCCCCCACCGATCGCGAAGGAATCGACGGCCGCCATCCACGGCTTGGCGGTCAACCGCGAGTGCCACGAGCCGTCGGTGTACAGGCCGCGGAAGATCTTCTGGATGTAGCCCATTTCCCGCCGCAGCAGGAAGTCGACGAGCGGGATTTCGCCGGCGCTCAGCTTCTTGAGGTTGATCCCCGCGCAGAACACCCGGCGGCCCCGGTACCGGGGGTGGCTCATCACGCCGCCCCGCAGCAGCGCCACCCGGACGGACGGATCGAGCAGCACCAGGTCGACCGCGGTCTCCATGTCGTCGACCTGTTGCGCGTCCTCGGCGTTCAGACAGTCGTCCCGGCACAGGGTCAGGTGTGCGACGCCGTCGCGGCGTTCCAGCCGGACGGCTTCCATCTGCAGGACGCCGGTCTCGACGAATTCGGGCAGCAACCGCAACGCCCGGGAAGTGGGCCGGAGCATGGCGTCGAGCAGATGCGGACCGGCCTTCGGGGCACGCAGGATCCCGCGCAGGAAGATGCCCTGGTCGATCTCGCGCCCTTCCTTCTCCGCCTGTGGCCGCGAGCGCTCGGCCGCCATCTGCGCTTCCGTCGGCACCAGGCCGGGAAAGGCGAGGGCGGCGGCATTGACGAGTTCGTCGATGCGCAGGTACCGGGTCCGGCCGTCGGTGAGCTCGGCGTAGATCTCCTCGGCATGCGCCTCCATGAAGTCCGCGCGCATCGCCCGGACGCCGTCGTCGACCCGGTGGGCCTCCCCCGCCAGGGCCCGAAGATCGAGCCCTGGCGGCAGAGTCACGGAATCCGTTGTCACGACTTGGCTTCCCGTCGCAACGCCCGGTCCGCCGCGGCCAGGTGAGCGCCGAGCGCCTCCTCGAAGGTAGTCGAGCCCGCTTCGAAGATCAGCTGACGGCGGATCGCCGTCTCCGCGCCGTCCGTGGCATCGGCGAGCCCGGCCAGCGTCTCCGCCGGGTCCGCGGTCACCTCGTCGACGAGGTTGAGGGCGAGCGCGCGAGCGGTCTCGATCGGCGTTCCCAGCAGCACGGCCCGCCGGATCCCCGCCGCACCGGCCTGCTGGGTGAGCCGGTAGATCGTCATCCCCGGCCAGGCGCCGCCGCCGACCCACGTGAGCCGCAGCCGCGTGCCCGGCTCGGCGATCCGGACGTCGGCGGCGAGAAGGAGGTCCAGCGCCATTCCGGCGCACTCCCCCGACGCCACCGCGACCGTGAGCCTGCCGAGCCGTTCGAACCGGCGCACGACCCGTTCCCACTTGTTGACCAGGCCGACGGCGAGTCCATTCGCCCAGCCCGCGGGCGGGGCGCCCGTGACGTGGATGGTGACCGGTCCCGTTCCCCGGTGGTCTTCGGCGCGATCGCAGAGCGCGTCGATCTCCTCGACCGCCGCGGCCGACAGCGGCCGGGCCCCGTCGAAACGCAGCACCAGTTCGCCGTTCACTTCGTTACGCGTCACCATTGAATAAGCGCCATTTCAATCGTGGAGCCAGGCCCCATGGTCATGAGCACGCCGTAGTCCCCGGGACGGGTGACGTCCTCGTCGGCGAGCCGCTCGTAGGAGAAGAGGAAGGAGCCGCTGGAGAGGTTTCCGTAGTCGCGGAGCACTCCGGTGGTGTGGCGGACGTCGTGCCGGCTCAGGCCGAGATTGACGACGACCGCGTCGACCACCTTCTTGCCGCCGGAGTGCACCAGCCAATGGCCGATGTCGCTGCGGCGCAGCCCCGTACCGGACAGCAGCCTGTCGATCACGATCTCGGCGTGCGCGCCCACGACGTAAGGAATCTGCGGGTCGAGGAAGAAGCTGAACCGGTCCTGCTCGCGATCCCAGTCGTAGCGCATCGCCGCGACCGCGTCGGTGATGATGTAGCTCGCGAACTTCAGGACCCGCGGGCCGGGCACCCGGCCGTCGCCGGAGATGACCGCGAGGGCCGCCGATCCGTCGCCGAAGAGGCTGTTGACCACCGCGGTCCGCATGGTGCCGTCGAGGGCGTAAGCGGCGGAACACGCTTCGCTGCACAGGACGACGCCGAGCTCACCAGGATGTGCCGCGGACCAGCCCGAGACCACGTTGAGCGCGTTCAGGCCCGCGTTGCAGCCCATGCCCACGATGTCCGAACGGCTGCAGTGCGGGTCGATCCCCAGTTCGCGGATGATCAACGCGCTGAGGCCGGGGGTCAGGAAACCGGTCGAGGTGACACAGCACAGGTGACGCAGGTCCGAAAGCGTCGCTCCCGCCGACTTCAGGCAGGCCTCGAGCGCCCGGCATCCCATGTCGACCGCGAGTTTCTTGTGCTTGTCCAGCAGATCGCCCTGCGGTTCCGAGACTCGCTGCCCGCCGGGACCCTCCGGCGGAAGTGTGAGGAAGCGCCGGTCGATCGCGCTGTTCAGGAAGATCGACCGGATCTTCGGATCCTCGACGTCGAGGATTTCGAGGAGTTCGGATTGCGAGTAGGACGACGCGGACACGGCGGTCCCCACCCCGGCGAACCTGGTGATCTCGGTCAGCCCGGTGAAAACGGAAAGGTCCTCGGCCGGTTCGGCAATGGCAGTCATCGGTACATCCACCCCCATGTTCTCAGCTTGCTACGGAACAGCTGCTTGAACTGCGCAGCGGGCATCGATCTCACCTTTCGCGGATCTCGAGTGAACATTCCTGAAATTAGGCTTCGCCGAACTCGGCGGTCAATCGTCCAAGGCCCGTTCCCAGCCGGATTTTGGTTACGGACGAACGATTCGGACGAATGACCGCCGACGGAACGTCTCAAGTGGACTGACGGCGTGCCCTACGGCCGCCGGTAGATCGTGATGGAGTGGCCCACCGTGTCGATCGGCGTGCTGCTGTCGAGCAGCGCGGCCAGCCGGCCGGTGGCACCGGAAACCCCGGAGACCTCACCGCCCCCGAGACCGCCGACGCCGCCGCCTCCGCCCGAACTGTCGTCATAGTCCCCGAGAATCGCGGAGTCCGACACCGCGAGCAGCCCGTGCACCTCGTCCACGGGCACCCTGAACGGGTCGGCGGCGTCGATGCCGTAGTAGGACGGGAGTGCGCTGCCCTGGTAGACGAGCCAGGTCCGCTCGCCCGGGTAGCTCTCCTTCAGGCGATCCGCCAGGCGGCCGAGGTCCTGGCCCCAGTCGACGTTCGAGTCGAGCAGGTACCGGTGCGTGTTCGCCGGGCCGCCGAACGCCATATTGGAATACGGGAGGTAGTAAGGGAACGTCAGCAGCGAGCTGACCGCGGCGAGGACCACCAGCACTGTCGCGGCCACCTTCACCCACCGCCGCCGGAGGACGACCACCGCGGCCGCCGCGACGGCCAGGAACATCGGCGCGAAGGCCAGGTACCGGACGCCGTTGTCGCGGACGATGACCATGGCCGTGGCCATCAGCACGGCCGTCGGGATGAGCACATACGGTGCCGCCGGGCGCAACCGGCGAACCGACAGCATCACGGCGGCGCCCGCCAGCCAAATCGCCAGCGCGCCCAGCGGCGTCTTCACCAGCAGCGCGGCGGGCCCGTAGTACCAGAGCGAACCCGTGTAATGCCTGCCGAACAGGAAGTTGTGCCACACGTGGTCTTCCAGTTCGAACTGGAACCGCATGCCGTCCTTCAACGGCTGGGGGAACGGCAACCACTCGACGAGGGTCCGCATCCCGTGCAGGGGTTGCATTCCCTCCGGCGTCTCCCAGTGCAGGCCCGGATCCACGACAAGGTACGAGGCCCACACGACGGCGATCGCGATCAGCGCCATCCCGGCGGACGCCAGCAGGCCGCGGCCGATCAGCAGGGCCGGGCTCTTCAGGTCGAGGCCCCGGGCGCGGCGGGCGTGCCAGACGGACAGCACGGCCAGCGGGACCAGGACCGGAACCGCCACCAGGGAAAGGACCTTCGTGGCCGTGGCCGCGCCGAGGGCGAGTCCGGCGAGCGGGAGGTAGAGGGCGGGACGGCTTCTCGCACGCCACACCAGCCAGGCCGACGTCAGCAGGAAACCGGCCACCGGGACGTCGAGCGTGGCCAGTGATCCGTGCGCGATGACGTCGGGCGAGAAGGTGAACAGGGTGAGCGCCACCAGCCCGCCGGCGCGGCCGGCCAAGTCGGAAGCGAACGCGAACACGACCAGCCCGAACAACAGCGTCAGCACGATCACCGGCAGCCGGGCGGCCAGCATCAGCTGTTCCGGATCGTTGCCCGCCTCGTAAACGACGTGCTTGCCGAGTTCCCACTCGTGACCGTCGAAGGCCGGGTCGATCTTCGGGTCGGTGAAAGCCACTCCGGCGGCGATGATCAGCTTGCCCAGCGGAGGGTGTTCGGGGTTGTACCGCAGGCTGTGCTGGTCGAGGTAGACCACCGCGGTGCCGACGTAGACCGGTTCGTCGATGGTCGGGGACTGCTCCACGGCCGTCGTGATCATCGCTATCGCCATCTGGGCGAGCAGCGCGAACACGGCGAGCCCGAGCAGCCATCGCCGGTTTCGTCTCACCCAGCCGAACCGGTCCGGTTCCGGCGGGCTTGGAAGCTCCGATGGCGCGTCAATGCCCTTGGTCGTCAAGAGGCGTCCTTCCCCCGGCGAACCGGCGTTCGCCTATCGGATCAGTAACGGGACAGTTACTCAGAGAGCTTGATCATTATGATCTTCGCCCTTGATCCGGTCCACGGGCGGAACTTGGTCTGGGGGTGCCGGAGAGGAGCGGCGGTGGCGGGGTGGTCGTGAGTGGCGTTTCGGGTTAGAGCCGAAGGGGTCTTAGGTACCTGCTGGTTGTGGCTGGAGTTGGTCGCAGGTCCGTGAAGGCCTCCTTGCCTACCCTGAAGGTAGGGAAGGAGGCCTTCACGGACTACGTGATCGCCTCCGCAGCCTCAGTAACACCCGCCAGCCCCGGCAGTCACGGGCGGCGGCGCGCAAAGGTCCCCTTTCCCGAGTACATGAAGGCCCCCTTCCTGTACCTAGGCGCAAGGAAGGGGGCCTTCATGTACTGCGGGGGCGAGCCAGAGCGGCAGTGGCGTGGTGGGTCGAGTCTCGTGGGGGCCGCGCCAGCCAGCCCGGGTGTCGCGAAAGCCACTTTCGGGACACCAGACGTCCCGAAAGTGGCTTTCGCGACACCGGGATGGCGGCCGTGCACGACACCCGAATCGCCACTCACGACCAACCGGACCCACCCACCACCTTCACCCCTTCCCCTCACGGGCACGACAAACGCCGACGATCGCCATCACGGTGTCGGGTTCCGTGATGGCGATCGCCGGCGCAAGTCTCGGCGGAGGACGAAAATCAGGCGGAGAGCGGAACTCCGGACAACTGCCGCTCGAGCTCGACGCTGGTGGCGTAGTCCGGAAGCAGCCCTTGCTGTTCCGCCTCGGCGAGGGTGAGGGCGACCCGGTCCCGGTCGGACACGATCGGGTCGATGCCGTCGTCGATGGGCAGGTTCAGCGCCGGATCCAGCGCCGAGAGCGCGAGTTCCTGTTCCGCCACATAGCTTCCGGAGAGCATGTACGACATGACGGTGTCGTCCTCGAGCGCCACGAACGCGTGACCGACCCCGACGGGGAAGTACATCGTGCGGTGGTGTTCCTGGTCCATCAGGACCGCGTCGACCTTGCCGAAGGTGGGCGAGCCGACCCGGATGTCGATGACGATGTCCAGGGCCTTTCCGCGTGCGCAGTAGACGTACTTCGCGACGCCCGGGGGTGTCACGGTGTAGTGGACGCCCCGCACCACGCCGCGTTTGGACACGCTGTGATTCGTCTGCGCCACCCGGAAAAGCGGGCTGCCGTGGGCCTCGGTGAAGGCCTCTTCCTGGAACGGCGAGAGGAACCGGCCCCGGTCGTCGGGGAAGACGCGCGGGGTGAACTCGATCGCGCCTTCGACGGCGAGTTTGCGTGCTTGCACGGCTTGCTCCTGTGCTCGGTGTGGTCAGAGGGTGGACAGCACTTCGCGGACCGCGTGGATGACCTTGTCCTGCAGGTCGACGGAAAGCGCGGGGTACATCGGCAGCGAGAAGATCTCGCCCGCCAGTTTCTCGGTGACCGGGAGCGAACCCTTCTCGTAGCCGAGGTGGGCGAATCCGGTCATGGTGTGCACCGGCCACGGGTAGCTGATGTTCAAGTGGATGTCGTACGCCTTGAGGCGTTCGAGGATGTCGTCACGACGCGGGTGCCGCACCACGTACACGTAGTACACGTGCTCGTTGCCGGGGACGGTCTGAGGCAGCTTCAAGTCGGTGTCACCGAGGCCCTCGACATAACGCTGGGCGACGGCCCGGCGGGCGGCCGTGTACTCGTCGAGGCGCCTGAGCTTGCGCCGCAGGATCTCGGCCTGCACCTCGTCCAGACGGCTGTTGTGGGCAGGCGTCTCCAGGGTGTAGTACGTCTCGTCCATGCCGTAGTACCGCAGCCGGCGCAGCTTGTGCGCCACGGCTTCGTCGGACGTGATGGTCGCGCCGCCGTCGCCGTACGCGCCGAGCACCTTGGTGGGATAGAAGGAGAAGGCGGCCGCGTCGCCGGTCGAGCCCGCGATCTTGCCGTGCTGCCGGGCCCCGTGCGCCTGGGCGCAATCCTCCAGAATGGACAGTCCGTGCTTCGCGGCGAGTTCCTTCAGCGGCGCCATGTCCACGCACTGCCCGTACAGGTGCACGGGGAGCAGGCATTTGGTGCGCTCGGTGATCGCGGCTTCGACCTGGCCGGTGTCCATCAGGAAGTCGTCCTCGCGGACGTCGACGAAAACCGGGGTGGCGCCCGTGCCGTCGATGGCGACCACGGTCGGGGCGGCGGTGTTCGACACCGTGATCACCTCGTCGCCCGGCCGGATGCCCAGCGCCTGCAGGCCGATCTTGATCGCGTTCGTCCCGTTGTCGAGACCGGCGCAGTGGTCGACCCCGTGGTACGCGGCGAATTCCGACTCGAACCCGCGCAGGCTCGCGCCGAGCACGAGCTGCCCCGAGTTGAAGACCGTCTCGACCGCGTCCAGCAGGTCGAGCCGCTCGGTCTCGTATTCGGCCAGGTAGTCCCAAACACGCGTGGTCATGAGCGAGCCTTTCCGTGAACTGATGTCGTCAATGCGGCGACGGTGCGACGCACTCCTTCGGGCAGTGAGATCTCCGGGCGCCAGCCGGTGATCGCCCGGAACGGGGTGGAATCGATGGTGACGCTGCGAAGATCCGTCGCGGGCGCGTGCGACGGGGGTTCCACGCACGTCACCTCCACCGGGTTCTGCCCGGTCTGCGCGGCCATTTCCTTCGCCACGAGCCGGAAGACCTCGCCCAGCTGATCTCCCCGGCCCGCGCCGAGCAGCCAGTGGCCGCCCACGAGGGAATCCGGATTCGCCAGTGCCGCGGTGAAGGCCGCCGCGATGTCCTCGACGTGGACCAGGTCGCGGCGCACGGTGCCGTCACCCCAGATGGTGAGGTCCTGGCCTTCGAGCGCTCGCCGGGCCATGGCGGACACGACCCCGCGGTCGTGGTTCGCCCCCGCTGTCGCGGTCTCGCCGAACACCGTGGGCAGGCGCAGGCTCAACCCGCGCACCACGCCGTCGGCCGTGGCCTTCTTGAGGACCTGTTCCGCCGCGAGCTTCTGCTTGTCGTACGGGGTCGCCGGCTCGTCGTGCTCACTCCCGTCGAGCGGCTCCCGAGGGGGCACGCCGACCTGCGAAGCGGCACCGCCGTACACCACCAGCGGGGGCGGTCCGCCCGCGTCGCCGAGGACGTCGACGAGGTCCCGCATCACGCCGAGGTTCACGCGTTCGGCTTCTTCGGTCTCGGCCGCCCGCCAGCCACCGTCCGCCAGGAGCAGGTACACCACCGCGTCCGATCCCGCGACCGCGTCGGCGAGCGCGGCACGGTCGGTGAGATCGGCGGTGACGACGGTCGTTTCGGCTCGACCGGGTTCGGGGGTGAACCGCCTGCGCGCCACCGCGCGCAGCCGGATCGGCTGCCGCGCCAGCGCGCGAGTGACGGCCGAGCCCACGAAGCCCGACGCGCCGAGGACGGTGATCAGCTTCATGTCAGGCGACTCCTTGAGACTGGGCTTGAGGCTGTGCGGTAGCGGCGTTGAGGCAGGCGAGAAGCGTGCGGGCCTCGACGTTGACGTAGTGCCCGTGCCGGGTGAGCGCGGTGAGCTGGGCCGGGGTGACCCAGGCGAAGCCGGGCGGGGTCTCGGCCGCTTCGTCCGCCTCGATCGCGAGATAGCGGGCCCTCGCGTTGAGGAACCGGCCGCCTTCTTCGGAATGTATCGCCTCGTAACGGATCCGCGACCGCGGGGCGTCCAGGACGAAGTCGAGGAACGGCGGCCTGCTCTCCGCGGGCAGATGCGCGTAGTTGTGGGGCGTGCACTGGACGGTCGGGGCCAGCTCGACGGTGTCCAGGAAACCGCCGTCGGCGCGGGCGTGCACCAGCACGTGCGGCACGCCGTCGATCTCGCGCACCAGGAACGCGACGACACCCATCCCGACGGATTCGAGCAACGGCTGGGTCCAGCTGATCTTCTCGCGGTTGCTGCCCTTCACGGCCACGGCGAGGACCTTGAAATAGCGGCCGTCCTCGTGCTCGATCGCTTCCACGCCCTGCTTCCAGTCGCAGACGTCCGTGAGCGGGATGCGGCGGGCACGCACGTCGTGGCGCGATCGCTCGTTCGTGAACCACGAAAGGAGCTGGACGTCGGAGAACAACGCGCCGGAAGCCGTGTCGTGGTAAGGAAGACACGACAACACGCTCCTGGCGTTCATGTTGATCGTCTCGTCCTCGTGCATCAGCTCCGCGATCTGGCCGAGGGTGAGCCAGCAGAAGTCGTCCCCCATCGGCACGTCGTCGACGGTCTCGACGATCATGTTGCGATTGGACTTCTGGAAGAACCACGAGCCTTGCTCCGCCTGGAGGACGTCGACGATGACCCGCTCGGGGTCGGGCGGCGCGAAGTACTCGATCAGTTTGACGTTCGTCCCGCCGTGCGCCTTGGTGTAGTTGCTGCGGGTGGCCTGCACGGTCGGCGAGAGCTGCACCAGGTTGGGGTTCCCCGGCTCCATTTTGGCCTGCATCAGGAAATGCAGGACACCGTCGAACTCCTTGGCCAGAATGCCGAGGATGCCCACTTCCGGCTGTTTGATGACCGGCTGCTGCCACTCGCGGTAAGGGCCGTCGCCGTGCGGGCCGTCGTGCTCGACGACGTGCAGGCCCTCGATGGTGAAGAACCGTCCGCTGCTGTGCACGAGATTGCCGGTCACGCCCTCGAACCACCACTGGTCCAGATCCGCGAACGGGATGCGTTCGACGTGGAAGACGTTGGCCTCACGGCGTTCGGCGATCCAGGCGCGGACGTCCTCGGTCCGCATGTGCACGCCGTCGGTGGTCGCGGCCGACAGCGCGACGCGGTCCGCGTGGTCGCGGTCGTCACGGGGACGCACCGCGTTTCGCGGGATGAGGCAAGGCAGCATCAGAGGACTCCTTGTCATGACCGTCGCGCCGTTCTCGGGTCGTAGCCGGGGGCCCTGGTGCCCAGACGGCGGGCCGCGCCCATCGAGTCGCAGCCCGCCAGGCCCAGTGCGTTCCGGAGTTCTTCGGCGAGCAGGTCGAGCACCTGCCGCGCGCCCTGCTCCCCCGCCGCGGCCAGCCCCCACATCACCGGCCGTCCGATCAGGACGGACGACGCCCCGAGGGCGGCTGCCTTCAGGATGTCCCCGCCACTCCGGATTCCCCCGTCCAGCAACACTTCGCAGCCCCCGGAGACCGTCGCGGCGATCTCGCCCAGCATTTCGAGTCCTGGTACGGCACCGTCCAACTGACGGCCTCCGTGGTTGGACACCACGATCCCGGCGACCCCCGCGTCGACGGCGCGAGTGGCGTCCTCGACCGCGAGAATCCCCTTGAGCACCACGGGAAGGTCCGTCTGCGCACGGACCGCCTCCACGGATTCCCAAGTGGCCGGGGCGAACTCGCGCGCGGTGTGCTCGGCCACCGCCGACTGCCCGCCCGCCCGGCTGTGCGCGGCCGTTCCGGCGTCGAAGTTGGCCGCCGTCACCGATTCCGGCAACGCGAAGCCGTTGCGCATGTCCCGCAGCCGTCGCCCCATCCACGGCACGTCGACGGTGAACACGATCGCCTCGCAGCCGGCGTCCTCCGCGCGGCGGACGAGTTCCAGTGATCGTTTCTCGTCGCGCAGCCAGTACAGCTGGAACCACGGCCGCCCACCGACGGCCGCGATCTCCTCCAGCGGAACACTGCTCAGGGTGCAGATGGTGTACGGAACACCGGCGTCCCGCGCCGCGCGTGCCGCGGCGAGTTCCCCCTCGGGGTGGAACAACCGCTGGTACGCGACCGGCGCGACCGCCATCGGCAGCGCGGCACGCCGGCCGAGCACCTCGGCCTCGGTGGTGCTTTCGGCCACCTCGCGCAGCACTCGGGGGATCACGAAGATCCGCTCGAGCGCGGCGCGGTTGGCCTCCAGCGACGCCTCGGTGCCGCTGCCCCCGGCGAGGAAATCCCAGATCTCGCCGGGGAGGACTTCGCGGGCGGCACGTTCGAGGTCGTCCAGGCAGAGGTGGTGGGTCATCGCCGAACGGGGCCGAGCTTGCTCTGCCCGGTCCGTTCCAGTTCCACGGCCTCGTACAGGGCCTTGATGTTGGAGCTGCCGAAGGTGCCGGCACCCTGCCGCTCGATGATCTCGAAGAAGATGGTCTTCCGCGGATGCGTGGAGGCGGTGAAGATCTGGAACAGCTGGCCGCCGTGGTCCTCGTCGGCGAGCAGCTTCGTCTCCCGCAGATCGTCCAGCGAGTGCGTCTCCAGTTCGATGCGCTCGCCGAGCAGGTCGTAATAGGTGTCCGGGGTCTTCAGGAAGTCCACCCCTCGCGAGGAAAGCTCCTTGACCGCGCGGACGGCGTCCGCACTGGTGAAGGCGATGTGCTGGACGCCCGAACCGTGGTGCTCCTTGATGAAGTCGTCGATCTGGCCGGGGTCGGCGGTCTTGTCCGGCTCGATCAGCGTGAGGGTGACCTCGCCCGACGCGCTCTGCACGACGGTGGAGTTCATCGCCTGGGCACCGACCACGATGTGCTCTTCGAAGATCTGCTTGAACCCGAGGGTGCGCTCGTAGTACGCCACCGTGGGGCCGAGGTCGCCCGCGTTCAGGCAGACCGCGAAGTGATCGATCGCGAGCAGGTCCACGCCGCCCCGTCCGCGGGGGATTTCCTTGGAGTCGGGGGCCTCTTCGCGCTGGATCAGGGTGTGCACGACGTCGCCGAAACCGCCGACGGTGGCCGTGACGACCGCGTCCGCACGCTCGCCCGGCTCGCGGATGGCCTCCGCGCCCGCCTTCACCGCGGCCTCGAAGGCGGCGGCCACGTCCGGAGTGCGCAGCGCGATGTCGGCCACGCCCTCACCGTGGGTCTGCAGGTACGTCGCCGCCGGGTGCCGGTCCGACGTCGGCTCGGTGAGGATCAGTCTGATCGGGCCCTGCCGCAGCGTGATGCTCCGGTGGTCCTCCGAGCGGTCCGTGCCGTCGACGGCGAAACCGTACTTGTCCATCCAGCCGGACGCGGCCACCTCGAGATTCGGGACGTACATTTCCACGTAGTCGATCTCGAACTTCTGCATGCTGGGAGTCACGATATTCCTCCGTGAAATAGATTCGCTGCTCGTTTACAGGATGGCTCCATGGCAATTCGGCATCAATGGTGTCCGCTTGACACTTCTGCGCCAGGAGTCCACTTAGGACTGATAGTCACCGCCCGGTGAACCGCACCGGGAGCTCCCGGTATCCCTGCACGACGACCGCGCGCAACCAGGCGGGTTCCTTCACCAGCTCCACCCGCGACACCCTTTCGGCCACCTCGCGCAGCACGACCGCCAGCTCGATCCGCGCGAGCGCGGACCCCAGGCAGTGATGCATGCCGTGCCCGAAAGCGATGTGCCGATTGGGTTTCCGGCCGGGCAAGAACGTGTCGGGGTCTTCGAACACGGCGGGATCCCGGTTCGCGGCGGGCAGCCACGCGACCACCGGCGCACCGGCGGGCAGGTCGCGGCCGTTGACGGTGACCTCGGCCGTCGACACCCGGAGCACGTGCATCGCGGGCGAGGTCCAGCGCAGCACCTCGTCCACGACGGTGTCGACGTCCGCGCTCCCGTCGCGCACCTGGTCCAGAAGTCCCGGCACCGTGGCGAAAGCGTGCACCGCGCCGGTGATCGCGTGCCGGGTGGTCTCGTTGCCGCCGATCAACACGTTGTCGCAGTTGAGCACCACGTCGTCGACCGTGAGTTCGTCATCGGTCAGGAGCGTGCTGACGAGGTCTTCGCCAGGGCTCGCCCGTCGTGCGGTGATCAGTTCGTCGAAATAGACGAGGATCTCGGTATGCGCCTGCCTCGGCGTCATCCCGTCGAACAATTCGTCCTCACCACCGAACGCGTGATTGGTGAGGTCGATGAGCATGTCCTCGTCCGCCGCGGGAACACCGAGGATTTCGCAGACGACCGCGGCGGGAATACGCGGGCCGATCGCGGCGGCCACGTCGCACACTTCGCCGTCGAGCACTTCGTCGAGCACGCCGCGGACCTCTGCCCGCACCCGCTCCGCGAGTTGCCGCGCGGACGCCCTCGAGAGCAGCGGCCCGACCAGCTTGCGCAGCTTGCGGTGCTGGTCCTGTTCGGAGACGACCATCATCTGGCCACCCGAGTTGTCGGGATGGTCGCGGTCGAACCCGATCATCATCCCGTATTCGGAGGTGAACGGGGCGGAAGGCCCGAGCACCGCGGCGCACGCCCGATGCGAGAACACGGACCAGAAACCGGTGGGCGAACTGCCCGGCTCGCTCCACACCATCGCGTCTTCCAGCGCGAGCTCGCGCCAGCGGGCGTGGCGGTCCAAGGTCGTGTACAGATCGGGATTGCCGAGATCGACGGCTGCCGTCGTCTGCATGAATGATCTCCAGGTCAGGTGAGTGCGCCGTCGAGCACCTTGGCGAGCCGCGCCACCGTCGGCGCGTCGAAGAAGGCCTGCACCCTCAGCCGGATCTTCAGCCGTTCACGGATCCGGCTCACCAGCCGGGTCGCGAGCAGGGAATGGCCGCCGATCTCGAAGAAACTGTCCTCGACGCCGACGCTGCTGACGCCGAGCACTTCCGCGAACAACTCGGCGAGGATGATCTCCGTGGGCGTGAGCGGTGCCCGTCCCGCCGCGCGCCCGGCGTGCTCCTCTTCGGGAGTGGGCAGGGCGACGCGGTCGATCTTGCCGTTCGGCGAGACCGGCAGGCTCGGCAAGCTGACGACCACGTCGGGCACCAGATAGCCGGGCAGCTGCTTTCGCAGCGGGGGCAAGAGATCTTCGGCCGGGACACGCGCGCCGGCGATGCCGACCACGTAGGCGACGAGCCTGTTCTCGTGCTCGGTCACCACCGCCTGGGCCACCCCGTCCACCGCGAGCAGGGCGGACTCGACCTCGCCGGGTTCGATCCGGTGGCCGCGGACCTTCAGCTGGTCGTCGACGCGGCCGACGAAGACGAACTGGCCGTCCGAACGCGTCCGGACCCTGTCGCCGGTGCGGTACATGCGCTCACCCGGGCCGCCGAACGGGTCCGGCAGGAACCGCTCCGCGGTCGCGGCTGGTCTTCGCAGGTAACCGCGGGCGAGACCGGGGCCCACCGTGTACAGCTCACCCACGTCCCCGTCCGGGACGGGGCGCAGCAGTTCGTCCAACACGTAGGTGCGGACACCGGTGATCGGCCTGCCGATCGGCGGGGTGTCCTCCCCGGTCAGCGGCTCGCTCGCGGTCACCGCGACGGTGACCTCGGTCGGGCCGTAGGCGTTGATCATCACGCGGTCCACGGCCCAGCGTTTCGCGACCGGGGCCGGGCACGCCTCACCGGCGACCAAGAGGGTCAACCCGGCGGGCAGGCCGCCCGCCTCCTCCAGCGGTGCCAGCGCGGACGGCGGCAACGTGACATGGGTGATGCCCTGATCGCGGACCAGCCGGGCGAGCGGTTCGCCGGGAACGAGGTCCGGCGCGGAAGCCAGCACCAGACAGCCACCGGCCTGCCAGATCGGCCAGAACTCGGCGACCGCGGCGTCGAAACTGGGCGACGCGAAGGCCAGCAACCTGCTCTCCGGCACCAGCTTCTGGCGGCGCACGTAGTCGTCGGCCAGGTTCGGGATCCCGCGGTGCGTGACCAGCACGCCCTTCGGCCGTCCCGTGGACCCCGAGGTGTAGATGACGTACGCGGGGTGGTCGGAACGCAGCGGGCTGAGCCTGTCCTGGTCGTCCAGGTTCGGCTCGGACTGCCCCGGCTCCCGCGCCACGCTCAGGACGACGGGCGCACCGGTCACGTCCTGACCCGGCAGGCACAGCAGGCAGTGCGCCGCCGTGTCGTCCAGCATCTGACGCTTGCGTTCCTCCGGATAGTCCGGATCGACGGGCACGTACGCGGCGCCGGCCTTGTGCACGGCCAGGATCGCGATCACGAACTCGATCGACCTCGGCATCGCCAGCGCGACCAGCCGCTCCGGGCCGACCCCGTGCGCGACGAGACGGCGGGCGAGCCGGTTGGCTTCGCCGTTCAACTCGGCGTAGGTGAGTGTGGTGGTGTCCATCGCCACCGCGGGCCTGTCCGGCAGGACGGCTGCGGTCGCCTCGAACAGGGCCGGCGTCGTGGCTGCCGAAAGGGCGGTCATGCGGTCTCTCCCAGTGTCTCGCGGGACTCGGTGCGGAGGAACCGGAGCAGCTCGCGGTTCACCGCTTCCGGGTTCTCCAGGTAGCCGAAATGCCCGCAGCCGGGAACCGTGCGATGCGTCGCCCCGGGGATCGCGGCGGCCAGCTCCCGCCCGGCTTCCGGCGGCGCCACGAGATCCCGCTCGAACGAGACGACGTGGCAGGGCACCTTGATCGAGCCGTAGGCGTCGAGGCGATCGGGCAACGCGCTCAGCAGTAGTTGCGACCGGACACCCGGCCCCCAGGTTCCCGACGCGGCGAACAGGTCGAGCCAGTCTCCGGTGAGGTCGTCGTCGGCGAGCGTCGCGGGCCCCAGGTTGTGCAGGGCGCGCGTGGCGGCGAGGAAGTCCGGTGGCAATTCGATGCCCAGTTCGATCAGCTTCGCTTCGCCTTCGGCGAGCACCTTCTGCACGAGACTGCTCTTGCCGCAGGCGGCCATCAGCAGGACCGAGTTCAGCAGCTCCGGATGGGCCAGCGCCAGTTCTTGCGCGATGTACGAACCCATCGACGTGCCGATCACGCGGCACGGCATGGCGTCGAGATAGTCGATCAGGGCGGCGACATCCTCGACGAGATCATCGACGGTGAAGCCGTCGGCGCCTTCGTCGCTCGGCGGGATCCCGCGGTTGTCCATGGTGATCACCCGGAAACCGGCGGCGCGGAGCACGGGTACCTGATGCAGGTCCCACACCGAACTCGGCGCCCCGGTGCCGGTCAGCAGCAGTACCGGCGGACCGTCACCACAATCGTTGTAGGACAACCGGATCCCGTTCTCGGTTGTCATCAGCATGATGCTCCTCCGGGAGTGTGGCTGCTACGCCGCGATTCGGTGGTGAGGCCGCCGGAAGTGTTTCCCCTCAACGGTTCCGTCCTCCCCAGGTGCGGTGGCACGGAGTCGACCGTACCTTCAGGGAACGAGTGTCTGGAGGATTCGGCGATGGACAGTCGGGCAAAACCGGGAATAGTCCCGGCGTCCACGGACTGTTCTTGACACCTCAACGGCGGATGGAAATCCTAGTATTCATGGATTCAAACGGTCTGTCCACCCACTTGAACGTGGAAACGCTGCACGGATCGCTCACCGATCCGGCCATCTCGTCGATGAATCTGCTCAACGAGCTGATCGACGAATACCCTGTGGCCATTTCCATGGCGGCAGGCCGGCCGTACGAAGAGTTCTTCGACATCAGCCTCATCCACCAGTACATCGACGCCTATTGCGACCATCTCCGGCGCGACCGGAAACTGGACGAGGCCGGGGTCACCCGCACCCTCTTCCAATACGGCACCACCAAAGGCGTCATCGCCGATCTCATCGCCCGGAATCTCGCCGAAGACGAGAACATCGACGCCGCCCCCGAATCGGTGGTCGTCACCGTCGGCGCCCAGGAAGCCATGTTCCTCGTCCTCCGCACGCTGCGGGCGGGCGAACGGGACGTGCTGCTCGCCCCCGCGCCCACCTACGTCGGCCTGACCGGGGCGGCGCTGCTCACCGACACCCCCGTCTGGCCGGTCCGGTCCACCGAGAACGGCATCGACCCCGAAGACCTCGTGCTCCAGCTGAAAAGGGCCGACGAACAGGGCAAGCGGGTCCGGGCCTGTTACGTGACCCCGAACTTTGCGAATCCCACCGGCACCAGCATGGATCTGCCCTCGCGGCACCGTCTTCTCGACGTCGCCGAGGCACACGGCATCCTGCTCCTGGAGGACAACGCGTACGGATTGTTCGGATCCGAGCGGCTGCCCTCGCTGAAGTCCCTCGACCGGTCGGGGTCGGTGGTCTACCTCGGTTCCTTCGCCAAAACCGGCATGCCCGGCGCCCGGGTCGGCTACGCGGTGGCGGACCAGCGGATGGCCGGTGGCGGCCTGTTCGCCGACCAGCTTTCGAAGCTCAAGGGCATGCTCACGGTGAACACCTCCCCCATCGCCCAGGCGGTGATCGCCGGAAAGCTCCTGCTCAACGATTTCAGCCTCACCAAGGCGAACACCCGGGAAATCTCCATTTACCAGCGCAATCTGCACCTCACGCTGGGCGAATTGAAGCGCAGGCTCGGCGGGTGCGAGGGAGTCAGCTGGAACACGCCGACGGGCGGATTCTTCGTGACCGTCACCGTGCCGTTCGTCGTCGATGACGAATTGCTGGAACGCGCGGCACGTGATCACGGTGTACTGTTCACCCCGATGCATCATTTCTATGGCGGAAAGGGCGGATTCCACCAGCTCCGGCTTTCGATCAGCCTGCTCACGCCGGAATTGATCGAAGAGGGTGTCGCGCGGCTTGCCGCACTGATTGTTCCGCGGCTTCCCTGACCTTTTCATGACGAGAGCCCCTGGCCGCGATCGCGGCCAGGGGCTCTTTTCGTGTGGGCGGAGAAGTCCGTGAAGGCCTCCTTCCCTACCTTGAGAGTAGGGAAGGAGGCCTTCACGGACCTTGTGTCAGGGCTTCGTGCCGGTCACCAAAGCGTGTTCGAACGGCAGCTCGACCGAGCGGACGTCGACGCAGCCGACCGACTTCAGCCAGGACGCGGCCTCGGCCTGCGGCCAGGCCATTCCGCGTCCGGTGGCCAGAATGTTGAGGTACAGGGAAAGCCGCGCGGAGAGCGGGCCGCCGGTCTCGTCGTCCGCGGCCGCGAAACCGTAGATCGAGATCTTCGCGCCGGACGGCAGTACCTCGTACGCCTTGGCCAGCAACATGACCGACTGCTCGGCCGTGAAGGTGTCCAGGACGTGGCTGAACAGGGCGTGGTCGGTATCGGTGGGGAACGGGTCGGTCAGCAGGTCGGCCGGGTGCAGGGTGAGCCTGTCGACGATCTCGGCGGGCACGCGCTGTTCGGCCAGTGCCACGCTGCTCGGCAGGTCGAGCAGGGTGGCCTTGAGGCCGGGGTTGGCCTTGAGCAGCGCCGCCGCCGTGGTGCCGTCACCGCCGCCGACGTCGAGCAGGTGCCGCGACGACTTGACGTCGATGTGCTCCAGCAGTCCCGGCATCGTCTGCAGCGAGAACGCCGACATCGCCGTGTAGAAGATCCTGGCCTTCTCCGGGTCGTTGCCGAGCCGGGCGTACAGCGTGTCGCCGGGGCCGTCGAGGGCGTCGAGGGCCTCGTTGGTGCCGGCGCGCAGCGCGGAGGTCATCCGGGCGAACGCGGGGTAGTAGATGGTCTTCCAGCTGAGCAGGATGTGCCGCCAGCTTTCCGGTCCGCTCGCGGCGAGCAGTTCGGTCGCGACGGGGTGGTTCACGAAGTCGACGCCGCGCTTCTCGATCAGGCCGGTGGTGGCCAGCGCGAGCATCAGCACCCGGAGCTTGTGCGGCTCCAGGCCGGTGAAGGCACCGAGTTCAGCCGCGTCGGCACCGTCCTTCTCGGCGAGGAAGTCGAAGATGTCCAACTCGATCCCGGACACCACCGCGTTGAACAGCGCGGGTCCGTTGGCGATCAGCTGGAAACGACGGTGCACCTCGGTGGAGTCGAGCGATTCCTGCATCTGCAGATTTCCTTTCCGGCCGGCGGAGTCTTCCGCAGACGATGAGAACGACAACCGGCTCACCTCAGAAGGAGCCGGACGCCGGTCCGGCGTTGGCGTCGAAGGAGCTGCCGGAGTAATCGGGATCAAGGACTGAGACGGCGTAGGTGGCGGGCGCGGCCAGCATGGCCACGACGCCGATGACGAGTCCGGCCGTGACCAGGCCCGAGGAGGCGGACTTGATCAGCCGCGCCAGGATCAGCACGACGAGGGCGGCGACGCCGAGCGCGAGCGTCCCCCATTTCGCCCACGGCAGGAAGTTGGGGTAGTGGGACCAGAGCCAGGCGCCCCAGGCGAGGTTCGCCGCGATCGCGACCGGCAGGATCCAGGCCTGTTTGCCGCCGCTTCGGTACGCCCGCCAGAAGGTCACGATGCCCAGCGCGGAGAGGGCGGCGATCGCGGGGGCGAGCGAGGCCACGTACGCGGTGTGCGCGACGGCGCTCGCACTGAACACGAAGCCGAACGTCACCAGCCACACGCCCCACATCACCAGTCCGCCGCGGACCGGATCGGTCCGTTCGGCCCGGCGCCACCACCAGAGCCCGCACAGCAGGGACAGCAACGCGAGCGGGAACAGCCAGGCGATCGCGACGCCGAGGTGACCGTCGAGCAGTTTGGTCGCTCCCAACGGGTCCGCCCGGGTTTCGATCTTGGACTGGTCCATTTCGGGTCCGCCCGGCCCGAGCGGCTGGCCGCCCTCGGCCTTCGGGCCGAAGTTCCCGTCCTGTTCGTCCTGGTGCTTGGAACCGAAGTCCCCGTTCTGTTCGTCCTGGTGCTTCGTGCCGAAGTTCCCCTGGGCGTCCGGGCCCGGCTGACCGCCCTCGGGACCGCCGTCAGGACCATCTCCTGGGCCGCCTTCCGGTCCGCCCTCCTGGCCCTGCGGACCGTCACCGGGACCGCCTTCGGGGCCACCGCCGGGACCACCCTGCGGACCGCCCTCCTGGCCACCACCAGGGCCGAGCGACGGCAAGCCGCCGCGGCCGTTGGGGTCCTCGGCGCCGGGGATGTGGATGCCGACGCGGCCGAGACCGTTGTAGCCGAACACCATGGCGAACGCGCTGTTGTTCGTGGTGCCGCTGATCGTCGGCCGGGCACTGGCCGGGGTGAAGGTGTAGAGCGCGATCCACGACAGCGACACCGCGAGCGTCACCACCCCGGCGATCCCCACGTGCTTCACCCGGCGGCGCACTTCGACCGGAGCGGTCAGCAGGTAGCCGATCGCGAGCGCGGGCAGGATCATCCACGCCTGCACCATTTTGGCCTGGAAGCCGATCCCGACCCAGACACCGGCCCAGACCAGCGACCGGAGCCGCCCTTCGAGGACGGCGCGCTGATAGGCGTCGACGGCGAGCACCAGGCACATCGTCAGCAGGCCGTCCTGCATGCTGTGCCCGAACATGGACGCGAGGACCGGGGTGAGGGTGAAGATGCCCGCGGCGAGCAGCCCGGGCACCACGCCCGCCCAGCGCCGCACGACCCGGTACATCACCAGTACCGAGATCACGCCCTCGATCACCTGCGGCAACGCCACGGCCCATTCGTGGTAACCGAAGATCTTGATCGAGAGAGCCTGCGGCACGAACGATCCGGCGAGCTTGTCGAGCGTGTACGTCGCCCCCGGGTCCACGGCGCCGTAGAAGAACGCCTTCCAGCTCTCGGACATGCTCTTGGCGGCGTCCGAATAGAGCGGCGCGAAGTCGACGCGCGGCAGGTTCCAGGCGTAGAGCACCAGCGCCACGAACGCGATGCCCAGCAGCGCCGGCCTCGCCCACTGCGGCTGATCGGCGGGGGAACGCCAGAACGCCCAGCGGCTGCGCGCGCTTTCGGGCGCGGGGTCCTGGGAGGGCGGCGACGGCAGATGGGTGAGTGTTGCGGACACTCCGGTACCTCCGGGCGTGATACGGCGTCGATTGTGGGGAGGTTCAGCGGGGATCTTCGTCGAGGAGAACCGGCCAGGTGGTTTCGCCATATCCGCCATGGGGTGAGTTCTTCCGGGCGTGCTCGTCGAGCCGGGCGAACAGATTCTTGTTGCGGCCGTTGAGCATCGCCAGTTGGGAAGAATAGCACTCCGCGGCCTCGACTTTCCGTTTCCAGATCTCCGCGGTGGCGGAGTGGAATTCGGAAGAACCGAGGCGGAATCCCGGCGGGAGTTCGATGTTGCCCGGTTTGAACATCGAGTAGGGAAGGTCTTCCCACAGCCGTATCGGAATGTTCTTCTCGCGCGCGGCGGACAGGGCGGCGTCTCGCGCGGCCTCGTTGTCGGGATGGTCGACGATGGCCGCGCACGTGACGATCACGGTGGGAGCGAACTCCGCGATGACCGTCTCGAGGTCGGCCTTGATCTCGGTGACGAGACCGTCGTCGCCGTCGGCCGAATCCTGGTTCATCGCCAGCTTTTGCCCGCCTGCCACGTGATCCGTCAGCCAGCGGCCGTCGGGCAACCGGCGGTAGATGGAGTCGAGGAACCGGCCGTGGCGATGGGCCACCCCCAGGCCGTCGAGGGCGGCGATGTCCTCGTTCCGCCGATGGAGCGGCGCGTCGTCTTCGGGCGAAAGACCCCAGACGGCGTGCATTCGCTCCGCCGCCGCGGAATAGGGAGGGAGCGCGGTACCGGCGAAGACCGTATGGACGAGCACTTTCGCGCCGTCCCGCGCGGCTTGGGCGAGACCGGCCCCGAGCGAAAGGACCGCGTCGTCCAAATGGGGGGAGATCGCCAGCAGCCGGGTCTCCCCGGGATTCTGAAGCATGGACATGATTTTGATGACCTCGTCACGACGCTACAACAGTGCGGACTGGACAGAAGACCAAGCGTCCATTACGGACAGTTGGTCAGGCGGAGCCCACTGCTTCACGCAGGAGTCCCGCGGCCACCGTCGTCCCGTCGGCGCCGATCGTCGCGGCGACGGCCGTCGCCCGCTCCCGGGTTTCCGGGGCCAGTGCCGTGGCGAGCGCGGCGGACAGGGACTCGGCGGTCGGTTCCGGGCCGTCGTGCGCCACCCCGATGCCCAGTTCGGCCACCTTGGCGGCGAAATGCGGATGGTCCGCGATCTGCGGGACCACGACCTGGGGAACGCCCGCGCGAGCGGCCACGTGCGTCGTGCCCACTCCGCCGTGGTGGACGGCTGCGGCCACCCGGCCGAACAGCACCTGGAGGTTCACCTCGTCGACGGCAAGGCAGTCGGCCGCACCGTCCGGCAGGTCCAAACCCGCCCAGCCGTGGGAAAGGACCACCCGGCGACCCTGGGCGCGGATGGCCTCGACGGCCACCTTGGCGATGTTCGCGGGCGCGGGTGAACTGCCGAAGCCCACGTACACCGGCGGCGGGCCGGCGGCCAGGAACGCCTCCAGCTCACGGGAAAGAGGCCGTTCGTCGGACAGGAGCCACGCACCGGTCTGCACCGCGTCGAGGCCCGGCGGCCGCGGGGCCAGGAGCGGATCCGCGATCAGCCAGGGCTGATCGGTACAGCTGAAGTCGTAAAGGCTCTTCACCGGCGGCAGGCCGATCCCGGCCCGCAGACCGTTGAGCGCTTCACCGAACATCCCGTCGGCGCCCTGGTTGTACATGGCCCGGTGCTCGGGCGACGGCAACAGGACCGGCGAAGGAACGGCGTAGAAATAGGGAATTCCGAGCTTCTCGGCGACCGACCGCACCCCGATCGCGCCGGACAGCAGACCGCTCGCCACCACCGCGTCACAGCCTTCGGCGGCGGCGGGGATCTTCTCGAACTGCTCGGCAATCCCCGCGACAGCGGCCTCGGGCGACTCGGGCGGCCCGCCCAGCGCTCCCGCGCCTTCGAGCACCGGCTTGCCGACGACGACGTGCGGCACACCGACCTCGGCCAGGCGTGCGGCGTAGTCCGGCGGCGCGCACATCCGCACCTCGACTCCGTCTTCCCGCAACCGCACCGCCAGTGCCACCAGCGGTTCGACCTCGCCGCGGGCTCCGTACGACCAAAACAACACGCGCATTTCGTATCCCCTGGAGTACTTCAGCGCCGGATCGCGGCGATGCCGACAGTGGCGTAGTTGATGGTGAAAGAGCCGCCCAGCTCGTCGATCGCCGAGCCGAGATACGTCAGGAACCGGGCGCGCGCGTCCTCCGCGAGATGGTTGAGGCCGCCCTGGGTCGGGATCTGGTCCAGCCATTCGTCGCGGGTGCAGACCCGCGACCACGCGAACCGCAGTTCCTCCGGCTCGCTGAACGCCCCGGTCTTGAGGATGCCCTCGGCGGCCTTCACGTACTGCTTGGCGTAGATCTGCTTGGCGTACTCTTCGACGTCTTCTTCACCGTCCTTTTCGGACGGTGGTTCGAACTTCAGGTCGGGCATGGCGTGGCAGTACGCCTCCCCCTGCGCCGTCATGACGGCCTGCGGGAGTTCGAAACCGTTGTCGAACAACGCCAGCAGACCTTGGGGGGCCAGTACACCCGCCACCTTGGCCGCGCCCGCGAACGGGTCCACCCAGTGCCAGGCGGTCCCCGAGACGACCGCGTCGAAGGTGCGGCCCGCCGGGTCCCAGTCCTCGAACTTGGCGACCTCGACGTCGAGGCCACGCCTGCGGGCGACCTCCGCCATGCGCGCGTCCGGTTCCACGCCGAGCACCGTGCAGCCCGCCGCCTGGAACGGACGCGACGAAAGACCGGTACCGCAGCCGACGTCCACGAAGTTCTTGCCAGGGCTCAAACCGACGACCCGGTCGACCAGTGCTTCGGGATAGCTGGGCCGGGCGCGGTCGTACCGTTCGGCGTCGAGGCCGAACCATTGCGCCATTTCCCGGTTCTCGTGCGGTGCAGCAGCCAGATCGGACATTTTCCTCACCCTGGTTAGGTTCACGATGGTCAAACGGAAACAGCCGGCTTCTTCCGGCTGACCGCGTCACGCAGGAGTTCCGCGGCCACCGTCGTGCCGTCGGTGCGGATCGAGCCCGCCACGGCCGCCGCCCGCTCCCGGATCTCCGGGGACAGTGCCTTGGCGAGCGCGGCCGACAGGGAATCGAAGGTCGGCGCCGGTCCGTACTCCTCGAACGCCACCCCGATGCCCAGGGCGGCCACCTGCTCGGCGAAGTACGGCTGGTCGGTGATCTGGGGCAGCACGACCTGGGGGACGCCCGCCCGCGCGGCCACGGTCGTCGTACCCCCGCCCGCGTGATGGACGACGGCGGCCACCCGGCCGAACAACGCCTGCAGGTTGGCCTCGCCGACGGCGAAGCAGTCGGCCCCGTCGTCGGGAAGCGCCAGATCGGCCCAGCCACGGGAAAGGACCACCCGATGGCCCTGGGCGCGGATCGCCTCGATGGCCAGCTTCACGGTGCCGGCGGTCTCGGACGTGCTGCCGAAACCGACGTACACCGGCGGCGGGCCGGCGGCGAGGAAAGCTTCCAGCTCAGCGGAAAGCGGCCGTTCGTCGGGCAGGATCCACGCGCCGGTCTGCAGGGCGCCGAGTTCCGGCCGCGGCGGGGCCAAGGTCGGGTCGGCCGCCATCCAGGGCTGCTCGGTGAAGCCGTACTCGACGAGATTCCCCACCGGCGGCAGGCCGATCGCCGCGCGCCTGTCGTTGAGCGGGGCGGCGTACCGCTTGGCGAAGACCTCGTCGTAGAAGTCCCACAGCGCCCGGTTGTCGTCCATCGCCTCCTCGGGCGGACGGCCGTCGCCACGCGACAACGGCGGCGGGTAGTACGGCGACGGCAGGTAGATCGGGCAGTACGCGGCGTAGAAGTACGGGATGCCCAGCTTTTCGGCCACCGACCGCACCCCGAGGGCGGCGGACAGCACACCGGTCGCCAGCACCACGTCACAGCCTTCGGCGGCCGCCGGGACCTGGTCGAACTGCTCGCCGAGCTCCTCGGCCGGGCTCCGGGGTTCCGGCCCCTCCGCCGACTCCGACATCCCCCGCATCATCGCGCGCAAGGACTGGCCGACCGGCACCACCGGAACGGCGAACTCGGCCAGCCGCTCCTCGGTGTCCGGCGGCGCGCACACCCGCACCTCGGCGCCGAGCTCGCGCAACCGCACGGCCAGTGCGACCACCGGTTCGACGTCTCCGCGGAGTCCGGTCGTCGACAACAACACACGCATTTCGCATCCCCTGTTTTCGGACCGTGTGGTCACACGACTGTGGTCACACGACTGTGTGGTCACACGGAAACGGACGGCTTCTCCCGGTTGACCGCGTCGATCAGGAGTTTCGCGGCCACGGCGGCCCCGTCGGTGCGAACCGTGCCCGCCACGGCCGCCGCCCGCTCCCGGGTTTCCGGGGCGAGCGCCGTGGCGAGCGCGGCGGACAAGGAATCGAAGGTCGGGGTCGGGCCGTCGTGCGCCGCCCCGATGCCCAGTTCGGCCACCCGGCCCGCGAAGTACGGCTGGTCGGCGATCTGCGGGACCACGACCTGGGGAACGCCCGCACGGGTGGCCGTGGTCGTCGTCCCCGCGCCACCGTGGTGGACGGCGGCGGCCACGCGGCCGAACAGCAGCTGGTGGTTGCCCTCGCTCGCGGCGAAACAGTCGCCCCGGTCGTCGACCAGGGCCAGATCGGCCCAACCGCGGGAAAGAATCACGCGGCGGCCCTGGGCGCGGACCGCTTCGATGGCGATCTTGGCGGCCTCCTCGGGCGCGCGCATGCTGCCGAAACCGACGTACACCGGCGGCGGCCCAGCGGCGAGGAACGCCTCCAGGTCGGCCGCGAGGGGGCGTTCGTCGGGCAGGGTCCACGCACCGGTCTGGACGGCGTCGAGATCCGTCGGCTGCAACGGGGCCAGCGCCGGATCGGCCGCCAGCACCGGGTGATCGGTGAAGCCGTACCGGAAGATGTCCTCGACCGGCGGCAAGCCGATCGAGGCCCGCTGGGCGTTGAGCGGCTCACCGAATCGCCTGAGAGCGCTCTGGCTGTTCTTGTTCCACAGCACCCGGTTGTCGGTCCCCTCGGGCGCGGGCGGCTCGCCGAGCGGCGGCGGCGGCGCGTAATGCGGCGAGGGAATGAAGCGCGGGCAGTAAAAGCCGTAGAAATAGGGGATGCCGAGCTTCTCGGCGACCGACCGCACGGCGACCGCGGTGGCCAGCATCCCGGTCGCCAGCACCACGTCGCAGCCCTCGGCGGCCGCCGGGACCTGCTCGAACTGGACGGCGATCGCCTCGGCGGAAAGCCGCGGCCCGTCCTCGGGCGACGGCGGCTTCGCCCCCTTGATCGCGGTCCGGGTCGACTTGCCGACCGGCACCAGCGGCACGCCGACCTCGGCCAGCCGTTCCGAGGAATCCGGCGGCGCGCACATCCGCACCTCGGCGCCGGAGTCCCGCAGCCGCACCGCCAAGGCCACCAGCGGTTCGACATCCCCACGGCTTCCGGACGTCGCCAGCAACACGCGCATTCCGTGATTCCCCGTTCGTTAGGTTCTGTGATGGTTCAGGCCGGAACAGACGGCTTTTCCCGGCTGACCGCTTCACGCAGCAGTTCGACGGCGGCCGTCGTCCCGTCCTCGCGGATCGTGTCGGCGACGGCGATCGCCCGCTCCCGGGATTCCGGCGACAGGGCCGTGGTGAGCGCGGCGGACATGGCCTCGAAGGACGGGGCCGGACCCTCGAGGGCGACACCGATCCCCAGTTCGGCGATCCGGTCCGAGTAGTACTGCTGGCCGACGATCGAGCGCACCACGATCTGGGGAGCGCCCCCGCGGGTGGCCACGTGCGTCGTCCCCGTGCCGTCGTGGTGGATGGTGAGGGCGACCCGGCGGAACAACTCCTGGAGGTTCACCTCGTCGACGGCGAAACAGTCGGCGCCCGCGTCGGGCAGGTCGAGATCGGCCCAGCCGCGCGAAAGGATCACCCGATGCCCCTGGGCACGGCTCGCCTCGATGGCGACCTTCGCCGCGTCGGCGGTCCCGGACGAGCTGCCGAAACCGACGTACACCGGCGGCGGCCCGGCGGCGAGGAACGCCTCCAGCTCACCGGAAAGCGGGCGTTCGTCGGGCAGGATCCACGCGCCGGTCTGCACGGCCTCGTGCCGCGGTTCGAGCGGGGCGAGGATGGGATCCGCGGCCAGCAAAGGCTTGTCGGTGGAGCAGTAGTCGAAGAGGTTCTTCGCCGGCGGCAGGCCGATCTCGGCCCGCTTGGCATTGAGCGCGTCACCGAACAGCCCGTCGGCACCCTGGTTGTACATCACCCGCTGCGCCGCTTCGAGGTGGCTCGGCAGGTGGATCGGGCACAAAGCGACGTAGTGGTAAGGAATCCCGAGCTTCTCGGCGACCGAGCGCACGGCGACCGCACCGGACAGCAGACCGGTCGCCACCACGACGTCGCAGCCTTCGGCGACCGACGGCATCTGGTCGAACTGCTCGGCGATCCCGGCCGCCGCGAGGGCGGGGTCACGTCCCTCGCCGTCGTTCATCCCCCGGTCCGGGCGCGCGACCGGCACCAGCGGAACCCCGATCTCGGCCAGCCGCTCCGCGCTGTCCGGCGGCGCGCACATCCGCACCTCGGCGCCGGATTCCCGCAGCCGCGCCGCCAGCGCCACCAGCGGCTCGACGTCCCCGCGTGATCCACACGCCCACAACAACACGCGCATTTCGCTTCCCCTCTGCATTACCAGGTGACCGGCAACTGATCCGGGCAGTCGATGAAGGCGTTCCGGAGTTTCACTTCATCGGCGGAGACCGCCAGGCTCATGTCGGGGAATCGTCGCCACAGCGCCTGATAAGCCATCCGCAGCACCGTCCTCGCCACCGCCGCGCCGATGCAGTAATGGATTCCGTGCCCGAATCCGACGTCCGAAACCGAAGGGCGCCTCGCGTCGAGGACATTGGGGTTCGGGGTCAGCGCCTCGTCCCGGTTGGCCATCAGGATCGAGCACAGGACGTAGTCCCCCGCCTTGATCAGCTGTCCGCCGACGACGACGTCCCTCAGCGCCATCCGCGGATTCGGCTGCTGCACGGGCGAGAGATACCGCAGCAGTTCGTTGACCACGCGATCGGCTTCCTCGCGGCCTTCGAAGAGCATTTGTTTCTGCTCGGGGTGATCCAGCAGCGCGAGGACCCCGAACCCGAGCATCCCCGCGACGGTCTCGACACCGCCGAGGAGCAGCGCCGTGCAGAGACCCTTCAGCTCCTCGTCCGTGACGTTGTCCCCGTGCTCGCGCACGAGCATGCCGAGGAACCCTTCGTCGGGATCCTGGCGCTGCCGGGTGATGAGGCTGAGCAGATACCGGTTGAACGCCGCGCTGTCGGCCGCCCTCGCCTTGAAGCCGCGGCTGAGGTCGACGTTCCGCCTGATCCGGCGGATGAACTCGTTGCGGTCGTCCCGCGGAATGCCGAGCAGTTCGCAGAGAACCCCGCCGCCGACGGGATCGGCGAACAGTCCCTGGACGTCCGCGCCCGGTCCCTCCGCCTCCAGCTCGTCGAGACGATCGTCGATGAGTTCCTGGATCGCGGGTTCCAGCCGCCGGATCCGCCGGACGGTGAACTCCGGGGTCAGCATCTTCCGCAGCCGGGTGTGTTCCGGCGGGTCGTAGGTCGAGATCTGCCCGACGAACTGCGGCGCCATGGGCACGTCTTCGCCGTTGGTCGTCCTCGCCGCTTCCGCCTCGGTCAGCCGGGGCCGCGTCGTGAAGTTCTCGTGATCACCGAGGATCTTGCGCACGACGTCGTAGCCGAGGGCCTGCCAGACGTAGCCCGTGCCGAGCTGCGTGGACGCGTCCCCGAGAATCCGGACCAGCGGGCCCTTCTCGCGGAGGGCGAACATGTCCGCATGCGGATCGCAGTGCGTTCTCATCATGTAGTTCGCCGTCGGCTCCACGGCCGGCGCGACCTCGTCGATTGCGTGCTCCATACCGAGTGGAAGCTCCTTCATAGACCAGGAATTGCGGTCCGGCTGCGCGCCGCATCGCCATCTTCATCCGCGATCGGGCGGGAGGTCCAGCGCGCCGCCATGGACGTGGTCGTGAGTGGCGATTCGGGTTGCGTTGGATGACCAGAAATCCACAAAGTCTGCCGTGACCCGTCCGGTCACGACAGCCCGGTGACCCAGCCGACCCCAGGGGTGTGTGGAAATAGGGACGTTGAACGTCCCTATTTCCACACACCCCTCACCCTCGGCGACACCTCGCGCTCGCCCACGTACGGACTTATTTTGAGAGGTATGGCAAAACGTTTCGCGGGTGATCGCTTGGCTGCGTGGTGGTCCGGGTGTCGCGAAAGCCACTTTCGCAACCTTGACCGTTGCGAAAGCGACTTTCGCAACGCGTCCACGACCAAGGCACGTTTGCCTTTCCCCTCAATAGCCCGAAACGCCACTCACGACCCACTGGACCGGCGCCTCACCAAGCGACCATCAGGCTGGTGAGGCCGTAGGCCGGGGTGGTCAGGCGGAACATGGTGTCCTTCGCGGGATCCGCGAGCCTCAGCTCGGGGAAACGTTGCCACAGAAGGGTGAACACGGTCCGCAGTTCGAGACGGGCCAAGGAAGCGCCGAGGCAATGGTGGATGCCGTGCCCGAACGCCACATGCGGGACGGGCTCGCGCGCGAGGTCGAGGCGGTCCGGTTCCGGCAGCAGCGCGGAATCACGGTTGGCCATCGGGAGCGAGCAGAGGACGGTTTCCCCCTCCTTGATGACCTCCTCCCCGATGGTGACGTCCTCCATGGCCGTCCGGGGTGTCGGGGCGTACGGCACCGTCAGGTACCGGATCAGCTCGTCGACCGCGCGGTCCGCCGCCTGGCCTTCGCCCCGCAGCGCTTCGAGCTGCTCGGGATGCCGCAGCAGCGCCAGCACGCCGAGCCCGATCATGCCGGAGATGTTGTCGTCACCGGCCAGCATCACCTGAACGCAGAAGCCCCTCAGCTCCTCGTCGGTGGCCTCGTCGCCGTGTGCGGCGACGACCGCCCCGATCAGCCCTTCGCCGGGGTCCTTCCGGTTCCTGGCGATCATGGCCAGCAGATAGCGGGAGAACGCCTCGCCGGCGGCCGCCCGTCTCCGCTGGCTCAGCGAAGCGTCGAGATGTCCGTGACACAGCTTCAAAAACATGGCGCGGTCGTCCCGGGGAACCCCGATCAGCTCGCACAGCACGGCCCCCGGCACCTCGTCGGCGACGAGCTCGATCACGTCGGCGGGAGATCCCGCGTCCTCCATGGCGTCGAGCCGTTCGGTGACGATCTGCTCGATGTACGGCTCCATCCGCCGCATCTTGCGCAGCGTGAACCCGGGAGTCAGCTTCTGCCGCATCCGCGTGTGCTCGGGCGGGTCGTAGTCCATCAGGTTGCCGACCAGCTCGTTCGGCCGGAAGATGCCTTCCCCGCCGATCTCGTCCTGCTCGTGCCAACGGCGCCGCGTGCTGAACCGCTTGTGATCGCCGAGGACCTGCCGCACGACGGAATGTCCCGCGGCCATCCAAATGGTTTCGGCGTCCGCTCCGGATCCGACGGTGACCCTCGACAGTGGTCCGGCGGCGCGCAGTTCGTCCGCCGGATCGAGGTCCTGCCTGCGGATGTGGAGCGGGCGCGTGTCCTCACCACTCAATGGGGAGCTCCTCGATGTTGAACGGGGCCGGTTTGCCCGCCACGAACCGCAGTTCCTCTTCCGGGACCGCCAGCCGCAGTGACGGGAACCGGCGGGCCAGCACCGGCAGCGCCACCCGCAGTTCGAGCCTGGCCAGCGGAGCGCCGACACAGTGGTGGATGCCGTGCCCGAAGGCCAGGTGCCCCGGCGAGTTCTCCCGGGTGATGTCGAACTTGTCCCCGAGCGTGCGGTTGACCGCCAGCATCGAACAGGTCAGCACGTCACCGGCGCGGATGTCGTATCCGGCGATGTTCAGGTCGACGAGCGCTGTCCGGGGAGAAGGAGCCTCGACGATCGTCGGGTAGCGAAGGACTTCCTCGGTCGCGCTGTTCACCAGCTCCGGGCGCTCCTGGAGCAGCGCCAGCTGGGCGGGGTTGGTCGCGAACAGGAGCACCGCCATCGCCAGCTGGGCGGCCATCTGCTCGACCGCCACGATCAGGATCGCCTCGGCGAGCCCCGAAAGCTCTTCGTCGCTGACCTTGTCCCCGTGCTCGCGCACGATGAAACCGATCAGTTCGTCGCCGGGATCGCGGCGTTCGCGGGCCGCGAGCTTTTCGCAGTAGTGGACGACGCCGAGGCTCGATTGGGCCCGCTGCTTGGGAATCCGGCTTTCCCGGCTGTCACGGATCATCCGCGACAGGTCGGCCTGGTCGTCGCGCGGGACGCCGAGGAACTCGCAGGCGATGAGTGCCGGGATGGGCCAGCCCGCGTACCGGACGAAGTCGATCGGCGAGCCCATGCTCTCGAGATCGTCCAAGCCCTCTTCGAGGATCTCTTCGACGCGGGGCCGCAGCCGCTCGATCCGCCGGACGCTGAACGCCCCCGCCACGGTCCCGCGCAGGCGGGTGTGATCGGGCGGGTCGTAGGCCTGCAGGATCCCCGGCAGATGGGCCCGGTCCGCCTCGTCGTCGACCGGGCGCATCGAACTGAAGCGGGTGGCGTCGGCGAGGATCTCCCGCACCTCGTCGTAGCCGGTGACCAACCATTGCTTGCGGCCGTTCAGCCCCGTCTCCGTGTCGTACTCGTGGAGCGGCCCCTCCTTCTGCAACGCGCAGAGCTCCGGCGCCGGATCGAGCCGGATCCGCTGATGCGGCAAGGGAACTACCATGATTCTCCTCAGGCTTCTGGCGTTACCAGTCGAGCAGCAGGGCTTCCACGTCGAACGGTGGCGGCCCGAATTTGAGCTTGCGGTCGGGCTCGGCGAGCCTCAGCTTCGGAAAACGCAGGGCCAGCGCCGGAATCGCGACCCGGAACACCATCTCCGCCAGCGGCCTGCCGAGGCAGTGGTGGATACCGTGCCCGAACGCGACGTGCGGGGCCTTCTCCCGGGTGATGTCGAACTCGTCCTCCGGGGCCGGGAACTTCCCGCGATTCGCGCCCAGCAAAGAACACGTGACGGTGTCGCCCGCCTTGACCAGGCGGTCACCGATCAGCACGTCCTCCTTCGCGATGCGCGGGTGGAGCTTTTCGTCGGTGGTGAGGTACCGGGTCAGCTCTTCGAGCCAATCCGGGACGGTGTCCGGCTTTTCGCGGAGCAGGTCGAACTGCTCCGGGAAATCGGCCATCAGCAACGCGCCCGCCGCGAGGAACCGGGCCACCTGGTCGCCGCCCGCGCCCATGATGAACGCGGCCACCCCCGCCAGCTCCGCGTCGGTGATCTCGTCGCCGTGCTCGCGCACCACGACACCGAACAGGTCGTCACCGGGGTTGGTGCGGACGCGGGCCACGGCCTTGTTCATGTACGTCATGTACTTGTTGCCCGCCGCGTTGCGCCGTTTGTCCGTCCGCTCGGTCCGGCTGGCGTGCAAGGTGCGCGCCAGATCCGCCTGGTCGTCACGCGGGATGCCCAGGAAGTCGCAGGTCGCCGTCGTGGCGACGGCCCACCCGAACTGCGGGACGAAGTCCGCGGGGCCGCCCATGTCCTCGATGGTGTCGAGGACGTCTTCGACGATCTGTTCGACCTCCGGCCGGAACCCCTGCATCCGCCGGATGGCGAACGGAGGCGTCACCAGCCGTCGCAGCCGGGTGTGGTCCGGCGGGTCGTAGTGGGTGAGGAAACCGGGCCAGGCGATCCCGGCCGCGGTCCCGCCGTAGATCAGCCGTGCGCTGAACTTGTCCGAGCTGAGGACCTGCCGGACCTCGTCGTACCCGGTGGCGAGCCACGCGGTCCGGCGTTCCCCGGAATCCTCGGTGCCCAAAGCGGAAATGGGGCCCTGGTCCATCAGGGCGAGAAGTTCCGCACCCGGATCGAATCGGTCCCTCCGGTGGATTTCCAAGCCCCGGACGACGTTGAGCTCTTCGAACACGGCAGATCCTTTCGCCTCGACCAGCCGGGGCATGCGGAGTGGATGTTCCCGGTCGGCCGGACGAGCGTCGAGCTCGTCCAACCGACCGGCGGGCAAGGGTGGGCGCTTCTGTTCTCGGGGCGCGTCGCGCCGGTGCCGCGCCGGTGGCGCGTTGCGAAAGCCACTTTCACAACGGTGAAGGTTGCGAAAGTGGCTTTCGCGTCATCGGGGCAAGCGGCCGCCGGGCTCGTCCAACCGTCCGCATTGAGCGGCTGGACAGCTCAGCTCAGCCGTTGACTTCCGCGATCAGGCTCTTCGGCCGGAGGTCGGTCCAGTTCTCCTCCACGTAGGCCAGGCATTCCTGGCGCGAGGCCTCGCCGTGCACGCGGGTCCAGCCGGCGGGCACCTCGGCGAAGGTCGGCCAGAGGGAGTGCTGGCCTTCGTCGTTGACGAGCACCAAGAAGGAACCGTCTTCGTTGTCGAAGGGGTTGGTCATGGTTTGTGTCCTTTCACGCACCCGGCCGGGGCCGGAGCTTCTCGGCGACGATGGACCCAATCTGGACCAGCGCCGCGGGTTGCACCATGTCGTAATGGTTGGTCGGGATCTCGTGGGGTTCGATGGCCCCGCTGGTGAAGTCCTTCCAGCCGGCGATCGCCTCGGAAACGGGCAGATGGGCCGGCCGGTCCTCGGAGGCGACGAACAGCAGGATGTCGCCCTTGAACGGCGTGGCGGTGTGCTGCGGCCCGACCTTCCAGAGGTTCCGCATCACGGCTTCCAGCCGTTCCTTGGCACCGGGTCCCTGGACCATTCCGCCCGCGAGTTCCAGATCCTGCTGCTTCCGTTTCTGCAGGCCGTCTTCGTCGCGCGAGGCTTCTTCGGTCACCGTGCCGGTCGCGTTCCGTCCCATGTAGACGGGGTAGGCGTCGAGCAGGGCCAGCAGGCCGACCTCTTCCCCGTCCGCTTCGAGCAACGCGGCCATCGCCTGCGCGATCCGTCCGCCGAGTGACCAGCCGAGCAGGTGGTACGGCCCGGTCGGCTGCACGGCGCGGATGTGCGCGAGGTAGTCGGCCGCCATCTCCTCGACGCTCTCGGGAAGCCGTTCGGTCCGGGCCAGGCCACGCGCCTGCACCCCGTAGACCGGCTGGTTCGCGGGAAGGTGCCGCAGCAGCGGCCCGTAGTTCCAGCTCAGGCCACCACTCGCGTGGACGCAGAACAGCGGCGGGCGGTCGCCACCGGCTTGCAGCGGCAGCAGGATCTCGTAGTCGCCCGTCTTCACCGCGGTGCTCGATCGCCGCCGCTCGCCCACCACGATCAGGGTCTTGGCCGCGGTCTTGCGGGCGAGCAGGCCCGTGTTCAGCATCCGGTGCCCCGCGTCCCCGAACGGGCAAGGTTCGCTCGGCCGTCCTGACTTGCCCGCGTCGACAGCCGGGCCGGTGACGTAGAGATCGCCGACCGCTCCCGGAGCGACGGGACGCCGCGCGTCGTCGAGCACGAGCGCGCCCAGCGGACCGTCCTCGGCCAGCGCGGCGACCACCGAAGGCACGTCGCCGGACCAGCGCGCGGGCGCGATGGCCGGACGGCCGCGTTCGGTGTCGTCCAGGAAGAGGTCCAGGTCGCCGATCCGCCGCTGGGGATCCTCGGCCACCTGTTCCAGGACCCGGATCAGCCGTCGTGCCACCGATTCCGCCGTGGCTTCGTCGAACAGGTCCGCGGCGTAACGAAGGGTGCCTGCGAGGCCGTCCTCGTTGTCGTCCTCGTCGAGGCGCTCGGTGAGCGTGAACGCGAGATCGAGCTCGATGGCCTCGACCCCGCCCGGCTCGGCGCTGGTGCGCAGAGCGGGCAGTTCCGCCGCGTCCCACGCGCCGATGTCCTCCTCGTTCACCTCGAGTCCCACCTGGAACACGGGGTGACGCGAGAGCGAGGCGGGCAGGTCGAGCAGCTCGACGATCCGCTCGAAGGGAAGGTCCAGATGCGGACGCGCACCGCGGACCGCCTCCTGCACCCGGGTGACGACCTCCAGGAAGGTCGGGTCGCCCGAGAGATCCGTCCGCAGGGCGAACGGCCGCGCGAACGGGCCGATCATCGGCTCGAGGTCGATGAGGTCCTCGTCCCGCGGCAGCGTCGTGCCGATCACGAGATCCTCGCCCGCCCCGAACTTGGCCAGCAGCACGGCGAGCGCGGCGTGCACGACCTGGATCGTCTCCGCGCCGAGCCGTTCCACCGCTTCGGTCAACCGGTTGTACGGACCGGCGTCCAGCCGCAGCGCGACCGTGCCGGCCTTGCGCGACGGGACGGCGGGCCGCGGCCGGTCCAACGGGAGCACCGTCTCGCCGTCGATGCCGGTCAGGGTGTCCCGCCAGAAGACGACCTGCTCGTCGATCAGGCTGCCCTGCTCCCGGCCGTCGTCGAGAAGCCGCTGCTCCCAGAGCGCGTAGTCGGCGAACTGCAGGGCCAGCGGCGCACGCTCCGGGACGCGGCCCGAGCGCCGGGCGCCGTACGCGGCCGCCAGGTCACGGAAGAACACGTCCAGCGAGTCGTCGTCGGTGAGGATCCGGTGCACCCGCAGTTGCAGGACGTGTTCCTTTTCCGAGAGCGCGAAAAGGTCGCACCGCCACGGCACCTCACGGGTGAGGTCGAAGCCCGACTCACGACGCTCGGCGAGGAGCGCGGGAAGCTCGTCCTCGGTGACCGGGACCGGGGTCAGCTCGATCGCGGAAGCCTCGTGGACCTGCTGGTGAACGCTCTGCGCGTCACCGGGGAAGGTCGTGCGGAGGACTTCGTGCCGGGCAGCGACGTCGCCGAGCGCGGCCGCCAGCGCGGGCACGTCGAGCCTGCCGCGCAGCCGCAGCGCCACCGCGACCTGCAGACCGGCGGTCTCCTCCCCGGGACTGGCCAGCAGCCAGGCACGGAGCTGCCGGGCCGTGAGCGGCACCCGGTCCGGCCGTTCGACGGCCTCCAGCGCGGGACGCGACTTCGCCGCGAGCGCCCTGGCGACACCGGCGGGCGTCGGCGAGGAGAACAGCTGCCGGATGGGCAGGTCCACGCCGATCACCTCGCGGATCCGCGCGATGAGCCGCATGGCCAGCGCGGAACTGCCGCCGAGGTCGTGGAAGGCGTCGTCGACACCCACGTGGTCGACGCCGAGGATCTCGGAGAACAGCTCGCAGAGGACCTTCTCGGACTCGCTTTCGGGCGCCTTCTCCGACGCGCGTCCCGCGAGATCCGGGGCGGGCAGTGCCCGGCGGTCCACCTTGCCGTTGGGCGTGACGGGCAGCCCGGGCAGGGCGACGACCGCCATGGGGACCATGTACGCGGGCAGGACCAGACCCAGCTGACGCCGGATCTCCTCGGGTCCCGCGTCACTGCCGTCGGAGACGAAGTACCCCACCAGGCGCTTCTCGCCCGGCTGGTCTTCGCGCGCCATGACGACCGCTTCGACCACTCCCGGCTGGACGGCCAGCACGGACTCCACCTCGCCGAGCTCGACCCGGTAACCGCGGATCTTCACCTGGTCGTCGGCGCGTTCGAGGAACACGACCTCGCCGTCACGGGTCCAGCGGGCCAGGTCGCCGGTGCGGTACATGCGTTCGCCCGGCAGGAACGGGCAGGCCACGAACCGCCCGGCCGTCAGGTCCGGGCTGCCGAGATATCCGCGGGCCAGCCCCGTGCCCGCGATGTACAGCTCGCCCGCCACTCCCGGCGCCACCGGGCGCAGGAAGGCGTCGAGGAGGTAGATCCTGCGGTTCGTCATCGGGTGACCGATCGGCAGTTCGCGATCGACCACGTCGCCGGGCTCGATCGGGAGCCACGTCGCGCACAGGGTGGTCTCGGTCGGTCCGTAGGTGTTCCGCACCCGCAGGCCGGGCTGGGCCCGCCGCAGGTTTTCCACGGACTGCGCGGGAACCACGTCCCCGCCGGTGCCGATCTCGACCAGGCCCTCGAAGCACTCCGGGGACGTTTCCGCCAGGGCGCGGAAGGTTCCGGCGGTGAGGTGGACGAAGTTCGCGCCCCGGGCGACGGCCTGCCGCACCCCGGCCGCGTCCAGCACGCCCGGCTCGGTGAGCAGGACCCGCGCGCCCGTGGCGAGCGGCACCCACATCGCGTAGAGCGAAGGGTCGAAGACGTGCGTCGCGTGCATCAGCACGCCGTCGCCAGGGCCGATCTGCCAGCCCGAGTCGCCCGCGAGGCCCGCCACCGCACCGTGCGGGATCCCCACGCCCTTAGGAAGTCCAGTGGATCCCGAGGTGTACATGACGTACGCCAGGTCGTCGGCGGACGGCCGCTCCGACGGCGCCGTCGCGGCGGTGGCGGCGACGGCGGCGCGCGTCTCCGGAGCGTCGAGGACGATCGCGCCCTCGGGCACGACTCCGCTGGTGGCCTCGGTGCACAGGACGACCGAGACCTCGGAATCGCCGAGGAGGAACGCGATCCGCTCGGCCGGGTATTCGACGTCGACCGGGACGTACGCGGCGCCCGCCTTCCAGATCGCCAGGAACGCGATCAGCAGGTCCGGGGACCGCTCCATGGCCACCCCGACGCGGTCGCCGCGGGTGACGCCGCGTCCGGCGAGATGGCCGGCCAGCCGGTTCGACGCCTGGTCGACCTCGGCGTAGGTGAGGTTCGACCCGGCCGCGTCGGTGATCGCCACCGCGTCGGGTGCCTCGGCCACCCGCCGGGCGAACAGCTCGACCACGGAATCACCCGGCACCGGGCCCGCGGTCGCGTTGAAGTCGTCCACCACCAGGGCGCGCTCGCCCTCGCTCAGCAGCGTCAGGCGGCCGACGAGGACCTCGGGTTCGGCGACCAGGCGCTCCAGGACGCGGGCCAGCGCGCCCACGACCGACTCGCCCATTGTCCGGTCGAAGAGACCCCGGTCGTAGTCGAGGATGAGCGGCATCTGCTCACCCGGGCCGGTGACCAGGGTGAACGGGTAGTGCGAGGAGTTGCGGCCGCGTTTGACCGGGCGCAGGGTCAGGCCGCCGTGCTCCTGGCCGAGGCCCTTGCGGGGGAAGTTCTCGTAGATGACGAGCGTGTCGAAGACCGCTCCGGGTCCGACGACGGCCTGCACGTCCTGCAGGCCGAGATGCTGGTGGGCCATCAGGGCCGACTGGTCGCGCTGCAACTCGGCGAACAGGTCGACGGCCCGCCGCGCGCCGTCGAGCCGGACCCGCACCGGCAGCGTGTTGAGCAGCTGGCCGACCATCGACTCCACGCCCGCCAGCTCGGCGGGACGCCCCGAGGCGGTCGCACCGAAGACGACCTCGGTCCGGCCGGCGAGCTGCGACAGCACGACGGCCCACGCGCCCTGCACGACGGTGTTGAGGGTGAGGTCGTGGCCGCGCGCCAGTTTGGCCAGCCCGTCCGTCACCTCGGTGGACAGCTCGACCACCGCCGTGTCGATGTCGGGCACCCGGGACGGATCGGCCGGGGCCACCGCGGTCGGCGTGTCCAGCCCGGTGAACTCTTCCCGCCAGGCGGCCCTGGCCACTTCCTTGTCCTGCTTGCCGAGCCAGGCGAGATAGTCCCGATAGGACACTGTGGGCGGCAGCCCGGAGGCGTCTCCGCCCGCCGCGTAGATCGCGGCGAGCTCGCGGTGGATGATCGGCATCGACCAGCCGTCGGTCAGCACGTGGTGGAGCGTGTGCACGAGCCGGTGGCGGTCCGGGCCGAGCCGGATCAGGTGCAGCTTCATCAGCGGTGCCACCTCGATGCGGAGGCGCTCGGCCAACTCGTCCGCGGCGAGCCGGTCCACCTCGCTTTCGAGGATTTCGTCCGGCAGCCCGGAGAGATCCGTTTCCCGCCAAGGGATTTCGGCGTCCCGCGTGATGACCTGCACCATCTGCGCGCCGCTGACGTAACGGAAACAGGCCCGCAGCGCGGCGTGCCGGTTCACGAGAGCCTGCCACGTCGCCCTCAGCAGCGCGGCGTCCAGCGGGCCGTCGATGCCGTAGACGGTCTGCACGGTGTAGGTGTCAGGACCGTCGTCGTCGAGGGCGGTGTGATAGAGCATTCCCTCCTGCAGCGGGGAAAGAGGCCAGACGTCCTCCACGCTGGAACGCGGCTTCGCGCGGGTGTCGTCAACGGTCACGATCTGCTCCTTAGAAGAAAGCGGGGTCATTCGCCGGCCAACCCGGCCTCGAGTTGTTCCAACTGGTCAAGGGAAAGAGCGACGAGCGCGCCCCCGGCGGGTTCCGGCTCCGGAGTGGTCTCGTCTTCGGCGGGGATCTCCTTGACGAGCGTCGCCAGCCGTTCCGGTGTCTTCTCTTCGAACACCTGCCACGGGCTCAGTTCCAGCCCCTCCCGGCGTGCCCGCGCCGACAGCTGCATCGAGATGATCGAGTCGCCGCCGAGTTCGAAGAAGCTGTCGTCGGCACCCACCCGGTCGAGGCCGAGCACTTCCGCGAACAGCCCGCACAGCTTCGACTCCATCGCCGTGCGCGGATTCCGCCCGGAAGTCATCCCGGAGAAATCGGGGGCGAGGAGTGCCCGGTGGTCGAGCTTGCCGTTCGGGGTGAGCGGCATCCGGTCCAGCGCGACGAAAGCCGCGGGCATCATGTACTCCGGCAGGCTTTCCGCGGCCAGCTCGCGCAGCACGGACGTCAGCTCCGCGGGAGCCTCGGCCGACGGCACGACGTACGCCACCAGCTGTTTGTCACCCGGTCCGTCCCGGTGCACGGCGACCACCACCTGGGCGACCCCCGGATGCTCCGCCAGCACGGCCTCGATCTCGGCGGGCTCGACCCGGTAGCCGCGCACCTTGACCTGCGCGTCCGCCCGGCCGACGAAGATCAGCTGGCCGTCGGTGGCCCAGCGGAACCGGTCGCCGGACCGGTACATGCGCTCGCCCGGCGAGAACGGGTCGGCGACGAACCGTTCCGACGTCAGGCCCGGACGCCCGAGGTAGCCGCGGGCGAGTCCGACTCCCGCGATGTAGAGCTCGCCGGCCACGCCGGGCGGCACCGGCTGCAGGAACGCGTCGAGCACGTAGTGCCGCACGTTCCGGATCGGGCCGCCGAGCGGGACCACGTCGTGTCCCGGCGAGAGCGGGGCGCTCATCGTCGAACAGATCGTCGTCTCGGTCGGACCGTAGGCGTTGATCATCCGGCGGCCCGGCGACCAGCGGTCCACCAACGCGGGTGGCAGCACCTCGCCGCCCGTGAGCACGGTCCGCAGGGTGTCCGGCAGGTCGTCCTCGACAGCCAGCACACTCGGCGAAACGGTCAGATGCGTGATCCCCCACCGGCGCAGCGCGTCGCCCAGCGTCACCCGGGGCGGCATGCTCTCCGCGTCGGGCAGCACCAGCGTCCCGCCCGCCAGCAGGGCCATGAACAACTCGGAGACGATGGCGTCGAAACCGATGGCGGACAACTGGAGTACCCGCGACGAAGACGTCACGCCCATCCGCTCGATATGCGCGGTCGCCAGGTTGCCGAGCCCGGAATGGGTGACCATGACGCCCTTGGGCACCCCGGTCGAACCCGACGTGTAGATCACGTACGCCGCGTCGCTCGCGGCCACGTGCGGCAACGCCACGCCCGGATCGGCGGCGGGCAGGTCTTCCAGCTCCAGCACCGTGCCCGCGAACTTCTCCGGTACGACCGCGCGGGTCGCCTTGGTGCACACCAGCACCTCGGGCGCCGAACTCTCCAGCATCAGCTCGATCCGCTCACGCGGATAGTCCGGGTCGACCGGGACGAACGCCCCGCCCGCGAAGGACACCGCCATCAGCGTCACCGCCAGTTCGGCCGAGCGGCCGACGACGACACCCACCCGGGTCTCGCGCCGGATACCCAGCCCCACGAGCAGTCGCGCCAGCGATTCCACCTCGCCGAGCAGTTCACCGAACGACAGGCGCCGGGCGGCGTCCTCCGCCGCCGGCGCGTCCGGCGACCGCTCGGCCTGCCTGCGGAACAGCACCGGCAGGGCCTCGGCTTCGAACGGCTCCTCGGTCCGGTTCCAGTCGTCCACCACCAGACGGCGCTGCTCCGGGCCGATCAGCGCGACCCGGCCCACCGGGATCCGCGGTTCGGCCACGACCTGCTCCAGTGCCCGGACGATCGACGCGACGAACCCGTCGATCCGGGTCCGGTCGAACACGTCCGGCCGGTAGATGACCTCGCCGTGGACGCCGCCGCCTTCGGACGCGCGGAGCGACAGCGGATAGTGCCCGGTGTCGTCCGGGATCCCGGCGGGACGCAGGGCGAGGACTTCGGGGTCGTCGGACGGGAGCGGCGGGGGCGGGTAGTTCTCGAACACCACGATCGTGTCGAAGGCCGCGCCGGAACCGGCGAGCTGGTTGATCTCGGTCAGCCCCACGTGCTGGTGCGGCATCAACGCGACCTGGCGTTCCTGCAGATCCGTCAGCATGTCGAGGAACGGCCGGTCGCCAGTGAGGCGAGCGCGGACCGGCAGCATGTTCATGAACAGGCCGACCGCGGACTCGACGCCGGGGATGTCGATCGGGCGCCCGGCCACCGTGGTGCCGAAGACGACGTCGTCGCGTCCCGTCAACCGCGCCAGCAACAGCGCCCAGACCCCCTGGAAAAGCGTATTCGTCGTCACGCCGTGCCCGCGGGTGAACTCCGCCAAGCGATGGCTCAGCGCGTCGTCGAGTTCGAAGCGCACGCGGTCGGGCTCGATGGGCACGGCGATCGCGTCCGGGGACACGACGTGGGTCGCCTCGTCCAGCCCCGCGAGCTCGGTCCGCCACGCCTCCCTGGCGGCTTCCTTGTCCTGGCGGGCGAGCCAGGCGAGGTAGTCCCGATAGGACGTCGGGACCGGCAGGGTCCTGCCGTCGCCACCGGTTTCGTACGCCGTCATCACCTCGACGAGGAAGACCGGAAGGGACCAGCCGTCGGCCGAGATGTGATGCGACCTGAGGATCATCCGGTGCTCGCGGTCCCCGAAGCGCACGAGGTGCAGGTGCAGCAGCGGCGCCTTCGTCAGGTCGAACCGCTCCGCGTGCGACTCCTCCGCGAGGCGGGCGAATTCCGCCAGCGCCTCGTCCTCGGGCAGGTGGGACAGGTCGGTCTCCACCCAGGGCAGCGTCACGTCGCGGGCGACCGCCTGGACGGCCACGCCGGACCCGAGCTGGTGAAAACTCGCCCGCAGGGCCGGGTGCCGGTCGAGAAGGGTCTGCCAGGACGCCCGGAACCGGGCGGCGTCCATCGGGCCGTCGAGGAGGATGTCGCGGATACCGGCGTAAACGTCCGGGCCGCGCTCGTCGACGGCGTGGAACAGCAGGCCTTCCTGAAGTGGGGAAAGCGGCCAGATGTCGTGCAGGCCCGGGACGACGGCCTCGACCTCCGCCACCTCTCGCTGGGTCAGCGTGGTGAGCGGGAAGTCGGAGGGCGTGTGTCCCCCGGCGCTGTCGTCGGCGGCGACGTGGGTGGCAAGGCCGGTCAGCTGGTCGAGCCAGGCCTTCCCGAGCGATTCCGCCTCGGCCTCGCCGAGCAGCCGTCCGGCCCAGGTCACGGTCAGGGTGAACTCGGGGCCGTCCTGGGTGTCCAGCACGACCGCGTCGATCTCGACGACGTGCCGCAGCGGCAGATCTTCTTCCGCCACCCCGCCGATGGTTCCCGCCAGCTGCCAAGGCTCCGCGTCACCGTCGGGCCGCGGTGAGAAGCGGCCGAGGTAGTTGAACCCGATCTCCGCCGTCGGCAGCGCCGCCAGCGCCTTCCCGGTCCCGGCGTCGAGATACCGCAGCATCCCGTAGCCGAGCCCGCCGTCGGGCACCGCCCGCACGTTCTCCTTGACCTGCTTCAGCAGGCGACCGGCCGCAGTGCCGCCCGCGATCGCTTCGGCCGGGTCGGCCCCGGTGGTGTCCAACCGGACCGGATGGACATCGGTGAACCAGCCGAGCGTCCGCGAAAGGTCCATCTCGTCGAGGGGCTGACGGCCGTGGCCTTCGACGTCCACCACGACGGAGGTTCCGCCACGCCACTGGACCACCGCGCCGGCCAGGGTGGTCAGCAGGACCTCGTGCACGCCGCAGTGGAAGGCCGAAGTGGCCTTCTCCGCGAGCACGCTCGCGCGGTCCCGCGGCAGGGTCCACGACCGGCGTCCCGAGGTCGCGATGGTGTCGAGCCGGGGATCGAGCTCCCCCACCCGCGCCTGCGCGCCGTCGAGGATCCCGGTCCAGGTCTCCAGCTCTCCGGTCCGGATCGCCGCCTGATCGGCCAGCGTCCGCGCCCAGCGCCGGAACGAAACGGGCGGCGGGTCGAGCACGGGTTCCCGGCCCGCGGCCGCGGCTTCACAGGCCAGTTGCAGATCGGGCAGCAGGACACGCCACGACACGACGTCGACGGCGAGGTGATGCGCGGCCACCACGAGCCGTCCCACGCGGCCGGGTCCCGCGTCCACCCACACCGCCCGGAGCATCACGCCCGCGGCGGGGTCCAGCCGTCCGGCCGCTTCGTGGGCGCAGCGGTCCGCGACCTCGTCCAGGTCATCGGCACCGGCTTCGACCCGCTCGACCAGCGTCGCCGCGTCGACCGTTCCCCGCTCGGCCACGACCAGCCGAGGCTCTCCCCCGGTCTCGACGACCCGGCTCCGCAGCAGGTCGTGGGCATCGATCAGCGCGCCCAAACCGGCCGTCAACGCCTCCAGCGACAGGTCACCGGGCGCTCCCGCGGTCACCCACTGCGCCAAGGCGCCCCGGGTCAGCGCGCCGGGATCGCGTTCGAGCAGAGCACGCACCACCGGCGTCCACGGGACTTCGCCGACACCGTCGTCGAGGACGGCGTCGATCTCACCGCCGCGCTCCGCGACCGCCGCGATGCCCGCGGGCGTCTTCTGCTCGAAGACCTGCTTCGCGCCGAAAACGAAGTCCTCGCGCCGGGCGCGGGCGGCCAACCGCATCGAAAGGATCGAGTCGCCACCGAGCTCGAAGAAACTGTCGTCGGCGCCGACGTGGTCCAGCCCGAGGATCTCGGCGAACAGGTCGCTCAGCACCCGCTCGGCCTCGGTCCGAGGCTCGCGACCGGTGGACTTCCCGGTGAATTCGGGAGCGGGCAGGGCCGCGCGGTCGATCTTCCCGTTGAGGGTCAACGGGAACGTGTCCAGCACCAGCACCACCGCGGGCACCATGAACTCCGGCAGCCGCTCCGCGAGCGACGCGCGGACCTCGCCGGATTCCAGCGCCTGTCCCGATTCTGCGGTCACGTAGGCGATCAGCCGCTTCTCACCGGGACGCTCTTCCCGTGCGACCACGACAGCCTGCGCGACGTCGGGCACCTCGGTCAGCACGGCCTCGATCTCGCCCGGCTCGACGCGGTAACCGCGGATCTTCACCTGGGAGTCGGCCCGTCCGGCGAACACCAGCTCGCCCTGCTCGGTCCAGCGGCCCAGGTCGCCGGTGCGGTACATCCTCTCGCCTGCCGCGAACGGGTTGGCGAGGAATCGCTGCGCCGTCGCTCCGGCGGCGCCCAGATAACCGTGCGCCAGACCGGCTCCGGCGAGGTACAGCTCACCGGTCACGTTCGGGGCGACCGGCTGAAGGAACGCGTCGAGCACGTACGCCTGCCTGCCCGCCAGCGGTCCGCCGATCGGCAGGGTGCTCCCCGTCTCGGCCCCGGGTTCGAGGACGAGCCAGGTGGCGCACAAGGTGATCTCGGTGGGGCCGTAGAGCTGCCGGAACCGGACGTCCGGGCAGGCACGCCGCATCCGGGCGACGGAGGCGAGCGGCACCGCGTCCCCGCCGGTCAGGATCTCCCGCAAGCCGGTGAAGGACTCCGGTGCTTCCTCGGCCACCACGCGGAAAGTCCCGGCCGTCAGGTGGATGGTGGTCACGCCGCGTTCGATCGCTTCCCGCACCCGCTGCGCGTCGACCGCGCCCGGTTCCGCGACCAGCACGCGGGCCCCGCTCACCAGCGGCACCCAGATCTCGACCAGTGACGCGTCGAACGCGTGCGAAGCGTGCAGCAGCACGCAATCGCCGGGGCCCTGCGACCAGCCGGGGTCGCCCGCCAGGGCCGCCACGCTGCCGTGCGGCACCGCGACCCCCTTGGGCACACCGGTCGATCCCGACGTGTACATCACGTAGGCCACGTCGTGTGCTCCGGCGGTGAAAACCGGTGCCTCGTAAGAGGTTCCCGCGATCTCCGGCGCGTCCACGACCACCGGCTCGACGCCGTCCGGAACCGCGCCGCGGCTCGCTCCCACGCAGAGCGCCACCGCCGCACCGGAATCGGCCAGCATCCGTTCGATCCGTTCCGCGGGGTAGTCCACGTTCACCGGGACCTGCGCGGCTCCCGCCTTCCAGACCGCGAGAAGCGCCACCAGCAGGTCCGCGCCGCGTTCCATCACCACGCCGACCCGGTCACCGCGCCGTACGCCGATCCCGGCGAGATACCCGGCCAGCCGGTCGGATTCCCGGTCGAGTCCGGCGTAGGACAGCGTGCGTTCCCCGTCGACGACCGCGACCGCGTCCGGCGACTTCCGCGCCTGACTCCGGAACAGCTCCGGCACGGTCGTCCCGCGCACCGCTTCACCGGTCGAGTTCCAGAGCTCCACCACCGACGCACGCGCCGGTTCGCTCGTGACGGCCAGCGTGCCGACGGGCCGCGAAGCCTCCGACGCCACCAGTTCCAGGACACGCACGACCTGCCTGGCGATCTCGGCCGCCGTTTCCCCGCCGATCCGGTCGGGCCGGTAGGCCACGCGGATCTGCAGGGTCTTCCCCGGCGAAACACTCATGGCCAGCGGATAGCTGGTGCCGGTCCGGGTGCGGACCGAGCTGATCGCGACACCGCCGTCGTCGCCGAGACCGGCGGCGTCGTGCGGGTAGTTCTCGATCATCACGATGGTGTCGAAGACCGCGCCCGCGCCTGCCGCCTTCTGGACCTGCGAAAGCCCCAAGTACTGGTGTTCCGTCAACGCGGACTGGCGTGCCTGAAGGTCTTGGAGCAGGTCCAGCACCGGCTGGCCGCCGTCGAGGCGGACCCGGACCGGGATGGTGTTGATGAACATCCCCACCATCTGCTCGACGTCCGGCACCTCGGCGGGCCGCCCCGACGTCACCGTCCCGAACACCACGTCCGTCCGGCCAGCCAGCCGCGCCAGCACCAGCGCCCAGGCGCCCTGCACGATCGTGCTCAGCGTCAGGCCGTGACCGCGGGCGAAACCGGTGAGGTTCCGCGTCGCCTCCTCGGGCAGCCATTCGGCGTGCTCACCCGGTACCACCATCGCCTTGTCGGCATCGGCGTCGACGACGGTCGGTTCGTCCGACCCGGCGAGTTCGGCTCGCCACGCTTCCCGCGTCGCCTGCTCGTCCTGGCGGCTCAACCACGCCAGGTAGTCCCGATAGGACGGTGATCTCGACGGGCCCTGTCCACCGGCATAGGCGATGGAGACCTCGCCAAGGACGAGCGGTGTCGACCAGCCGTCCAGGAGGACGTGGTGCGACGTCAGGACGAGCCGGTGCGTGTTCGCGCCGAGCCGGATCAGCAGCAGCCGGAGCAGCGGCGCCTCGGTCACGTCGAACCGCTTCGCCTGGTCCTCCGCGAGCAGTCGTTCGATCTCCTCGGCCGCCGCGGCCTCATCGAGGAGCGACAGATCCGCCACGCGCCAAGGGATTTCGGCCTCGGCCGCAACGACCTGCACCGTTTCGCCGGAGCCCAGCTGGTGGAAGCTCGTCCGCAGCGAGTCGTGCCGCGCGACCACCTGGTTCCACGCGGTGCGCAGCCGCTCCGCGTCGAGCGGTCCGTCGAGGTCGAGGATCCGCTGGCTCTGGTAGACGTCGACGTCGTCCTCGGCGACCGCCCGTTCGAAGAGCATTCCTTCCTGGAGCGGCGAAAGCGGCCAGATGTCCGTCAGCCCCGGCGTCGCGGCTTCCAGCTCCGCCACGTCCCGCTGCGCGAGTGCGACGAGGCCGAAGTCGGACGGGGTGTGCCCGCCCGCACGAGGATCCTCGGCGAGGGCCGCGAGACCGGTCAGCATCTCCAGCCAGGCCTCACCGAGGCGCTCGACCGTCGCGGGGTCGAGGTCCTGTCCGTCGATGGCGAGCGCGAGCCGGGGGCCTTCCGGCGTGTCCTGGACTTCCGCGCCGACCTCGACGGGGTGGGCGAGGATCATGTCCGGGCCGCCACCGAGCGGCCCTTCGCCCGCCTGCTGCCACGCCCTGTCCTTGACGGAAAGGCCTGTCCGGCCGAGATAGTTGAAGCCGATCGGCGCGGACGGGAGCTCGGCCAGCCTCGCCCCGGTGTCGGGGTTGAGGTAGCGCAGCAGCCCGTAGCCGAGTCCGTCCCCGGGGACGGCGCGGATCTGTTCCTTCGCGGCCTTCAGCAATCGCCCGGCCGCCGCGTCACCCGCCGCCACGGCGTCGAGATCGACGTCGGCGAGGTCGAAGCGGACCGGGTGAACGCTGGTGAACCAGCCCACGGTGCGCAACAGGTCTTCGCCGTCGGCGGCTTCGCGCCCGTGACCTTCGACGTCCACGAGCAGCCCAGTGTCAGTACCCCGCACCCGCGCCACCGCACCCGCGAGCCCCGCCAGCAGGACGTCTTGGATCCCGCAGTGGAAGGCACCCGGCAGCCGGGCCAGCAACCCGCTCGCCGCGGTGCCGGACACCGTCGAAGACCACGAGTGCGACTTCCCGGTGCCCTGCTCGAATCCCGTGTCCGCGCCGTCCAGGAGGGCGGCCCACCGATCGGTTTCGGCCACGGTGCGCTCGCTGAGCGCCTGCTCCGCCAGCCGCCGCGCCCACTGCCGGTACGACGTCGTCGCGGCGTCGAGGACGGGAGTCCCGCCCGAGCTCGCTTCGTCGTAGGCCGTGCGCAGATCCGGCAGCAGAATTCCCCACGAGACCGCGTCGACCGCCAGGTGATGCGCCACCAGCGCCAACCGGCCCGGCTCGGCGTTCCCCGCGTCGACCCAGACGGCCCGCACCATGATCCCCGCCGCCGGGTCCAGCGTGCCCGTCGCCGTCCTGACCTCGCGTTCGGCGATCTCGTCGAGGTTCCCCGACCCGGCCTCGACCCGCGTCACCAGGCCGGCCGCGTCCACCGCACCCCGCTCGGGCACCAGCAGCCGTCCGCCGGACTCCACCCGTGCCCGCAGGACGTCGTGCGCGTCCAGCACCGCTCGCAGGGCCGTGACCAGCGTGTCCTGGTCGAAGCCCGCCGGGGTGACGACCACCCGCGCCTGCGCGAAACCGGGGCGCACCGCGTTCTCACCGAGGGCCAGCATCACCGGCGTCATCGGGATCTCGCCAACGCCACTGTCCACTGTGGATGCTTGGGCGGGCTGTACTTCCGCGGCCAGCGCCGCCAGCCTGCCGGGGGTCCGGTGCTCGAACACCAGCCGCGGCGTCAGGGAGATTCCCTCGCGACGCGCACGGGCGGCCACCTGCATCGACGAGATCGAGTCTCCGCCCAGCTCGAAGAAGCTGTCCTCGACCCCGACCCGGTCCAGTCCGAGCACCTCGGCGAACACTCCACAAAGGACTCGCTCGTCCTCGGTCTCCGGTTCCCGTCCCACCGACTTCGACGAGAAGTCCGGTTCGGGCAGCGCTTGGCGGTCCACCTTCCCGTTGACCGTCAGCGGCAACTCGTCCAGCACCAGCATCGCGGCCGGGATCATGAACTCGGGCAGCGTTTCGGCGAGCTGTCCGCGCAGCACCGCCGGGTCGAGGGCCTGTCCCGCTTCGGCGACCGCGTAGCCGATCAGCTGCTCGTCACGGGCGATCACGACGGCCTGACCGACCCCGGGCAACCGGGCGAGGGCCACCTCGATCTCGCCGGGTTCCACCCGGTACCCGCGGATCTTCACCTGGTCGTCGGCCCGGCCGGCGAACGCCAGCGTGCCCTGTTCCGTCCAGTACGCCAGGTCCCCGGTCCGGTACATCCGCTCGCCGGGCAGATGCGGGTCCGCGACGAACCGCTCGGCCGTCAACGCCGAACGCCCCAGATAGCCTTGCGCCACACCGGCTCCGGCGACGTACAGCTCACCGGGCAGCCCCGGCGGCACCGGTCGAAGGAACGCGTCGAGGACGTGGACGCGCCGCCCCGCGAGCGGACGGCCGATCGGCAGTACCGATCCCGTCTCGTCGCCGGGTTCGAGCAGCCACCACGTCGCGCACAGCGTGGCCTCGGTCGGGCCGTAGAGATGCCGCACCCGGACGTCCGGGCAGGTCCGCCGCACGCGCTCCACCGCCGCGAGCGGCACCGCGTCACCACCGGTCAGCACCTCGCGCAGACCGGCGACCGATTCCGGCGACTCCTCGGCCAGCACCCGGAAACTGCCGGCGGTCAGGTGCGCGGCCGTGACCCCGGCCGCCACGTAACCGGCCAGCGCTTCGCCGTCGACAGCGCCCGATCCGGCGAGCACCACCCGGGCGCCCGAAAGCAACGGCACCCACAGTTCGAACAGGGAGATGTCGAACGCGTGCGAGGCGTGCATCAGCACCGCGTCGCCGGGACCCACGCCCCAGCCCGGCTCACCGACCAGTGCCGCGACGTTGCCGTGCGACACCGCGACGCCCTTCGGCATCCCCGTCGAGCCCGACGTGTACATCACGTAGGCGACGTCATCGGCGGTCGCACCGGTCGACAGGCGGGCGTATTCCGCCACGGCCCGCCGGGTTTCCGGCTCGTCGACGACGATCGGCTCGAGCCCGCCGTCCAGCACCGAGTCCCGGTGCGCCTCCGTGCACACCACCGCCGACGGCTCCGCGTCCGCCAGCATGAACTTCACGCGTTCCGCCGGATAGGCCGGATCGACCGGGATGTAGGCCGCCCCCGCCTTCCACACCGCGAGCAGGGTCGCGATCAGCTCGGGCGACCGGTCCATCACCACGGCGACCCGGTCCCCGCGCCGGACTCCCTTGCCGCTCAGGTACCCGGCGAGCCGCTCCGCGCGCTCCGCCAGTTCCCCGTACGACAGCGTCCGATCACCCTCGACGACGGCCGTCTCTTCGGGACGGCGCTCGACCTGGGTGCCGAAGAGTTCCAGGGCCAGCCGGTCCGGCTTCGCGCCAGGCGCTTCTCCCCAGCTGCCGACCACCTCGCGTTCGGCCGGGTTCGTCACCTCGACGTCGGCCACCGTGAGGTCGCCTGCCCGCGTCAGCTGACGCAGCACCCCCGTGAACCTCTCGACGATGGCGAGCGCGGTGTCCTGATCGAAGAGATCCGTCAGGTAGTCGAGTTTGACGAGCATCGACTCGCCGGGGACGGCGACCAGCGTCAGCGGATAGTGCGCGGCTTCCTGGCCCTGGTTCACGCGGATGGCGAAGGCTTCGGGGGAATCCGAGACACCGAGCTCGCGCGGGAAGTTCTCGAAGACGATCATGGTGTCGAAGACCGCGCCGGGCCCGGCCGCCTGCTGGATGTCCGCCAGCCCCACGAACTGGTCGGGGATCAGCGCGGACTGCCGTCGCTGCAGCTGGGCCAGCAGTTCGACGACCGGCGCCGAACCGCGCAGCCGCACCCGCACCGGAACGGTGTTGAGGAACAGCCCCACCATTCCTTCCACACCAGGGAGATCCGGCGGGCGGGCCGAGACGACCGCGCCGAACACGACGTCCGTCCGGCCTGCCAGCTGCGCCAGCACCAGCGCCCACGCGCCCTGCACCACCGTGTTCAGCGTCAGCCCGTTCCCGCGGGCCAGCTCCTCCAGCGAGCGGGTGAGGCCTTCCGGCAGCTCGACCGTGACGCTCTCGGGGATGCCGGGCGCTCGTCCCGGATCCGCGGGCGCCACCAGCGTCTGCTCCTCGACGTCGCCCAGTTCCGCCGCCCAGGCCGAAAGCGCCCTGGCCTTGTCCTGACGGCCGAGCCAAGCGAGGTATTCCCGGTACGACGTCACTTCCGGCAGTTCCAGCGGACCGCCGTCGGCCGCGTACAGCGCCGCCAGTTCGTCGAACACGATGGGGAGCGACCAGGCGTCCATGATCGCGTGATGGCAGGTCACCACCAGGCGGTGGCTGTCGTCGCCGAGACGGATCAAGGTGAGACGCAGCAACGGCGCCGTCGCGAGATCGAAGCGCTTCGTCCGGTCCTCTTCGGCCAGTTCCCGCACAGCCTCGCCGGAGGCATCCGGGTCGTCGAGGTGCGAGAGATCGACCTCGCGCCACGGCAGTTCCGCCTGCCTGGCGATGATCTGCACCGTCTCGCCCGATTTTCGCTGCCGGAAACAAGCCCGGAGCGAGGCGTGCCTCGCGAGCAACGCCTCCCAGGCCGCGCGCAGCCTGGCCGCGTCCACCGGTCCGTCCAGCTCCAGGATCCAATGTCCAATGTAGACGTCGAGCCCTTCACCGTCGTAGACCGCGTGGAAGACCAGCCCTGCCTGCAACGGCGACAGCGGCCAGATGTCCTCGATCCGCGACTGAGCCATCAATTTCTCCCTCGATCAGCGAAGGGGCTTGAAGTTCGTCGTCGAACCAAGCCTCGAATTCCTCGATCCCGTCCCGGTCCAAGTCGAGGAGCCGACGTCGAATGCGGCATGTCCCCCCACAGAATCGTCGCCCGAAGGGACGACCCGGACAACATGTCCAACGGGCCAGGGAGAAGAAATCGTGAGTAGTGAAAAGCGAAAGTCCGTGAAGGCCTCCTTCCCTACCCTCAAGGTAGGCAAGGAGGCCTTCACGGACCCTTACGCTGAAAGGATTCGACCGCTATACGGCGTCGAACTCCGCCTCGAATTCGTCGATCTCGCCCTTGTCCATGTCCACGAGTTCGAAATCGGCGGCGGGCTTCCCCTCGTCGGGGGAATCGGCCGGTTCCTCTCCCAGTTCGACGAACGACGCGAGTCCCGCCGGTGTGCGGTACTCGAACACTTCCCGCGCGCCGAAGGTCATCCCGTCCCGGCGTGCCCGCGCCGCCAACTGCATCGAAATGATCGAATCCCCGCCCAGCTCGAAGAAACTGTCGTCCGCGCCGACCCGGTCCAGACCGAGCAACTCGGCGAACAGCTCGCACAACAGCCGCTCGATCTCCGTGACGGGATCCCGTCCGGCGGCCCGCCCGCTGAAATCGGGCTCCGGCAACGCCTTCCGGTCGACCTTCCCGTTCCCGTTCACCGGCAGCGCGGCCACCGCCATCACCACCGCGGGCACCATGTACTCCGGCAGCAGTCCGGCGAGCCGCTCGCGCAGCCGCACCGGATCGGCCCCGGAACCGGAGACGACGTAGCCGATCAGACGTCCGTCGCGGACCGCCACCACCGCCTGGTCGACGCCCGGCTGGTCCGCCAGCACCGCCTCGATCTCACCCGGCTCCACGCGGAAACCGCGGATCTTGACCTGGGTGTCGGCCCGGCCGGCGAAGACCAGCTCACCCTCGTCGTTCCAGTACGCCAGGTCCCCGGTCCGGTACATCCGCTCTCCGGGCATGAAGGGATCCGCGACGAACCGTTCCGCCGTCAGCGCGGTCCGGCCGAGATAGCCGTGCGACACCCCGGCGCCCGCGATGTACAGATCACCCGCGACGCCGGGCGGCAGCGGGCGCAGGAAGACGTCCAGCACGTACAGGCGCCGTCCCGGATGCGGTTTGCCGATCGGCAGCGTCGACCCCAGCTCGTCACCGGGCCGGATCACCTTCCACGACGCGCAGAACGTGGTCTCCGTCGGGCCGTACGTGTGCAGGACCCGCAATTCGGGGCACGCCTGCCGCACCCGCTCCACGGCGCCGAGCGGCACCACGTCCCCGCCCGTCTGGAAGTAGCGCAGCCCCGCGAAGGACTCCGGCGCTTCCTGGACCAGCGCGCGGAATTGCCCGGCGGTGAAGTTCACCGAGGTGAGACCGTCCGCCACGTGGGCGGCGAGCCGCTGCGCGTCGATCACGCCCGGGTCGGCGAGGATCACCCGCGCACCCGCCACGAGCGGCACCCACACCTCGTACAGCGCCGGGTCGAACGTGTGCGGCGCGTGCATCAGCACCGCGTCGCCGGGGTGCAGGTCCCACACCGCGTAGCCCACCAGCGCCGCCACGCCGCCGTGCGAGACGGCGACACCCTTCGGCGTCCCGGTCGAGCCGGACGTGTACATCACGTACGCCAGATCGTCCTTGCCGACCGGGACCAGGGAAACCTCACCCTCGACGGGTTCGTCCACGACGAGTTGCGCGTACCCGGCCGGCATCGCACTCGCGGTCTCGGCCCGGCAGACCACCGCCGTGACCGCGGAGTCGGCCAGCATGAACGCCACCCGGTCCGCCGGATAGTCCGGGTCGACCGGGACGAACGCCGCTCCCGCCTTCCAGACCGCGAGCCAGGCGGCCAGCAGCTCCACCGACCGCTCCAACACCACCGCGACCCGGTCGCCCCGGCGCACACCCCGGTCGATCAGGACCGTCGCGAGCCTGCCGGACCACTCGTCGAGCTCCTCGAACGACCAGGTCCGGTCTCCGGCCTGCACCGCCGTCGCGTGCGGGGCCTTCTCCACCTGACGGCGGAACAGCTCCACCGCCGACGCCGCGTCCACCGTGTCGTCCGTCCGGTTCCACCGTTCGACCACCAGCTCACGCCCGGCGTCACCCAGCACGTCGAGGCGGCCGACAGCCGTCCTCGGGGCCGTGATCACGCGCTCCAGCACCAGGGTGAGCCCGTCGAGCGCCGCCCTGGCGACGGAGTCGCCCACGACGTCCGCGTGGTACTGCAGTTCGATTTCGAGGCTCTCGCCCGGCATGACGCCCAGCGTGATCGCGTACGGCGTCGCCTGGTTGAAGTCCCTCAGGGTCAGGCTGAGACCGGACGGGGAGGCCGACTTCGCCGCCGGGTCGGCGTAGTTCTCGAACACGACGATCGTGTCGAAACTCGCCTCCCCCAGCTTCTGGATCTCCGGCAGCCCGAGATGGTGATGAGCCATCATCGAGGACTGCCGCCCCTGAAGTTCCGTCAGCAGCTCGAGAACGGTCTGCTCGCCGTCCAACCGCACTCGCACCGGCACGGTGTTGATGAACAGCCCCACGGTCTGCTCCGCGCCGGGCAACTCGGCCGGACGCCCCGAGACCACCGCGCCGAACACCACGTCACGACGGCGGGCCAGCCGGGCCAGCACCAGCGACCACGCGCCCTGCACCAGCGTGTTCAGCGTCAGCCCGTGCCTTCGGGCGAACTCGGCCAGCGCGGTGGTGAACTCCGGCGAATGGCGGATCACCTCGCCGGACGGCAGCCCCGGCGCCCTTCCCGGGGTCTCCGGGAGCCCGAGCGCCGATCCGTCGGCGCCGTCCAACTCTTCGCGCCAGGCGGCCTTGGCGGCTTCCTTGTCCTGCTTTCCCAGCCAGGCCAGGTAGTTCCCGTAGGAGCCCGCCGGCCGCAGGGTGGCGGGCACCCCGCCCGCCGCGTAGATCTCGAGGAGGTCCGCCTCCATGACCGCCCGCGACCATCCGTCGATGAGCAGGTGATGGCTGGTGGTCACGAGGCAGTGCTTGTCCGGGCCGAGCCGGATCAGCATGAGCCGCAGCAGGGGAGGCCGCGTGAGGTCGAACTTCGCGGCACGCTCCTTCTCCGCGATCACGGTCGCCTCGGCCAGCGCGTCCTCTTCGGACAGGTCGGACAGATCGCGTTCGGCCCAGGGAAGTTTCACCGTCCTGGGAATCAGCTGGATCGTCTCGCCGGACTTCCTCCGGTGAAAGCTCGCCCGAAGCGCCGCGTGCCGGTCGAGGACGGTCTCCCAGGACTTCCGGAACCGCTCCGTGTCCAAGGGGCCGTCGATGATCTGCGACTGCTGGATGAGGTGGAGATCGGGCGCCTCGTCGTCCAAGGAGGCGTGATAGAGCATTCCCGCCTGCATCGGGGACAGCGGCCAGACTTCCGTCAGTGCCGATCCAGAGGAGTTGGTCGAAGTGTTCACGATGCCCGGCCTTCGCTGAGTTCCGCTGCTAGTGCTTCGAAGCCCTCGATCTCGTCCTGATCCAATTCGAGCAGGCCGAAATCGGACGCGGTGTGCCCGCCCGCGGCGGGATCATCCGCTTGAGAGGCCAGCCCGGACAACACGGCCAGCAATTCCTGGACCAGTCGTTCGATCGCGGCCTCGTCGAACGAGTCGTCCGACCATTCCAGCATGAGTATCAATTCCGGACCGTCCGGCAGATCCTGGACGATCGCGTTGACGTCCAGGCCGTGCGGCAGCCGCGTGCCCGGGTCCATCGAACCGCCGATCTCACCCGCCTGCTGCCACGCCCGCACGTCGCTCTCGTCACCGGCGACGAACCGGCCGAGGTAGTTGAACCCGATCCGCGCCGACGGCGAGGCCGCCAGCACCGGTTCCGTTTCACGGTTGAGGTACCGCAACAGTCCATGGCCGAGGCCGTCGCCGGGCACCGCCCGCGACTGTTCCTTGACCACCTTGAGCAACGTCCCGGCCGCCGCGTCGCCGGCCAGCACCCCGTCGAGGTCGATCCCGGCCACCTCCAGCCGGACCGGATGCGAACTGGTGAACCAGCCCACCGTCCTGGACAGGTCCATTCCCTCGACGGGATGGCGGCCATGACCTTCCACGTCCACCAGTACGGTGTCCGCGGCACGCCACCGGGCCACCGCTCCCGCCAGTCCGGCCAGCAGGACCTCGTGCACCCCGCAGTGGAACACCACCGGAGCCCGCCCCACCAGAACCGAGGCCTCGTCCGACGGAACCACCCAGGACCGGGAACGCACCGTCCCCGCCGGAGCCCGCTCCGGCTGCCGCTCTTGCCCCAGAATCGCTTGCCACACAGGCAGTTCCGCGACCCGCTCGGCGGAGACGGCCCACTCCTCCAGCAGACCCGCCCACCGGCGGAACGACACTCCCACCGGTTCGAGCGACGGCTCCCGCCCCGCGGCCACGGCCTCGCACGCCGCTCGCAGGTCCGACGCCAGAACGCGCCACGAGACCCCGTCGACCACGAGGTGATGCGCCACCACGACCAGCCGTCCCACGCACTCCGGCCCGGCGTCCAACCACACCGCCTGGACCATCACCCCCGCGACGGGATCCAGCCTGCCGACAGCTTCGCGTGCCGCGTCCGCCGCGGCCTCGTCCAGCGAGCCGCCCTCCGCCTCCACCCGCGCGACCACCCCTGACGCGGCCACCGAGCCGCGCTCACCGACCACCAGACGCCGGCCGTCAACGACCCGCGCCCGCAGCATGTCGTGGGTGTCCAGCACCGCGGCCAGCCCCGCGGCCAGCGTCTCTTCCGTGAGATCCGCGGGCGCGCCCAGCACGACCCACTGCGCGAACTTCGCTCCCGCGACCCCGTCCCCGAACAACCGCATCACCGGCGTCAGCACGACCTCGCCCGTGCCGTCCTCGATCGCGGGACGATCCTCTCGTGGCACAGGCGTTTCCGCCACCAGCTGCGCGAGCCGCTCGGGGGTCCGGTGCTCGAACACCTGCCGCGGGGTCAGCGAGATCCCGTCGCGACGCGCGCGGGAAGCGACCTGCATGGACGAAATCGAGTCGCCGCCCAACTCGAAGAAGCTGTCCTCGACTCCGACCCTCGCCAGCCCGAGCACCTCGGCGAACACTCCACAAAGGACTTGTTCGGTCTCGGTCGACGGCTCCCTGCCGACCGTCTTCGAGGAGAAGTCCGGTTCGGGCAACGCCTTCCGGTCTATCTTCCCGTGCGGCGTCAGCGGCAGGACGTCCAGCGCCATCACCGCCGCGGGCACCATGTACGCGGGCATCCGGGCCGCGAGTTCCTTCCGCAGCGCCTCCGGATCGACGTCGCCCGGCGAAACATAGGCCACCAAACGGCCTTCGCGGACGGTCACCGTGGCCTGGGTGACCTCGGGACGGCTGGACAGGGCGAACTCGATCTCGCGGGGTTCGACCCGGAACCCGCGGATCTTGACCTGGTCGTCGGCCCGGCCGGCGGAGACCAGCTCGCCGTCGTCGGTCCAGTACGCCAGATCGCCCGTCCGGTACATCCGCTCGCCCGGGACGAAGGGATCGGCGACGAACCGCTCCGACGTCAGCGCCGAACGGCCGAGATACCCGCGCGCCACCCCGATCCCGGCCAGGTACAGCTCACCCGTGATCCCGTGCGGCAACGGCCGCAGGAACGCGTCCAGCAGATAGCCGCGGACCCCGGCGATCGGTCCCCCGAACGGGATCACCTCACCGCCCGGCGCCAGCGGAAAACTCACCGTCGCGCAGATCGTGGTCTCGGTCGGCCCGTAGGCGTTGATCATCCGGCGGCCCGCCGACAGGCGGTCCACCAGTCCCGGCGGGCAGAGTTCGCCCGCCGCGGTCACCGTCTCCAGCCGGTCCGGCACCGCGTCCACGGTGGCCAGCACCGACGGCGGGGCCTTCACATGCGTGATGTCCCACCGTTCCAGCGTGTCGGTCAGCGAAGCGTGCGGCGGCAGGTCCTCGTCCGGCGGCATCACCAGCGTCGCGCCCGAAAGCAGCGCCATCATCACCTCGGACACGATGGTGTCGAAGCCGAGCGCCGCGAACTGCAGGACCCGCGACGACGGCTTCACGGCGAGCCGTTCGATATGCGCCAGCGCCAGATTGCCCAGGCCCGAGTACGTGACGACGACGCCCTTCGGCGTTCCCGTCGAACCCGACGTGTAGATCACGTAGGCCGCGTCACGCATTCCCACGCGCGGCAGTACCGCGTCCGGGGCACCGGCCAGATCCAGTTCGTCGAGCACCACGATCCGGTCCGAGAACTCCTCCGGCACCGCGTCGCGGGTCTTTCCCTGGCACACCACCAGCATCGGATCGGCGCTGCCGAAGATCAGCTTCACGCGCTCGGCCGGATACGCGGGATCCACCGGGACGAACACACCGCCCGCCAGGGAGACCCCCAGCATCCCGATCAGCCACCACGCGGACCGGCCCACCACCAGCCCGACGCGACGCTCCCGCTCGACCCCGCGAGCCCGCAGGAAGGCCCCGAACTTCTCCGCCCGGTCCCACAATTCCGCGTACGTCAGGTCACCGGCGCCGTCCGCGACCGCCACCGCGTCCGGCCGCTCCGCCGCCATCCGCCCGATCAACGACGGCAGCGGTTCCCCCGCCACCAGCGCGGGCTTCCAGGGAGGCAACGGGATCTCGCCCATGTCGGCCCGGCCGACCAGCCCGGACGGAGCGTCGGCCACCGAGCCGAGGGCACCGACGAACCAGTCCAGCAGCGCATCGGCGACGGCCTCGTCGATCTGCCCGCGCCAGTAGGCGAGCTGGATCCTGAACCGCTCTCCCGGGATCACACCGACTGTCACCGGGTAGTGCGTTCCCTCGACAGTGCCCAGATACGTGAACTGGTCGGCGAAGTCCCGCGGGTAGTTCTCGAACACCAGCAGCGTGTCGAACATCGCGCCGGGTCCGGCCGTCTTCTGGATCTCCGTCAGCCCCAAGTGCTGATGCGGCATCAAGGCCACCTGGCGGCGCTGCAACTCGGTGAGCAGGTCCACCACCGACTGTCCGCCGTCGAGCGACACCCGGACCGGGATCGTGTTCATCATGAGCCCCGGCATCGACTCCACGCCCGGGAGTTCCGCGGGACGGCAGGCGACCGTGGTGCCGAACACCACGTCGGTCCGCCGCGCGAGCCGCGCCAGCACGAGCGCCCACGCGCCCTGCACCACCGTGTTCAACGTCAGCCCGTGATCGCGCGCGAACCCGGTCAGCCGGGTGTGCAGCTCCGGCGACAGATGGGTGACGCGGTAGTCGTAGCCCGTCCCGGTGTCCGACTTGGCGACCAGCGCGGGCACGTCGATGTCCGACAGTTCCGCCTGCCAGGCCGCGCGCGCCGCTTCCTTGTCCTGCCGGTCGAGCCAGGCCAGGTAGTCCCGATAGGACGCCGCCCCCGTCCGGTCCGGGAAGTGTCCTCCCGAGGTATAAGCCTCGGAGACCTCGTTGAGGATGACCGCCACCGACCAGCCGTCGGTCAGGATGTGGTGATTGACCACCAGCAGGCGATGCCGGTCCTGCGCGACGCGGATCAGCACCAGCCGGAACAGCGGCGCCTTGGCGAGGTCGAACCGCTCGCGCTGTTCTTCCGCGGACAGGGCCTTGACGGCCTCGTCGATGTCGGTCGCGTCGGTGAGATCGACTTCGCGCCACGGCAGGACGATGTGGCCGGCGACGGCCTGCACCGCCTTGCCTGACGCGAGCCGGTGGAAGGTCAGCCGGAGTTCGTCGTGCCGCGCGAAAACCGATTCCCACACGGCCCGCAGCCGGACGACGTCCAGCGGTCCGGTCAGCTCGACGATCCACTGTGTCTGGTAGATATCGGGACCCTGGTCGTCGAGGGTCGTCTGGAACAGCAGCCCCGCCTGGAGCGGCGCCAGCGGCCAGACCTCCACGGCGTCCGGGACGGCGATCGCCAGTTCCGCCGCGTCCTCCGCGGTCAGGTCGATCAGGGGGCCGTCGGCGAGCTCTTCGGCCGGGACGGCCCGCGCCACGGCGGCCAGTCGCGCGGGGGTCTGCTCGCCGAAGATGTCCGACGGCGTCACCAGCAGGCCCGCCTTGGCCGCCCGGGCCGCCACGCGCACCGCGAGGATCGAATCCCCGCCCAGCTCGAAGAAACCGTCGTCGACACCGGCCCGCTCCATGCCGAGCACTTCGGCGAACAGTCCACAAAGGACACGTTCGGTCTCGGTGGCCGGTTCGCGGCCGCCCGCCGTCGCCGTGAAATCGGGCGCGGGCAACGCCGCCCGGTCCACCTTGCCGTTGCCGGTCAGCGGCAGCGTGTCCAGCGTGATCACCACGGCCGGGACCATGTACTCGGGCAGCACGGCCTCGAGACGCTCGCGCAGGAGAGCGGGAGCCACGTCCGACACCGCGTAACCGATGAGCCGCCCGTCGATCGCCACCACCACGGCCTCGTGGACGTCCGCCTGGGCGGTCAGCGCGGCCTCGATCTCACCGGGCTCGATCCGGAAACCGCGGATCTTCACCTGGTCGTCGACCCGGCCCGCGAACAGCAGCTCGCCGTCGGTCGTCCACTGGGCGAGGTCCCCGGTCCGGTACATCCTCTTGCCCGGCGAGAACGGGTCCGCCACGAACCGCTCCGCCGTCAGCCCCGTCCGGTCGAGGTAGCCGTCGGCGAGACCGTCGCCGGAGAGGTACAGATCGCCGATCATCTCCGGCTCCACCGGGCGCAGCGACGCGTCGAGCACGTGCGCCTTCCGGCCGGGAAGAGGATGGCCGATCGGCAGCACCGAGCCCAGCGCGTCCCCCGGTTCGAGCACGTGCCACGTGGCGCACAGCGTCGTTTCCGTCGGGCCGTAGAGGTGCCGGATCCGCGCTGCCGGCGCGGCGTCGCGCACCCGCTCCACCGCGTGCGCGGGCACCAGGTCACCGCCGGTCAGGATCTCGACGAGTCCCGCGAACGATTCCGGCGATTCCTCGGCCACCGCGCGGAAACTGCCCGCGGTCAGATGCGCCCTCGTCACCCCGGCCGCGACAGCCTCCCGCAGGCGCCGGGCGTCCACCGGCCCGGGCTCGGCGATCACCACCCGGGCGCCCGAGACCAGCGGCACCCAGATCTCGCACAGGGACGCGTCGAAGGAATGCGGCGCGTGCATGAGGACCGCGTCGCCGGGTTCCATCGCCCAGCCGGGATTCCCCACCAGGTCCGCCACGCTCCGGTGCGGGACGGCCACGCCCTTCGGGGTACCCGTCGAGCCGGACGTGTACATCACGTACGCCAGATCCTCCGGGCGCGCCGCGACAGCGGGGGGCTCGTCGCCCGGTTCCTCGTCCGCGACGACGATCGACTCGATCCCTTCCGGGACCGCATCGCGCGTCGCGGCCGAACACACCATCAGGGAGACGTCCGAGTCCGCCACCATGAAGGCGACCCGCGGCGCGGGATAGGCGGCGTCCACCGGGACGTACGCCGCTCCCGCCTTCCAGACGGCCAGCAGCGCCACCAGCAGGTCCGCCGACCGGTCCAGCATGACCGCGACCCGGGCGCCACGGCGGACGCCCCGGCCGGTCAACCGGCCGGCCAGCCTGCCCGCGAGGTCGTCGAGTTCCCGGTACGTCAGAACCCGTTCCCCGTCGGACACGGCCACCGCGCCGGGTGTCCGGCCCGCTCGCCGGGCGAAAAGATCCAGCACCGTCGGACTGGCCTGCGCTGCGGAACTCATCGTCAACCTCCGTAGACCACGGTGTCCACCGGCTCGGGCTCGAACTCTTCTTCTTCGGGTTCCGGCTTGGGCGCGTTGTTCTCCGGCCGGGCGAACTGCGTGTGATAGAGCTCCGAATAGAGACCGCCCGCGGCCAGCAACTCGTCGTGCGTCCCGCGTTCGCGGACCGCTCCGCCGTCGATCACGAGGATCTGGTCGGCTTCGCGGATCGTGGAGAGCCGGTGGGCGATCACCAGCGAAGTCCGGCTGCGCAGAGCGGTCTTGAGTGCCCGCTGGACCGCGGCCTCCGACTCGGAGTCCAGATGCGCGGTGGCCTCGTCGAGCACGACGACCGTGGGCGCCTTCAGCAGCAGCCGCGCGATGGCCAGCCGTTGCTTCTCGCCACCCGACATCCGGTAGCCGCGATCACCCGTGACGGTCTCGAACCCGCGCGGGAGGGACTCGATCAGGTCCCAGATCTGGGCGCCCTTGCAAGCCTCGATCAGCTCTTCCTCGGTGGCCGTCGGGCGGGCGTAGAGCAGGTTCTCCCGGATCGTGTCGTGGAAGAGGTACGCGTCCTGGCTGACCACGCCGACCGTGCCGCGGATCGAGTCGAAGCCGAGGTCCCGCAGGTCCTTCCCGTCGAGCCGGACGGCTCCCGAATTCGGGTCGTACAGCCGCGAGACCAGGTGCGTGATGGTGCTCTTCCCCGCGCCGGACGGGCCGACGAGCGCGGTGAGGGTTCCGGCCTGCGCGTGGAAGCTGATGCCGCGCAGGACATCCGCCGCCACTTCGCCCTGTTCCCGCTTGGTCCGCAGGTGTTCGAGCGAGGCCAGCGAAACCTCGTCCGCGGTGGGGTACCGGAACACGACGTCGTCGAACTCGATGTCCGGCGCCTCGTCCTTCTTGAGCGCGACGGCGTCGGGGCGTTCCTGGATCAGCGGCTTCAGATCGAGCAGCTCGAAGATCCGGGAGAAGCTCACCACGACGGTCTGCGCGGTCTCCTGCAGCCCGGACAGCTGGGTGATCGGCCCGAACAGCCGCCCGAGCAGGGTGGCGATGGCGATGAGCGTGCCGAGCTGGAACGCCCCTTCGATCACGAGCCCGCCGCCGACCCCGTAGACGACCGCCGTGGCGACCGAGGCCATCAGCGCCATCATGGCGAAGGACATCCGGGCCCAGATGGAAATGCTCACGCCGATCTTGCGGATCTTCCCGGCGCGGACGCGGTAGTCGGCCATCTCCTCGTCCGGGCGGCCGAAGAGCTTCGAGAGCATCGCGCCCTGGACGTTGAACCGCTCGTGGAGGAGTCCGCCGAGGCCTGCGTTCGTCTCCATCAGCGTTCCGGTGCGCCGCTGGATGATCCGCCCCACCCAGATCCAGGGCAGGACGAACAGCGGAACCAGCACCAGCGTGACGACGGCGACGAGCCAGGACAGGTAGAACAGTTCGGCCAGCACCAGCACGACCGTGACCACACTGGTGGCCGCCATCAGCAGATGCCCGAACGCCTGCTGCGCCATGATCAGTTCGGTGTGCAGCCTGCCGACCAGCACACCGGTCTGGGTGCGGGTGAAGAACGCGATCGGCAGTTGCCGGACGTGATCGAGCGCCTGCACCCGGAGGTCGTAGGTGACGCCTTCCCCGATCTTCGCGGAGACGTAGGCCGACAGCAGCGACAACAGCGCGCCCGCGATCGCCAGCCCGGCGGTCAGGACGGCCATCAGGATGACGACCCCGAAGTCGTTCTTGAGGATGCCGCCGTCGATGAGCTCCTTCATCAGCAAAGGAGTCGCGATGACGACGAACGCCTCCATCGCGGCGATGAGAACGAAGATCGACACCTTGCCGACGTGCGGGCGGAAATAGGTGAGAACCCTGCGCACCGTCCCCGGACGGACCCGGTTCGACCAGGGATCGGGGTCGTCATCGCTCTTGGGCGACGCCCCGAAGCGCAACATTACTTCCATTTGGGGATCCCTCTCACACACGAAGTCGGCGATCTCAATCGTGCTGAATCGTGTCGATGTCCACGAGTGGTGCCAAGCGAACATCTCCGGTACGCGAACGCACGACGACGCGCACCGTCCACAAGCGACAGTCTTTCGGCCGAGCTTAGGGCGCCGCGGGCACCGGTGGCGCCGGACCACTGTTTTTGCCAGGGATCCGGCCGTGGCCGTCCACACCGCGCCGCAGCAGGTCTGTCACGCCATCGGTGTCACCGGACCTCAGCGCCGAGGCCGCCGAGGCGAGATCGGCCGCGATCCGGTCGAGCACGTCCGCCACCGGCAGCGCGTTCCCGGAAAGGATCTTCTGCCACAGCAAGGGGTTCCCGGCCGCGATCCGGGTCACGTCACGCAGGCCTTGTCCCGCGAGGCTCAGCGCGACGTCGTCGCAGCTCTGCAGGCTCGCCGCCACCGCCGAAGCCGCCACATGCGGCGCGTGCGAAACCAGCGCCACCGCCGCGTCGTGCTCGCGCGCGCCGACGGTGACCGCCTTCGCCCCGCACAGCGACACCAGTTCGCGCGTCAGCCGCAAGGCGGCCGCGTCCGTCCTGGTGTCGGGACAGAGTGCCCAGGGTCGGCCAAGGAACAGATCCGCGCGGGCCGCCGCCGGGCCGGACCGTTCCCGGCCGGCGAGGGGATGCCCCGGTACGTAAGAGGTCGGATCGCAGCCGAGCCGCTCCGCGTCGGCGATCGGATCGACCTTGACGCTGGCCACGTCGGTGTAGGTCCGCGCGGCCCCCTGCTTCTGCAGTTCCGCCAGCCGCTCCCCCACGAGGTGCGGCGGTACGGCGATCAACGCCAGATCCACTTCCTCGCCGGTCCATTCCCGGCCGGCGCCGAGCTCACACGCGAGTCGTACGGCGTGCGCGTCGACGTCGGAGAGGTGGACCGTCACGCCCTTCTCCTGAAGGGCCAACGCGGCTGAAGTACCGATCAGTCCGGTGCCGACGACAAGCGCCTTCTCGATGGTCACCGCTACTTCTTAGGCGGCTCCCCTCGCGATGTCGAGCCGCAGGGCTGGGCACCGCGAGGTTCGCCGCCGGACGGACTGTCCAACCCTCGGGGACGAGTAAGCTTTTGGACAGTCCTCCTGATGAGATGAAGGGGACTTTCCCCGCATACAGCGGAAAAAGCCCCCTTCGCCACGACTGCCAGGCCTACACGATGTCGTCCGCGATCATCGTGCGGCCAGGTCCGTCGCCCGGCTCTCCAAATGATCCGCGAAACCCGCCCAGACCCGGGCGTGATCCCTGGCGAACCCGGCGACCACGCCGTACAGATGCGGCGGGACACCGTGCAGGATCCTTTCCCACTCCTGCCCGTCCATGGAGTGCATGGCGAGCATGCGCAGCAGGATCCGGCCGACCTCGCTCAACCGCAGCGCGGGATCGGCCTTGAGCCGCTCCAGCACGGTGAGACGCTCCCGGTCCAGCGTGTGGCCGAGGTCGGATTCCGTCAGGCTCAACGGATCCGGCTTGGCCCGCAATCTCCTCGTGCCGTCCGGGGTCGGGCTCTCGCCACGCTCCAGCCTGCCCCGCACGTCCCGGACCGTCTCCGGGGAGATGCCGACCTGCTTGGCGACCTGCCGGAGCGAAAGGCCGGGATCGTTGCGGATGAGGTCCGCGGCGAGCCGCCGCCTCTCCGAACTGTCGACCGGACGGATCCGCCCGTCCCGGCCGATCCTGGCCCCGTTCCCGCCTTCTCCACCACGTTTGCGCAGATCCGCGACCGTGCCGGCCGAGATCCCGGTCGCCGAGGCCACCCGCCGATCCGACCACTGTGGATGCGTCCCGATGATCTGGACGGCCGCCCGCTTGCGATCCGCGAGGGAAAGCGGCAGGCCATGCCGGATATTCGCTTCCACGGCAAGGACGAAGGCGTCGGACTCGGCGCCGTCGATGAACCTCGCCATGATCTTCGTGTCGCCTCGGACTCGTGCCGCCTTCAACCGGTGCAGGCCATCGACCACCTGCATCGTCGGTCGGTGAACGAGAATGGGCGGTAGCTCCCACTCCGCCGACAACAGCGTCTCGACGTGCTCCGGATCCTCGCCCGAGGTTCGTGGCGAACATGCCGAAGACAGCCGGGACAGCTCGATTTCGACGACAGGGAGAGCGAATAGGTCAACTCTCGTCGGATCCACCTAGCCCCCATTGAATCTTTTGTTTATCTCGACTTTTGCGATACGGCACGGAACCCCACCGTCCAAGTGTTCGGCTTCGGTGGTTGGACACCATGAACCCGTCCAGCGCCGGCCTCGGCCGCGGGGCGGGGTGTCCTCGACGGTGAGGATCCCTCGGGCACCACCGGGCAGACCCGCATGTGCGCGAGCCGCCTCCACGGTCTCCCAGATGACCGGTGATGCGCTTTCCGACGAACTACCGAAGCTGCAGGGCTTCCTCCCATCGCCCCGACGATGATCTCCGCAGACAACCGCTCATCGGTTTCAGTCCGGCCAAGCCGACACCCGGTCAGCCCGACGAGACCGACACCCGCTACAGCGCGAAGTCTCGGACAGGTCCGATCCTATGTTCTCCATACCGGCACAGATCAGGGGTTCACCGGGTGAAATCCATGAATGCCTCGTGGTCGCGAGTCACCGTCGCACCCCCCTCAGTCCCCAGTGAGCGCGCACCATGTCAGCCCCAGTCGGTCCGCACTAACGCAGCATGGCATGAACAATCCATGTCGGCAATTGACGAACAGTGTGATTTTCGTAGCGAAGTAGGCTCTCAAGATCAATATCCGAAACTTCGCATCCACTATTGACTCGCCCGCGGAACATAAGTACAGCGCCCAAGTACACGCTTGCCCAGGCGTCCCTGGCTAGGCTGTTCGCAGGCCCGGTTAGACCATTCGTATGGCTCGGACTTCTACTCGGATGATCACCGCGCACTCTTGACCTGTTCCGCTCCCCGACACTTGTTCACACGAACGGCCGAGCCGACATCTCATTAGTTGGTCAACCGTCGACCACCCTTTCCCGCGCGATGGGCCGAACGTGTCGCGCGGGCGCGACACCGGCGTACATGCGGGGCCCCGAAAACAAAGCGGGCGGTGCCATGGTGGGCGCGAGCCACCCACCGGCCGATCTAGAGGAGGTTTCCGTGCGCACTGACCGCCAAGCTCGGTCGCGCCGGGAAAGGGCACCATGAAAGCGGCTTGTTCAACCGGATGACCGAACCTGTGCTTGAAAGAGCCACCCAGAGTGCGTCAAACGGCCATTCGGGTACAAGGAAGATGATCCCGCCGGACGGGAACACAATTCCCGGAAATGGCCGACACGGAATTACCCGGCCGTCGCCGCCTTGGCGACCCAGTCATCCGACGTTAGGACATTACCTTCGCCGTCGCGGTCCTCGTGAGTGGTAAAGACGGTTCTAACCGCCTTTACCACTCACGAGGCTTTTGCCGACGCCTCCGCGAGCTGTCCAACTTGGCGTGGGTATGCGGTGAGGCGATGGGGCCCTTCGCCGCGTCCGACGCAGCGAAGGACGCCTTCGGCCCCCTCCCGAAGTACGTGAAGGCCCCCTTCACTGCGTCTAGCGCAAGGAAGGGGTCCTTCACGTACTTCAAGGTGACCAGGGCGCCGGTACCGAGTGGGTCCAGGTGGTCGTGAGTGGCGTTTCGGGTTAGAACCCGAAACGCCACTCACGACCCACCCGGCCGACCCCTCACCGTGCCGTCCAACCCCACGTGCCCGGACACGAAGATGCCGCGGGCGCCCTGGGGCACCCGCGGCATCTTCATCGCCTGCCGGCTCGACTACTCGATCGGAAAATCGAAGTAGGTGTCCGGATACGGCTCGTCCTTCAAGCTGTAGTGCCACCACTCGCACTCGTAGAAGCCGAAGCCGCTGTCCTCCATGACGGAACGGAGGGCTTCACGGTTCTTCTCCTGCTCCGGCGCGATCCCCGCCGCGCCGTGGTGCGACACGACGTCCATCACGTCGTGGTCACCACCCATGTCGGCGAGCTCGCCGGTCGCCAGGTGGAACAGCGTCAGGTCCACCGTGCTGCCCCGGCTGTGGCCCGACTTGGTGGCCACGTAGCCCTGTTCGAACATCTGGGGCCGGTCGATGTTCGGGTAGTGCCTGAGCTTCTTCCGGCCGTCCTCGGGCTGTTCCGCCCAGCGCATGAAGGCGTCCACGGCGCGCTGCGGGCGGTATACGTCCCAAAGGAGCAGACCGAAGCCGAGGGACTCGGCCTTGTCCCGCGCCTTCTCCAGCGCCGCGCAGAAGGCGCGCGTGCCGACGACGCGGTTCACCAGGTACCCGTCCACCGGCTTGCCGGTGAAGTTGTCCCACGTGGCGTACTTGGCGTCCCAGCGGACTCCGGACACAACCTCGTCTACGAAGACGAAATCGTCTTTCATCCGTTGCGCCCCGCCAGGGTCAGCGTCGCCAGCCTGTCGATCACTTCACCGAGCGAGATGCCGGCGGCCGCCATCATCCGCGGGTACCGGCTGTACGAGGTCAGGCCCGGGAGGGTGTTGACCTCGTTGAGGACGACGCTTCCGTCTTCCTTGAGGAACAGGTCGACCCGCGCGAGCCCACTGCAGCCCAGGGCGCGGTAGATGACCTTCGCGGTCTCCTTGACGAGCGTGCTCGACGCCTCCGGGATGTCCGCGGGAACGATGAAGCTCGAGTTCTCGGAACCGGTCTCGGGGCTCTCTTCCTGGTGGATCTTGAAGAACCCGTGGGTCAGCGCGACCCGGTCCACTTCGCCCGTGATCAGGTCCTCGCCGCTGCCGAGGACGGAGCAGCCGATCTCGCTGCCGACGACGGCTTCTTCGATCAGGATCTTGCCGTCGTACTGACGCGCCTCCGCCAGGGCGGCGGGCAGCTCTTCCTTCGAGGAGACCTTGCTGACGCCGAAGGACGAACCCGAGCGGGACGGCTTCACGAAAACGGGGTAGTTCAGCTGGTCGGCGTCGATGTCGTTGTCCGACGTGACGATCCAGAAGTTCGGCGTCGCGATGCCCGCGCCGCGGACGACGGAGTAGGTGAGCGCCTTGTCGATGCACATGGCGGAGCTCGGGAGGTCGCAGCCGATGTAGGGGATGCCGGAGATCTCCAGCAGGCCCTGCATCGCGCCGTCTTCACCGAACTTGCCGTGCAGGACGGGCAGCACCAGGTCCAGGGCGATCGTGTCGTACTTGCCCTCGTCCAGGACCAGCAGCCCGTGCACGCCGCGGTCCGGCGACAGGACGGCCGGACGGCAGTTGCCGGTCTGCTCCCAGTCGGGCGAGGGGCCGTCGCACAGCATCCAGGAACCACTCAGCGTGATCCCGATGTAGAACGGCTCGTACTTTTCGAGATCGAGGCTCTTCGCGACCTCTTGCGCAGACTTGATGGAGATAGGATGTTCTTCGGAAAGCCCGCCGAACAGAATTCCGATTTTCAACCTATCCATGCTACTTCCCGCTTTCGAATTTGAGGCAATTGATGATGGAATTTTCAACGGTGTCACTCAGAGCGTGGTCGGTGTAGTAGGCGGTATGCGGACTGATGAGCACGTTCGGCAGTTCCTGCAACCGCAGGAGCGGTTTGCCGTCGATGGCCTTGTTCCGGCAGTCGGCGTAGAAGATGCCCTCTTCCCCTTCGACGACGTCCAGTGCCGCGCCGCCCAGTTTTCCGCTTTCCAGGGCCGCGATGAGGGCCTCGTTTTCGATGAGCGGACCACGTCCGGTGTTGATGACGTACGCGCCGTCCTTCATCTGCTCGATGTTCCGGGCGTCGAGCAGATGGCGCGTATCCGTGTTGAGCGGTACATGAAGGGTCACGATGTCGCTCTGCTGCAGCAATTCATCGAGAGAAACGTAATCGGCGTCGGCGGTGCGCAGCGTGTCGTAGGCCAGCACCCGGCAGCCGAAGCCGCGCAGCCTGTCCAGGACCGCGACCCCGATGCGCCCCGTCCCGACCACCCCGATGGTCAGGTCGCGCAGCTCTTTCCCGCGCACCTCGTTCAGCCGGTAGTCGTGCACCTCGGTGCGGCGGATGATGGATTTGGCGTCGCGCACCGCCATCAGCATCAGCATCAGCGTGAAGTCGGCCACACTGTCCGGCGAGTAGGCGACGTTGCCGACGGAGATCCCGATGCTCGCGGCGTATTCCACGTCGATGTGGTTGAAACCGATGCTCCTGGTGGAAATGTACTCCACTCCGGCATTGCCGAGCGCGAGAAGAAGGGAATTCGAGATCGGGGTCTTATGACCGACACTGATGCAACGATTACCGATCGCCAGTTCGAGATTGTCCTCGGATACCGGCGCCTCGACGATGGTCGGCGTTACACCGAAACGAGGCGCCATCTCCCGAAAGAGAGCGGCCTCGTCCTGTCCACATCCATAAATCGTGATTCCCCTCGCCAAGACGGCCGAGGAGGACGCGGACGCCAGCGATCCGGTGCGGGGGGCAGCTGATCGCGCTGGTTCGCTGTAGGTCATGCCGGACATTGTAGGCAGCACGGTATTGCCGACTCAGATGGGGTTTTCGAGGCGCCGACAATATGTTACCGCTTGGTAGCGCCGTGTGCACGCCGTGTCGATCGTCCGTGGTGAGCCCCTGCTCGAAGGGCCCGTCCGCGCTCCCCACCTGCTCCGCGGCCACCTGAGGGCTGATCTTGCCCGCCCGGCCGCCGGACCGAAACCGGCCAGTGACGGGTACCACAGATCCGGGCCGGAAAGTGATCAAGACCTCAGCCCCGAGCACCGCCCGCCCCCGCCTGACCAGTGCAGCAGACCTTAGCACCGTTAGATGCCCGAAACGCGCGATTCGGCAATTCCCGGGAAAGCGGCTTTGCCGGAGCGAAGAATTCCCCTGGGTCGCATTCACTCTGCGTATTCACTCGGTCGGTTGTCCGGACTTCGCCACGCGAGGACATGGGCCGACACGAGGCTCGCGAGCTCGTCCGGAGCGTCGCGAGCCACGAGATGACCGGCGGCCGGAACCCGGGCGACGGTGACCCGGCGGTTGGCGGCGCGCAGACGCCGCACGTCGGAGTCGTCGAGCGGGGACCCCTGCCCGCCGTGCACCACGAGGATCGGCAGGTCCAGGGCCCCCGCCGTCGCGAACAGGGCCGCACCCGACCCGAGGACGTCGTCCACGAGACGCGTGTAGCGGCCGCCGAACCCGTGGAAGTCGAGCCACGAGCGCGCCCGGGCCGGTGGCACATCGGGCACGACGTCGACCAGCACGAGTCCGGCCGCGCGGTCCGCGACGGCGGGGTCCGCGAGGGCGGCGATGGCGGCCAGCCCGCCGATCGAGGCGCCCACGAGGACGATCGGCCCCGGCTGGCTTCCGATCATCGCGACCACGTCGTCGGCGAGGGTCCGGAGCGTGGTGGCCCTACCGGAGCTTCCCCCGTGACCGCGCAGGTCGAAGGCCACCGCCCGAAGTCCGCGTCGGGCCAGTGTCGCCGCGACCGGCTCCCAAACCTCGCGTCGCTCCCCGCCCGCGTGGAGCAGCAGAACCGTCGGGCCGGTGCCGGTCACCGTGCCCTGCAAGGTGACTTCCCCCAGGTCGAGACTGATTTCGGTCATCGCCTTCTCCCACCCCGATTACCTTGATCTGCCAAGGTAGCGCACTTACCTTGGTGCATCAAGGTACGCTCCCGACCGTGACGACACCCCGAGCACGAAGGACTCCGGAGGAGGCCCGGCGGCTGATCCTCGACGCCGCGGCTTCCTTGCTCGCCGAGTCCGGGTTGGCCGCCGTCCAGATGCGCGCGGTGGCCGCGAGGGTCGGCATGACCGACGCCGGGGTCGCCCATCACTTCGGCAACCGGGAGAAGCTGCTCGCCGAACTGCTGCGGCACGGCGGCAGGCGCCTCAGGGACGCGCTTCAGGATCTCCTCGAAGGATGGCTGGACCACGACGCCGACCTGCTCGACCTCGTCGAGGCGCTCCATGACCTGTACCGGCACGGCTACGGCGAACTCGCGGTGGCGCTGCACACGGCCGGATGGCGGGATCCGGGCAGCGGAATGCTCGACCCGGTCGTCGACGCGCTCCACCGGCTTCGCCCACCTGGCAGTTCACTGGACGACACCCGGCTCGCCGTCGCCGCCCTGCACCAGGCGATGGCGACGGAATCCCTCTACGGGAGCGCCTTCCGGCGCAGCGCCGGGCTGGCGGGCGCCGCGTCGGACGATCCGGCCCCCCAGGTGCGCTGGTGGGCGCGCCAGCTCCGGTTCGCGCTCAGGCTCGATACGGACCGCGATCCCCGAGATCCGGGCTCACCCGCGGAGAACGGCCCTCCTGCCCCGGCACCGGCGTGACCGTCGGTTGCGCGGCGGCGTCGGCCGCCACCGGCTCGGTGGTCTTGCGATAGCGGGTTTCGACGGCGCGATCCCGGCGCCTGCCGGCGAGCACCGACAGGGTGAGCACGTGGGCCACGGCCATGAGCAACAGAAAGACACCCAGCCTGCCGATGAACGCGGAGGTCGATCCGGACCATTCCGGGGCCACGACCGCGAGCAGCGCCAGCATCCCGAACGCGACCAGGTGGAAAACGGTCACCACCATCCAGGCCACCGATCCGCCGCCGTCCGGCCCGCTCAAAGAACGGCGAGCCCCGCGGTAAAGGATCTGGCCGTCCGCGACGACGAAGATCAGGCCGATGATCAGGAAACCCGGGAGTTCATTGTCGGGCATCGTTGCCTCCTCCGTTTCCAGAGGAATACCCACCGGCCGCGGTACGACGCCGCTTTGACCGTATCGAGTGAACGACGTCTCGTGAGTGGTAAGGACGGCTAGAACCGTCCTTACCACTCACGAGCCCCCACTCAGGTCAGCGAATGCCCTGCGAAATCAATTCGCTCAGGCCTTCGACGTCGCCGAGCGCTGTTCGCAGCTCAGCGGCGTACTCTTCGGCCCCCGCCCGCAGACCCCGTTCGACGACACCGGCGGTGTCGAACGCTTCGAAGTCCCCATCGCCCAATGCGGCGACGGACTCCTTGACCACGGCGCCCAGCAACAATTCCTCCGGCACCGACGGCGTACCTTCCAGCGGCCAGACGAGGTCGTCCAGCACACCCTGTCCGGCGACCTCGCGGACCAGGCCCGCCGCGGTGATCCCCGGCACCCGGAAGCCCTCCGGCAACACCGCGCGAACGCTCAAGCTCCGCGAAAGCCAGTACAGCAGCTCGGCGTTCACCTCCAGCTTGACCGGCTTCGGCGTCAGCCACAGCGTGAGGTTCACGTAGAACTCGGTGAGCTTGTCGAGCACCTCACCGTCCTTTTCGAAACCCCACAGGTTGAGGTCGAAATAGTGGTGCCACGTGGCGTCCGCGACGATCCGCCCGACGCCTGCCGCCGCGCCGTCGTACACACTGGACACTCCGTAGACCTGGCCGTTGCGCTTGTCGGTGCCGTGCGCGACGATCTCGGGTTTCGGCTGCCCACCGCGACCCGTCGGCCACACCTCCACCGGCAACCGCTCGGGAATGAGCAACTGCCCCTCGTGCATGTGGTCCGGGAAGATGGTGATCGGACCGCGCCTGCCCTGGAACAACGGATGCGGCCTGCCGAGCCGCTTCCGCAGGATCAGCTCCTGCGGGTACGGGTCGAGGTCGTTCGGAATCGGGTTGTTGATGTCACTGCCCCAAGGGTCGGGCTGGTGGGTGTTGTGGCTGAACTCGATGCTCGAATCCGGCCGGTCGTTCCACACCCGCAGCTCACCCGCCCGCGGGACCCGGTGCCCCAGCGCCCGCCCCAGGTTCAGGTAGTCGGGCAGCGACGGATCCGCTCCCGGCGGACGCGGGTTGGAGTGGTCACCGGTGATCAGCACGCCACCGCCGGCGTCCATCCAGGTGCGCAGCGCCGCGACCTCCGCGTCCACGAGCTCGTTCTCCGGTTCTCCCGGCATATTGCTCTGCAGCAGACCGAAGAACCACACCTGCTCATATCCGCCGAGTACCGCGGAAGTGAGTTTTTTGGCGGCGTGGCCGCCTTCGTGCCGATTGATCAGATCGATCTGGAACTGCGCGAAGAACGGCTGGTTCGCCAAGATCAGATCACGAAGAATGCCCAGCGAGAAGCCGCCGTTACCGCTGAAACCGATGAGATCCGTGTAGAACAGAACCCTGATCTTCGGCTTGGCCGCCGGACTGACTTGATCGGCGACAATACGTGCGTCGAACATGAATCCCCCTTGCCTGACGCGCCATGCCGTCCTCCCCGGCGGCGCTGTCCCTTCCACGTATACCTGAAATTCCCGAGGTCCCGCAGGCGCCGGAGCGCGGCGATGGATTTCGCCGTGATCAGTGGCCCCCGCGAGCGAAATCCCCTTTTTCGGATCACCCGCGCGCTCGAAAATGTTTCGCTTATCCGAGCCGTCCGTCTCTCACTTCAATCCCTCACCGTGTTCGCGTTCGCACGGTGCGCGAAGATGCGGGGATGGGTTACCGGACCTGGATGCGGTACTTCACACCGTCCGCCGTGCACCGACGGCTGGGCCTGGTGTGCCTCGGCGTCGGACTGCAGCACGGCGTCCTGCCCGCCGTGGGACCGCGCGTGCTCGACCACTACGTGGCCGTCGTGGTGTCCAAGGGCCGCGGCTGGTTCGCCGTGGCGGGCGGCGAACGGCAGGAGGTCGTCGCGCCCGCTCTGCTGTGGCTCGTTCCCGGGGTCGGGCACCATTACGCGCCCGATCCCGCGCAAGGCTGGGAAGAGTGTTTCGTCGACTTCGACGGCAGCGCCGTGGACGCGTACGTGGAACTCGGCTACGTCACCCCCGAGGCGCCGGTGGTGCCACTGGGCGATGTCGAGGTCGTCCGCGACGTCGTGAGCCGGATCGTGCGCTGCGCGCGAGGTGGCAGCCCGCTGGCCCAGGTCGACGCCTCGGCGGCCGTACACCACCTGCTGGTGGCACTGCGGCGGGCCCGCGCCGACCGCACGCCCAGCGGCGGCTCCCTGCTGGAGGCGCTTGCGCGCGACGCCCTGTTGCCGATCAGCGTCGCCGAGATCGCGGCCCGCCGCGGCATGACACTGCCCGAACTGCGCGCGGCCGTGCGCCGGAGCACCGAGTCGGGGCTGAAGGATCACTTGCTGACGCTCCGCCTCAACCGCGCGAAGGAACTCCTGGCCACCACACGGTTGCCGATTCAAGGAGTGGCGCAGGCGATCGGCTACGAGGACGCCGCCTACTTCACCCGCCTCTTCACCCGCCGGGTCGGTGTCTCCCCCGGGCGGTTCCGCGAGTCACGCGTCCAGGCCGTCCCCGGTGGCTGGAGTTCGCAGATCCCCTCCCCCGACGACCCGCCGCTGGTGCCGGACGACTGACCTTGGACTTCCGCTCGGCACCGCTTGGACTTTCCGCGCAATATGTGCATGACCGACGCTTGAAGTTGAGTGAAAGCGTTGACTTACGCGCAATAACGTTCATAACATCGGCGACCGCCCCGCCAACTGTGGTGCGGGTCACCCTTGGGAGAGAGTCATGCGGACCCTGCCTCTTCTCGGCGCCACGGCCTTGGCCGTGGCGGCGACCATGGTGGTACCGGTGTCGTCCGACGCCGCGCCGCCGGACGCGACGTACACCATCACGGTCGACGCCAAGAAGTCGTTCAGCCCGACCACCGACACCCCGGCGAGTACCTATGTCGACAAGGACGGCACGTTCTACTTCCAGCAGGCGGCCGCGCTCTACGGCGCGGACCAGCCGCGCGAGTGGGAGTTCTTCAGCGGGCGCGATTTCGACAGCTTCACCAAGAACCCGATCAGCGACGCGGTGAATCCGGCGAACCCCGCCGACCGCAACGACGACACGACCTGGCGCTGCAACAACAGCCCCACCGGCAAGGAATCCACCGACCCGCCCGCCGGGTCGGGTTACTCGCAGCGCAACTTCTGCGACCTCGTCGGCACCTGGGTCGATCCGGACACCGGTGACTGGTACGGCCTGATCCACAACGAGTTCACCCCCGAGCCGTTCGGCGCGTACTCGTTCTCCCACTACGACGCGATCGACTGGGCCGTGTCGAAGGACCAGGGCAAGACCTGGGCCATCAAGGACCACGCGATCACCTCGCCCTACAGCACCAAACGCGGTGACACGTCGGCCTTCCCCCACCAGACGTTCGATTACGGCGACGGCGATCCGCGCCTGTTCGTCGACACCGCGTCCGGGTACTTCTATGTCTACTACGGCTCGCGCATCGTGCCGAAGGCGGGCGCCGGCGGCCCGATGACCGGACTGGCGCACGTCGCCCGCGCGCCGATCTCGGGCAAGATGTCGTCCGGTTCGTGGCAGAAGTGGTTCGACGGCGGCTGGACCCAGCCCGGCGTCGGCGGCCGCGAAAGCAACATGGTTCCCGTCTCTTCGGCGGGCGACAAGGGCTACACGCCCGTCGCGGACGACTACGACCCGGCCAACACCGGCAACGTCAGCCAGCAGATCGCCGCGGGACAGCTGCCGCGCAAATCGGATCTGTTCATCATGAACATCGCCTACAACGCACACCTCGGGCTCTACATCGGCGCGCCGGAGGCCGTCGACAGCGTCGTCCCGCAGCGGTACTACGTGACCGACGATCTGACGACGCAGAAATGGCGGCTGATCGGCGACACCGGGAGCTACACCAACCAGTCCTGGTACCGCTGGTTCGTCGACGCGGCGAACAAGACGAACTCCACCATCATCGGCAAGCAGTTCCGGTCGTACTGCGCGGTGGCGTGTTCCGGCAACGCGGGCGGCGAGTACACCACCCAGACCATCACGTCCTCCGCTCCCGCACCGTCCCCTGTGGACACTTCCCGCAAGTACCGCGTCGGCCTCGGTGACGGCCGCGTTCTCGCGCAGGGAACCGGAAGCGCGACGACGTCGGTCGCGGGCACGACCGGCTCCGACCGCGAGGCGTGGCAGTTCTCCGCCGACGGCGACGGCTCGTACCGCGTCGTCAACGCCGCGACCGGCCAGTTCCTCGGCGTCGACGCCGTGCAGGCGGGCCGGGCCTGGGGCGCGAAACCCACCGTCACCTCCTCCTCGACGGTCGGACAGCAGTGGTTCGTCATCCCGTCCACCTCGACCGCCGGGACCTTCCGGCTGGTGAACCGCTACAGCGGGCTCGTGCTCGGCCTTTCCGGTAAGACGTCCCGCCTGGCGGAGACCACTCCGCTCCGGTCCTGGACCGACACCACCGGAAGCGCCGTCGGCGGTGGCCGGACCGCGGCCGAGCAGACGCTGAAGTTCACCGACGCCGGCGCGGGCACCAGCACGCTCGACGGGGTCCGCACCCTGGCCGCGTCAGGAAAGAATCTCGACGACCCGGACTCGTCCACGGCCACCGGGACGCCCCTGGTCACCTGGGCGCCGAACAACGGCGCCAACCAGAAATGGTTGTTCACCAGGCAGTCCGACGGTTCCTACACGCTGACGAACACGCATTCGAAACTGTGCGCCGACGTCGAAGGCGGAGCCGCCACCGCGGGCGCGCGCGTCATCCAATGGACGTGCACCGGCGGCCCCAACCAGCGCTGGACCGCGGCGAAACAGCCTGGTGGGAGCTACAAGCTCAGCAGCGTCCGGTCGGGTCTGCTGCTGACCACGGCGTCCACTTCGGACGGTGCGGCCGTCACCCAACGGGCCGACACCGGCTCCGCGCTCCAACTGTGGGCGATCAGCTAGGCCATGTCCTGTGGCCCGCCCCTTCCCGGGGTGGGCCACACGGCGTTTCGCGGCGGGTTGCGCTTGTGTGGCACATCACACTCTCACTGCACTTCCCGACCCCGTGACCGTCTCCCCTTATGAGAACACTTTCGGTGAAAAGATCACCGATCGCGTGGAGGGAGAGATCATGAACCACACCGGCATCATCCGCACCGCCACCATCACCGGCATCGCCGCGGCCCTGGGCCTCGCCGCCATCGCCCCGGCGCTGGCGCACCCGCTCGGCAACCCGCTGGCCGCCGCCCCGGCCAACGACCCGGTCACCACCGTGGCCGATCTGGACGGCGACGGCGAGATCGAGACCGTCACCGCGCAGCTGACCAGCGCCACCGACCAGGTCATCTCCGCCACCGTGAACGGGGCGTTCACCTCGATCCACCTGCCCGCGGACGGCTCCGTACCGCTCGAGGCGCCGCGCGTCACCGACCTCAACGGCGACGGCCGCGCCGAGCTCATCGTCACCCAGTCCGTCGGGGCGAACACCACGTTCTTCACCGCGCTGCACTACGACGGCCGCAACCTCAGCCAGGTCGTCGACAACGACAGCAAGCCGCTGTCGGTCGCCGAAGGCGGTGGCGTCGCCGCCCACCTCGGCTACCAGTGCACCCCGCTGACCGGTGGTGGCCGCACCTTCGAGGTCGTCGCGGCCGAAGCCGACGACGTCAGCGCCGAACCGCTCACCTACAGCGGCACCCGCACCACCTACACCCTGCGCGACGGCGCGCTGACCACCCAGAACACCCAGACCATCAGCAAGCGCCCGGTGACCGACCCGATCCTCGGCACCGACGCCGCCACCTGCGGCCAGACCGGCAGCTGACCTAGGTCAGATGCTCGTGAGTGGTAAGGACGGTTCTGGTGGACCTGTATTTGCTTACCCACTGGCTCCTGATGTCATCTCGGTGGCTTGTAGCGCTTGTTCTGGATGCCGATGTGGGCGAGTGGGGAGGATTTGAGACGTTCAACGTCCCAAATCCTCCCCGCTCGGCTGCCGTTCGCGAGGTTGCGGGGGTGGCACGGTCTTGATCAACGGAGGATCGGGGACGTTGAGTGTCCCCGATCCTCCGTTGATCAAGCTCTGAGAACGGGACCCCCGCCTCGACGATGACCACTCACGAGTACGCGAGCTACGGCGCGTAGGTCAGGCAGTTCGCGGCGTGGTCGCCCTGACCGGGTCCGACGCGAACACTCGAAGCGGTGCATTCCAGCGAGGAATTGTGACGGCAATCGGACCGGGAGCAGGCACCGACCTGTGCGGTCACCCGATCGAGTCCGCCCTTGGTGTTGAGCGGGACGAACGTTCCGCAATCGGCGGACCCATTGCCTCCGCCCACCGTGATGGCGAAAGCGTGACAACCGTCGTGGTTGTAAGAACATCCGCTGACCGTGCATTCGTGGACAGCGGGCATTTCGGTGGTGGTCATAACGACTCCTGTGCTTCGTGGTGGTGGTGTCGTTCGGTATGACCAGGGTTACACCGCCTCGTGCCACCGGCAATTCGAGACGGGAATGACCACCCGGGGAAGCTACCGGGCCGCCCGGGGTGTTTCCAAGGTCAGAGGTCGAGGTCGAGCCGGGACGAAGCGCGCGAGACGCAACAGAACATCCGCCCCGGCGCCGCCCCGATGTCGTCGCGATGCTCCGGCTCACCACCGACAACGGAGATCTCGCAACTGCCGCAAACCCCTTCACGGCAACCGGAAGGTATCGGATAACCCGCATGGTTCAACGCGTCCAGCAGGGACTCTTCCGCCGCGACCGGCACCGTCCGTCCTGATCGGACACAGCGCACTTCGAACGGCTCGTTCGGCGCGAACTCCTTGACCACCGGCTGGAAGCGTTCGAGGTGCAGTCCTCGCGCGGGAAACGCCGCCTCGGCCGCGTCGAGCATGGACGCGGGGCCACAGCAGTAAACCAGCGCTCGCGGGCCGAGTCCGGCCGCCAGTGCGGCGAAATCGGGCCTGCCGTGCTCGTCGGTGGCGTGGACGCGCACCCGGTCTCCGTAGGCGGCCCGGAGGTCGTCAGCGAACGGCATGGTGGCCATCGACCTGCCGACGTACACCAGCGTGGCCGCGGCGCCCGCCTCGACCGCCGCGGCCAGCATCGGCATCAGGGGCGTGATGCCGATACCACCGGCGACGAACAGGTATTCCGGCGCGGACAGCAGGGGGAAGTTGTTGCGCGGCACCGAAACCTCAAGGGGACGGCCCGCGCGCAGGAACAGGTGGATGTACTCCGAACCGCCCCGGCTGAGCCGGTCGTACCGGACGGCGACCCGGTAGCGGCCCCGATCGGCCGGGTCCCCGCACAGCGAGTACTGCCTGGTCAGCCAGTTCGGCAACGCCAGATCGACGTGCGCCCCCGGTTCCCAGGGGGCCAGCGGGCCCTCGGCACCGCGCAGGACCAGGGAGACGGTGCCTTCGGCGACCGGCTCCACGTGATCGAGAATCGTCCGCTGCATCAACGAGATCACCTCAGTACAACTGCCGGTAGCTGGCTTCGAGCATGTTCTCCAGTACCGCCGGATCGAGGTCGAGCCCCATCTGCTCGACGGCGATCGCGCCGGCGCCCGGCAGTTCTTCGGCGAGCGCCTGGCTCGCGGGATCCCAGATCCGGGATCGGACCAGCGCGCGTCCGCAGTGGAAGAAGGCCTCTTCGACCTCCACGATGATCGCCAGTTCCGCCGGTTTGCCCTCGGTCCGCATCCGGGCGAGCACGTCCGGTTCGTCGGTGGGATACCCGCGCCCGTTGACCCGGAACACTTCCCGCATGCCGGGGATCACGAACATCAAGCCGATCCCGTCGTTCTCGGCGAGATTGCGGAAGGAGTCGGCGAGCTTGTTGCCCGGCCGGTCGGGGATCGCCAGGGTGTGCTCGTCGAGCACCTTGACGAAGCCCGGGTAGTCGCCGCGAGGCGAACAGTCGGGCAGGCCCGTCGCGTCCGCGGTGGCCATCGCGACGAGCGGGGAATGGGCGATGAACCGGTGGCCGTGCCGGTCGACGCGGTTGTGGACCTTGGCCTTGATCATGGCCTCGGGTTCCCCGAGCCTGGCACGCACCTCCTCGTAGGAGATCCGGCGCGGACGCGTCTCGTTCACGAGATCACTGCTGGTCATGGCACAATTATGAGCAATTGTTCAGTCTGTTCGCTACTCGCTTTCAGGCCGCTTCACGGGGAGTGCCATGACGTCGGAGCAACGACGGATCAAGCCACGTAAACAGCCGCGCCAGGTCCGGGCCGAGCTGACCAGGCAGCGCATCCTCACCGCCGCTGCTCACATTTTCGCCGAGTTCGGCTACGCCGCGGGGACGACGAACCGGATCGCCGAACGGGCGCGGATCTCGATCGGCTCGCTGTACCAGTACTACCCGAACAAGGACGCGATCCTGGCCGAGTTGCTGACCCGTCACCTCGACGGAGACCAGGCCAGCGCGACGCTCCGACGGCACAAGGAAGCAAAGGAGCCACTCGAGACCATCATCAGGGAGTTCGTGCGCACGGTGATCGACAACCATCTCGACGATCCGCAACTGCTGCGGATCATGATCGAGCAGGCACCCCGCTCCAGCGAAGTGCTGGAGCGGGTCACCGGGCTGGAATGGGAGATGATCGGTGACCTGCGCGAACTGTTCGACGGCCACCCCGAAGTCCGCGTGCGGGACAAGGACACGGCGGCGAGGCTCGTCGCGTCCACTGTGGAACTGACCGTGCATCAGCTCGTCGCCGCGCCCGGCTCCATCGACACCACCCGGCTCGAGAACGAACTCGTGGCGATGATCACCGGTTACCTCCGCACCTGATTTTCGGGGGTTGACCAGGCGAAAAGCGGGTACCCACCAGCATGACCCCGGTACGCGGACACATCGCACGTTGGAAACGGAGAGGTGACACTCTCGCGCTGGCTTGGACGTTGATCACCGTCGGCTTGGCCGCGATGCTGTGGGTGTCGGGGTTCCGTGCCTGGCCGGTCTATCTGACGGCGGTGCCGAGTGCCGTCGTCTCCGTTCTGCTGTGGATCGGCGTCGTGCGCACCCGGCGTCGCACGAACGCCGGGTCATGACGTCATTTCCACGGTCCCGCACCGGATCCGGCCGGGTGACGATGCACCGGTAGGGGCAGGCGGCTGAGGGGCGAAAGACATGGGGGCGGTGGTCGCGGCGCTCGCCGCGGGCTGCGCGGTGCTGGCGGTCTTCCTTTCCGGTGACGCGGTCCGCCCGGACCGGCCGGATCTCGAAGTGACACTGGTCGCGGCGGCGCTGGTACTGGCGGCGTTGCTGGCATTCGGAAAGTCCCGCGGGACGAAGATCTCCGCGCTGATTTGCGCCGCGGGCGCCACGGGCTGGGCGATCTACTGCCTGAGCACCGATCTCGGCAGCGGCACACCGGGAAGTTCGACGGCGGTGCTCGTGGTCGCCGCCGTCGTCTCGCTGGTGGCGGCCGCACTCCCCCGGCCTGCCCGGTGGTGGCTCGCGATCCCGCTGGCGGTGGTGCTCGCGGCGGGAACGGTGACCGCGGTGACGGTCGTCCCCGCACTGGCGGTGCGGTCCACGACGGCGACGACCGTCGCGGCACCCGCGCTCGCCGACAAGGTGGCGACGTCACCGTGGAAGTGGACGTCGCCCGCCAAGGTGCTGGACGTGGTCGCGGCGGGCGCCGGGGTCGCGGTCGCCGGCTCGGGCGGCGAGGTCACCGCGCTCGACGGGCCGACCGGCGCGGTGCGCTGGACCTACGCCCGTCCCGGTGCCCACGTCCGAGCGCTCGTCCCCACGCCGGACAGGCTTCTGCTGCTGGCCGTCTACGCCCCTTCCGACGGCGGCACGGACCGCCACCACCTGACCGTTCTCGACGCGTTCACGGGCGTTCCGCTCCAGGAGAAGCTGATCGAGGACGTGCACGGCGCGGACCTGCTCGCACCGACCTCCGCCGTGCTGCCGTCACTCGCGCATCTGGGGGACGGCAACTTCCGTGTCGACGCGCTCGACCTGCGCGGCGGGAACACCCGGTGGTCGTGGCAGGCGCCCGCGGGCTGCGTCTCGCCGTTCGCGTTGCCCGCGAGCGGCCGTGACGTGGTGCTGGCGCCGCTGCTGTGCCAAGACCGGCTCAGCGTGCTCGGTCTGGACGAACGGACCGGCACACCGCGCTGGGAGCACCGGCTGCCGGTGACGCGGCCGTCCGACGAGAAGGCCGACTACTACCTGCACGCCGCCCCCGGTGGCGGCACCGTTTCCCTGGCCCTGCGGTACTCCGGCCTGGCCACCGGCGACAACACCGACGTCGTGCTCGACACCGCCACCGGCACCATCGTGTCCACAATGGACCCCAGGGCGCCGAAGCGGGTCACGCTCGGCCCGGTGGCCGTCTCGGAACGCGACGAGAACGGGAAGATCACCGCGGCCACGCTGGACGGCGGGGTGGCCGTCGATCTCGCCGCCTGCCCGGACCGGCGGGCGCACGCCACCACCCCGACGGCGTACCTGCGCCTGTGCGCCGACCCCGGCGGCAAGCTGGTGGTGCACCGCCAGGAACTCGACGGTTCGACGGCGTCGAGCCTCCCCGTCGACTGGCCGTCCCCCGACGACACGACCATCGGCCTGCTGTCGAGCAGGGCACGACACGCGCTCGTCCCGGCACCCGGCGCCCTCGTCGCGGCGCGCGGCGGTGACGCCCCGGTGCTCGGCTTCCCCGCGACGGGGTGAAGGCCCCCTTCGCGAGGAAGGGGGCCTTCACGTGCTCGAACCGACCGCGAGGTCATCCGCGCTTGAACTCTTCCCAGGTCACCTTCTTCACCTGGGGGCCGTCGTCCTTGGCGTGGCTCGCCAGGCCGTTGAGGCCCTTGAAGTAGTCGCCGGCCTGCGCCTGCGCCTGCGGCGACATGTCCGTGTCGCTGATCGCGATGCCGTGGATGTGCTCCGCCCAGTTGCCCTGGCTCGGGGTGCGGTGCCACGCGGCGAACCCGACCTCACGCAGCGCCTTCACGGCGGCGGTCTTGTTGGAGATGTTGTTCACCGAAATGTCGACCGCGCCACCGCCGTCGTGCGTCCCGCCCGAGGCGCCGACACCGCCGGCGTTGTACGAGCCCTGGGTGACGGTGAATTTGACCCCGGCCTTCTTCTCCGCGGCCGCGATCATGTCGGCGGTGCGCTTGTTCACCGTCTTGCCGTCCAAGCTGGTCTTCGCCCCGACACCGAACGGCGCGGTCACCGTGTAGCGGCCCTTGCCCAGTTCGGCCAGCGAGCCCTTGCCGGGCAGACCACTGGCGGCCAGGCCACTGTGCCCCAGCGACTTCTGGTACTTCGCGTACGCCTTCACCGTCGAAGTGCCGAAGTGCCCGTCGACCTGCTTCTTGTCGAGCAGGTTCTTCGCCGCCAGCGCCTCCTCGACGACCTTGACGCTCGGACCGGAACCCGGCGTGATCGCCTGGTCGGCCTTGTAGGGATCCCACATGGCCGCCTTGACGACGGCCTCCATGTTGACCGACGGCGCCGCCACCGCGGCCTGTCCCGCCGTCATCCCGAACGCGGCTCCGGCCAGAGCGGTGAACATCGCGGCGGTTGCCACCTTGCGCATGACTGCTCCTTCACTCGGTGCTGCTCCCTGTGAACAGCTCGTGTTCGACACTGGCCTGCCGGAGGGGTCGTCCGGAACCACCTGTACGGATCGTCTGACGTCAAAAACCGCAGGTTGACAGCGTTTGACAGGGTGACGGCCCGGCTGATCCCGCTGGTCGGCGCGGCGATCGGGGCGGAGTTCGCGATATAGTTACCCGGCCGCGCAGAGTGACGAAAATTATTGTCACGTCTGACACGATCGCGAGGGGGAGCGTGCCGGGAGAACGGACACCGGAGCTGGAAGCGTTCATGGCCGAGCTGCGGAAGCTGCGGACGCGGGCAGGCGAGCCGTCGTTCCGGAAGATGGCCGCGAAGTCGGGCGCCGTGTCCCACGCGACCCTGCACCTCACCGTCACCGGCAGGCGGCTGCAGCCGTGGGAGACCGTCCGCGAGTTCGTCCGCGCCTGCGACGGTGACGAAGAGGAATGGCACGCCCGCTGGCAAGGTGTCCAGCTCGTGTTGTCCACCGGCCGCGAACCGGCCCCCGCGCCCGCCGCGCCGAGATGGCGGTCCAAACGCGTCCTGGCGCCGCTGGCCCTCGTCCTCGTCGCCGCGATCGCCGCCGTCGTCGTCATCCTGCTGCCGGGTGAGCAGGACTCGCGGCCACCCCATCCCGGTGACTCGGCCGGCTTCATCACCGACGTGACGATCCCCGACGACACCGCGGTCAAGCCGGGCACGCAGTTCGTGAAGGTCTGGGAGATCAAGAACACCGGCACGGTCGAATGGCGGAAGCGGTACCTGCGCCGCACCGACCTCCCGGTCGCGCCGGGCACCTGCCGCACCCCGGAGCGGATCCCGGTCAACGACACCGCGCCGCAGGGGCACGTGCAGGTGACGGTCACCGTGAGCACTCCGGCGACCGCCCCGGTCGACTGCAAGATCTTCTGGAAGATGGTCGACGAACAGGACCGGGAACTGTTCCCCGCCAACAAGCCGATCTACTTCTCCGTCCTCGTCCGCGCTTGAGCGCCGACCGCCGAAAACACCTCGTTCGACCGGGAAAGTGCGCTAGCCGCCGCATTCCGGGCTGCCTACGCTGAATTCTGCGCACCGGAACCCAAATGCCTCGGGAGTCTCCAGTGAGAACAACGAGAATCGTGTTCTGCGCCTTGGTCGTCCTCGGCGCCACCGGCCTCGCGCCCGCCACGGCGGCGTCGGCGGGACAAAACGCGTTCACCTTGTCCAGTACCGCTTTCGCCAACGGCGGCGTCATGCCGAAAGTCCACGAGTGCACCAGCGGCGGCGGGCAGGATCCCGCCAAGAGGAACGAGTCGCCCCCGTTGGCCTGGTCGAGCGCTCCCGCGGCGGCCAAGAGCTACGCGATCGTCATGCGCGACCTCGACAACGCCAACCTCATCCACTGGGTCATCTACGACATCCCGGTGACCGCGACCTCGCTCCCCCAGAACGTCGAGCACGCGTACCGGCCTTCGGTGCCCGCGGGCGCCCGGCAGATCTACTACCGCGGAAGCGCCAGCCTCTACGGCTATCAGGGACCGTGCTCGCCCTCGACGGTGAACACCTACGAGTTCGTCGTGCACGCGCTCGACCGGGCTTCGCTGACCGGCTTGACTTCCAGTTCGTCGACGCAGACCGCCGCCAGGGCGATCACCGCGGCCTCGCTCGGCACGGCGAGGATCAGCGGCGAGTCGTAGCTCGGTGACATCGGCGGCATACCCAGAGCCATCCCTTGATCAGTCCCGAGTCCGCGGCCGGAGGCGGGCTGATCACCCGTGGCAAAATCGGCCCAATGCAGATCGGGATGCTCGGCCCTTTCGAGGTTCGCACGGATGAAGGCGTCCTCGCCGACGTGCCGGGCGCCCGGCTGCGCGGGCTGCTGATCGCCCTCGCGCTCGAACCGGGCCGTGTGGTCCCGAAAGCGACGCTCGTCGACTGGATCTGGGGCGAACAGCCGCCCGCCGACGCGACGAATGCCTTGCAGCGCTTGGTTTCCCGGCTGCGAAAGGTGCTGCCGGAAGGAGCCGTCGAGGGACAGACGGACGGCTATCGGCTGAAGGTGGCGCCCGACTCCGTCGACGCCGTACGGTTCGAGCGCCTCGTCGGCCAGGCTCGGGGCGACGAAGAACCGAAACGGCTGCGCGAAGCCCTCGCCCTGTGGCGTGGCGCGGCCATGCAGGACGTCGGTTTGCAAGACAGCGAGGCGTTCGACGCGGCGGTCACCCGGCTCGACGGACTGCGCCTGACGGCGTTGGAAGACCGGTTCGACGCGGAGATCGACCTCGGCCACGGCGCGAAACTGGTCACCGAACTGACCGACCTGGCGGCCGCGCATCCCCTGCGCGAGCGGCTCGTCGCCGCGCTGATGCGGGCTCTCGCGGCGACGGGGCGCGACACCGAAGCGCTGCTCGTGTACCAGCGCACCAGGGAAGCCCTGGCCGACGCGCTGGGCGTCGACCCTTCGCCGGAGCTGTCCGCGGTGCACGTCGCGCTGCTGCGGGGCGAGCTGGGACGGCGCGAGGAGAACCGCAAGACCAACGTGCGCGCCGAGCTGACCAGTTTCGTCGGCAAGGACGCCGATGTCGCCACGGTCCGCGAACTCGTCACCGAACACCGGCTCACCACTTTGATCGGGCCCGGTGGGTCGGGAAAGACCAGGCTGGCCACGGAAACCGCGCGAACCCTGCTCGGCGATCTGCCGGACGGGGCCTGGCTGGTGGAACTCGCGGCCATCGGCGTCGATGGAGATCAGGGGGGCGGGCCCGAAGGGCAGGGGGGTGGGAAGAACATCGCCCAGGCGACGCTCGCCGGGCTCGGGCTGCGGGACGCGCTGCTCGGCGACTCGCCGAACGCCGAACCCATCGAACGGGTCATCGCCGCGATCCGCGAGCGGGAAGTACTGCTGATCCTCGACAACTGCGAGCACGTGATCGAGTCGGCGGCGGCCTTCGCGCATCGGGTGCTCGGGGAATGCCGCCGGCTGCGGATCCTGGCGACCAGCCGGGAACCGCTCGGCATCACCGGCGAGGCGTTGTGGCCCGTCGTGCCACTGGGCGTACCGGACCGGCACGCCGGTCCCGGCGAGATCGAATCCTCCCCCGCCGTCAAGCTGCTGCGGGACCGGGCGGGCGCGGTGCGCAAGGATCTCGTGGTCGACGAGACCACGTTGGCCACGATGGCCCGGGTGTGCCGGGTGCTCGACGGGATGCCGCTCGCGATCGAACTGGCCGCGGCGAGACTGCGCACGATGTCCATCGACCAGCTCGCCAACCGGCTCGACGACCGCTTCCGCCTGCTGACCGGCGGCAGCCGCACCGCGTTGCCCCGGCACCGGACGTTGCGCGCCATGGTCGACTGGAGCTGGGAGCTGCTGACCGAAGCCGAACGGACGGTCCTGTCCCGGCTCTCGGTGTTCTCGGGCGGGGCGAGCCTGGAAGCGGCCGAGCGGGTCTGCGTGAGCGAGGCCGTCGAGCAGTACGAGGTGCTCGAATTGCTCACCGCGCTGACCGAAAAGTCGCTGCTCGTCGCCGCGGGCGACGAAGCGCCGCGCTATCGGATGCTCGGCACGATCAAGGAATACGCCGAACACCGGCTCGCCGAAGCGGGCGAAACGGCGCTGGCGCGCGAGGCGCATCTCGCCTACTTCACCGAGCTCGCCGAGGCCGCCGAGCCGATGCTCCGCCGTACCGAGCAGCTGGAATGGCTCGCCAAGCTCAACGCCGAGCACGACAACATCAGTTCCGCGATGCGCGGCGCGCTCGCGGCGGGTGACGCACCGTCGGCGATGCGGCTCGCGGCGGCCTGCGGCTGGTACTGGTGGCTCAGCGGGCACCGGGCGGAAGGCATGGAGCTGGTCAGTGCAGCCGTCGAAACGCCCGGCGAGGTACCCGACGGGGTCGGGGCCGTGGTGTACGGACTCGTCTCGCTGTTCGTGAGCTCCGGTTTCGCCGACGAACACACCGCGGCGAAATGGATCCACGAGTCGTACCGGCTCAGCCGGACCATCGAAGCGAATCACCCGCTGCTGGGTCTCATCGTCCCACTGGAACGCATGCTGCGGGGCGATGAGACGTTGTCCGCCTGGGAACCGGTACTGGAGGACGAAAACGCCTGGGTCCGCGCGCTGGGGAGGCTGCACCTCGGCAAGATGCGGATCACGCTCGGCCACCCCGGACCGGACGCGGAAACGTATCTCGAGCGTGCGCTCGCCGAGTTCCGCGCCATCGGCGAACGGTTCGGGATCTCGTTCGCCCTGACCGAACTGGCGGACCGGCTCGCCACGCGCGGCGAATTCGCCACCGCGTGCGAGTACTACGAGCAGGCGGTCACGGTCGTGGCCGAGGTCGGTTCCGTCGAGGATCTCATCCGGTTGCGGTCACGCCAGGCGCAGCTGTTCTGGCTGCTGGGCGACGCGGACGCCGGCGCGGCCGCCGCGGCCGAGGCGGAGCGGTACGCCGAACGGGTCACCTGGCCGGGGGCGCTGGGCATGCTGGCCCTTTCCCGGGCGGAACTCGCCTACTGGCGCGGGGAAACCGAGGAAGCCAAGCAGCAGCTCACCCTCGCGACGAGCGTGATGGGCGAGGAAGCGGGGCTCGGGCACGTCCGCGCCATCACCCACGACCTGCTGGGGTATCTCTCCGACGATCTCGAGGAAGTCCGCGCGCACCGGGAGTCGGCCTGCCAGGCGGCGGCCGAGGTACGGCACGTGCCCCTGATCGCCCACATGCTCGTCGGCGTCGCGGACCTCGCTCTGCGCCGCGACGAGCCCGAGCAGGCCGCGCGGCTGCTCGGGGCGGCCGACGAGCTGCGCGGGCTGCCGGATCGCTCCCACCCGGACGTGACGAGGATCGAGGGCACAGTGCTGCGCCGCCTCGGCGAAGCGAAGTTCGCGGAGGCGGCGCAGGAGGGCAGCCGGACGGACTGGAAGCACTTGGTCGAGGTCACGCTCGCTTCTTGAACGTCGAGGACGCCCACAGGTAGCCGGCGAGCGCGATCCCGGCGCACCATCCGAGGGCGGGGATCACGTCGCCCGCCGCCGGCCCGCCGTTGAGCAGGCCGCGCAGGGTCTCGATGATCGGGGTGAAGGGCTGGTACTGCGCGAACTCCCGGAGTCCGGGCCCCATCTTCTCGGCCGGCACGATCGCGCTGCTGAAGAACGGCAGCATGATCAGCGGCACGGAGGCCATCCCCGCGGTTTCCGGGGACTTCGCCGCCAAGCCCAGCGCGACCGTGAGCCAGCCCGCCGCGAAACCGAGCAGCACGACGATCCCGACCACGCCGAGCCACTCGAGGAAACCCGCCGCAGGGGAGAAACCCAGCAGGAAGGCCACTCCGGTGAGCGCCGCGATGGCGACCAGGTTGGTCAGCACGCTGGCGATGACGTGCCCGGTCAGCACCGCGCCGCGAGAGACGTCCATGACCTTGAAGCGGTTGATGATGCCCTTCGTCATGTCGGAGTTCACCGCCGTCGCCGTGGCGCCGAGCCCGTAGCAGACGGCCAGCAGCATCAAGCCCGGCGTCGCGTAGTCGATGTAGTCGACGCCGACGCTGAACGCGTCTCCGAACACGTACACGAACATCAGCATCATCACGACCGGCATCAGGATCGCGTTGAAGACCGAGGTCGGGTTGCGGGTGAGATGTTTGAAGTTGCGGCGCAACATCACCAGCGAAGGCGATTTGGCGCTCATGGTGTGAGTGGTCGTGGTCTCGGTGGTCGCGGTCCGGGTGGTCACTTGGCTGCCTCCGTGCTGTGGCCCGTCAGGGCGAGGAAAACGTCGTCGAGATCAGGGGTGTGGACGGAGAACTCTTCGGCCGCGATCGCGTGCTCGTCGAGCGTGTCCAGGAGCGAGCGCAGGGATTTCGTCCCGCCGTCGCTGGGGACCCGCAGGGCGAGCGCCTCGTCGTCCCGCGTGGAGCCGGGGAAGATCCGTGCCGCCGCGTCGAGTTCGGCGACCGTGGTGAACCGGAGCCGGACGTGCGTGCCGGGCATCTGGCGCTTGAGTTCGGCGGGGGTGCCGCTGGCGACCAGACGGCCTCCGTCGAGGACCGCGATCCGGTCGGCGAGCTGATCGGCTTCCTCGAGGTACTGGGTGGTGAGGAAGATGGTCACGCCGCCGTCCACCAGCTCGCGGATGATCGACCACATCGTGCGGCGGCTGCGCGGGTCGAGCCCCGTGGTCGGCTCGTCGAGGAAGATGATGCGCGGATCGCCGACGAGCGTCATCGCCAGGTCCAGTTTCCGGCGCATCCCCCCGGAGTAGGCCGACGCAGGCTTCCGCGCCGACTCCACCAGGTCGAACCGCTCCAGCAGCTCGGTCACGACCCGCTTGCCGCCGGAGGCCCGCCGGTTCAGGTCCACCATCAGCTGCAGGTTCTCCTGCCCCGTCAGCAGTTCGTCCACCGCCGCGAACTGGCCGGTGACCCCGATCGCCGCGCGCACCGCCTTGGCCCCGGTCGTGATGTCGTGCCCGGCGACCATCGCCGTCCCGCCGTCGGCCTTCATCAAGGTGGTCAGGAGGTTCACCGTCGTCGTCTTGCCCGCCCCGTTCGGGCCGAGCAGGGAGAAGATGGTGCCCGCCGGGACATCCAGGTCGATGCCGTCGAGCACGACTTTGTCGCCGAAGGTCTTCCGCAGCCCGGAGACCGTGATCGCTGAATCTTTCATGGGACTCACTGTGGGCGGCCCGGCTGACACGCCCCCGCCACGGCGCTGACACGGGTGGTGTCAGCGCCATGTCAGGCACGTGTCAGGCCTCGCACGAAAGGTGGTCGTCACAACCACCACGAAAGGCGAACCCGATGACTCAGACCGTCCCGCAGGGCCTCCCGATGCAGCGCGACGCGGGTCCCTTCCACCCGCCCCGCGAGATCACCCGGCTGCGCGACGCCCGCCCGGTGAGTCCCATGGTGTTCCCCGACGGTCACGAGGGCTGGCTCGTCACCGGCTACGACGAGGTCCGGCAGATGATGGCCGACACCCGGTTCAGCTCGCGCCAGGACATCGGCATCCTCCACCTGCCCTACGAGACACCGGGGATGCCCGCCCAGACCGAACCGTCCCCGCCGATGCCGGGCATGTTCGTCGCCATGGACCCGCCGGACCACGGCCGGTTGCGGAAACGACTCACCGGCGCTTTCACCGTGAAGCGGATGAAGCAGCTCGAAGAGCACATCGTCGAGATCACCGAACGGCAGCTGGACGCGATGGCCGACCTCGTCCCGCCGGTCGACCTGGTCAAGGAGTTCGCGCTGCCGGTGCCTTCACTGGTGATCTGCGAACTGCTCGGTGTCCCCTATGAGGACCGGGAGAACTTCCAGGCCAACTCCGCCCAGCTCATGATCAGGGACCAGACGCTGGAAGAGAAGATGGCCGCGTTCATCGGGATGAACACGTTCCTCACCGAACTGGTCACGCGCAAACGCGAGACACCCGGCGACGACATCCTGTCCGACCTCGGCCGCTACGAAGACCTCACCATCGAGGAGCTGGCGGGCGCCGCGTTCCTGCTGCTGCTCGCCGGTCACGAGACCACGGCCAACATGCTGGCACTGGGCACTTTCGCGCTCCTGGAGAACCCCGGCCAGCTGGCCGAACTGCGGGCCGACGCGGAACTGCTTCCCGGTGCCGTGGAGGAACTCCTTCGGTATCTGTCGGTCGCCGACATCTTCTTCCGCTACGCCACCGAAGACCTCGAACTCGGCGGCGAAACGATCCCCGCGGGATCGACCGTCGTCGTGTCGCTGCTGGCCGCCAACCACGACCCGCGGCGCTTCACCGACCCCGGCACCCTGGACATCCACCGCAACGCCCGCGGCCTGTTGTCCTTCGGCCACGGCGTCCACCAATGCCTCGGCCAGCAGTTGTCGCGGATCGAAATGCGCGCGGGTTTCGAGGGACTGCTGCGGCGTTTCCCCGATCTCGAGCTCGCCGTCCCCGCCGACGAGGTCAAGCTCAAGACCGACATGAACATCTACGGCGTGCATGAATTGCCGGTCACTTGGGGGGAATCGGACCGGTAGGAGTTGGTCGCAGGTCCGTGAAGGCCTCCTTGCCTACCCTGAAGGTAGTGAAGGAGGCCTTCACGGACTACGTGACACCCGCCGGCCCCAGCAGTCACGGGCGGCGGCGCGTGAAGGGCCCCTTCCCCCGAGTACATGAAGGCCCCCTTCCTGTACCTAGGCGCAAGGAAGGGGGCCTTCATGTACTGCGGGGGCGAGTGGCTAGAACCCGAATCGCCACTCACGACCAACCGGACCCTGCGCGATTCGTCGGCGGATGCTGCACGATCGGGCACGAAAGGACTTCGTCGCGTTCGCGGCGTCGTCCGTTCGGACCAGCGTGCGGCAACGTCGCTATACCTTCGTGTAATGACCGAGATTCGCGGCGGGCCGCTGCGGCCATTGGTGACGTTGCTGAAGGAATTGCCGGGCGATCGGCCCGTGTTCACCGATGCGCACCGGACCCTCACTTCCGGGGAATTGCTGGACTCGAGCGGCCGGTTGGCGACGGGGCTGGGAATCGCCCGCGGTGACCGGGTACTCGTGCACCTGGGCGGGCGCGTCGAATTCGTCGAATACTGCCTGGCGGTGCTGCGGGCGGGCGGAATCGGCGTTCCGGTGAGCACGAGGTCGACGGCAGCCGAATTGACGCGGCTGGTGGACGACTCCGGCGCCGGCCTGCTGGTCACGGAGCAACGGCACGCCGCGATCGTGCGCGAGCTTCAGTCCGAGCGGCCTCGGTTGCGGGTGGTGTTCGCCGAGGACGAGCCGTCGCCCGCCCGGGGTGAGCCGCGGGACGACCTCGGCCTCGACGAACCCGCCTGGCTGCTGTACACCTCGGGCACGACCGGCCACCCCAAAGGCGTGCTGACGACGCAACGGGCGGTCCTCTGGTCGTCGGCGGCCTGCTACGGCCCGATGTACGGGATCTCCGGCGCCGACACCGTTCTGTGGCCGCTTCCGCTGCACCACGCGTATGCGTTGTCGCTGGCCTTCGCCGGGACGATCGCGCTGGGCACGCACACGAGGATCGTCGGCCACGATCTGCCGGGAGCGCTCGCGGCGCATCCCGGCAGCGTCCTCGCCGGTGTCCCGGCGACCTTTCTGAACCTGCGGCAGGAGATCCGGGATTCCCTGCCCGCGCCGCGCCTGTGCCTCTCCGGGGGCGCGCCCTGCACTCCGCCGGTCCGCGCCGCTGTGCGGGAACTGTTCGGCATCCCCGTCCTCGACGGCTACGGCAGTACCGAGACCAGCGGCAAGATCGCCGTCCAGCTCCCTGGCGAGGACGAGCTGACTCCCTTGCCGGGGATGGAGATCCGCGTCGCCGACGGGCAGGTCGAGGTGCGGGGTCCCGGCGTGGCACCGAGCGCCGAAGGAGCCGACGGCTGGTACCGGACCGGCGACGCGGGCAGGCTCGACGGAGGGCGGCTCACGATCGACGGCCGGGCCGACGACGTCATCGTGTGCGGCGGCCAGAACGTGCACCCGACCGAGATCGAAGCGGTCATCGCCGAATTCCCTGGCGTGGACGACGTCCTCGTGACGGGAAGACCCGACGAGGTCCTCGGGGCCGTACCGGTGGCGTTCCTCGTTTCCGGCTCCGCCGAGCCGGACCTCGGCGAGGTGCGGCGCCTGTGCCACCGTCGGCTGTCCCCCTTCAAGGTTCCGGTGGCCTTCCACCGGATGGAGAGCCTTCCCCGGACGCCGTCGGGGAAAGCGAAGCGGAAGGCGTTGCGAGTCCCCCGGCCCGACGACGTCGAAGCGCTGGTGCGCGAGGCGACCACTGAACTGTGCGAGGACGACCTCGGCGAGCGATGGCGTGACCGGCCGTTCGCCGAACTGGGTCTGACGTCGGTGGGCGGCGTGCACCTGCGGCACCGGCTGGCCGACGCGACCGGCCGCGACCTTCCCCAGTCGCTCGTCTACGACTTCCCGACCCCGGCGGCGGTCATCGCCGAACTGGAACGGCTGCTGTCCGGGGAAATCCGGCCTGCCAGCAAGGAAACCACGCCCGCTCGCGCCGACGAACCGATCGCCATCGTCGCGACGGCGTGCCGGTTCCCCGGCGGCGTGACCTCGCCCGAAGACCTGTGGAACCTGGTGGCGGGCGGAGTCGACGCCACCGGCGACTTCCCGGCCGACCGGGGCTGGGACCTGGCGGCGCTGTACGACCCGGACCCGGGCCGGATCGGCGGGTCCACCACCCGCCGCGGCGGATTCCTTTACGACGCGGCGGACTTCGACCCAGCCTTGTTCGGCATGTCCCCGCGCGAGGCCCTGGCGACCGACCCTCAGCAGCGGCTGCTGCTGGAGACGTCGTGGGAGCTGTTCGAACGCGCCGGTCTCGACACCGCCACGGTGCGGGGCAGCGACACCGGCGTGTTCGTCGGGGTGATGCACGAGGACTACGCGAGCCGCTTCGAAGGGCATCAGCTGGAAGGACGGCTGGGCATCGGGTCTTCGCACGCGCTCGCGTCCGGCCGGATCTCCTACACCTTCGGCTTGACCGGCCCCGCGATCACGGTCGACACCGCGTGCTCCTCTTCGCTGGTCGCGCTGCACTGGGCCGTGCGCGCACTGCGGGCCGGGGAATGCTCGCTAGCCGTCGCGGGTGGCTCCACGGTGATGTCGACGCCGCGTACGTTCCTCGAATTCAGCCGCCAGCGCGGCCTTTCCCCGGACGGCCGGTGCCGCTCCTACGCGGCGGGCGCGAACGGCACGGCCTGGGCCGAAGGGGCGGGTGTCCTGCTGCTGGAGCGGCTGTCGGACGCCCGCCGGAACGGGCATCCGGTCCTGGCGCTGGTGAGCGGCTCGGCCGTCAACTCCGACGGGGCGTCGAACGGGCTGACGGCGCCGAGCGGGCGGGCGCAGCGGGCGGTGATCGCGTCCGCGCTGGCCGACGCGGGCCTGTCGGCGATGGACGTCGACGTCGTCGAAGGGCACGGCACCGCCACCCCGATCGGCGATCCGATCGAGGCGGAGGCGCTGATCGCCGCGTACGGCGGCGGACGCGACCGGCCGTTGTGGCTCGGGTCCGTGAAGGCCAACATCGGGCACACCCAGGCGGCGGCCGGGGTGGCCGGCGTGATCAAGATGGTGGAAGCGCTGCGGCACGGGCAGTTGCCGCCGTCGCTGCACGCCGAAGATCCGAGTCCGCGTGTCGGCTGGTCCGCGGGTGACGTGACCCTGCTCGCGGAAGCGCAGGACTGGCCCGCCGGACCGAAACCCCGGCACGCGGGGGTTTCCGCGTTCGGGATCGGCGGTACGAACGCGCACGTCGTCGTCACGGAAGCGCCACCGCCGATCGACGCCGGACGCGCGGCGTCCCTCGCGGCGCCGTGGCTGCTGAGCGCCGCCGACGAGGGCGCGCTGCGAGCGGTCGCCTCAGGGCTGCTGGCGACGGCCGGTGGCCGGGACGCGAACGACGTCGCGTTCACCCTCACCACCCGCACCCCACTGGAACACCGCGCGATGGTCCCGTCCGGCGATCTCGCCGCACTGCGCGCGCTCGCCACGGGTGACCGCCGCGGCCGGACCGTGCGCGCCCCGGCGACCGCGGCGTACCTGTTCAGCGGGCAAGGCGCACAGCGCCCGGGAATGGGGAAAGAGCTGTCGGACGGTTTCCCCGTGTTCCGCGCGGCGTTCGACGCGGCCTGCCAGGCGCTGGGTGGGCAGGTCCGCGACGTCGCGTTCGACGGCGGCGACGCGCTGAACCGGACCGACCACGCGCAGGCCGCCCTGTTCGCGTTCGAGGTCGCCCTGTTCCGCTTGCTGGAATCGTGGGGTGTCCGGCCGGGCGTCGTCGCCGGGCACTCGATCGGGGAGATCGCCGCCGCGCACGTCGCCGGTGTCCTGTCGCTCGAAGACGCAGGGATCCTGGTGGCCGCGCGCGGCCGTCTGATGGCCGCTTTGCCGCCCGGGGGCGTCATGATCGCGGTCCGGGCGGCCGAGGACGAGGTCGCGCCGCTGGTCGGGGAATTCGCCGACCAGGTGGCGATCGCCGCGGTCAACGGCCCCCGATCCCTTGTCCTCTCCGGAACCGAGAGCGTGACGGAAGCGATCGCGGCCCAGTGGCCGGGTTCCACGCGGCTGCGCGTCAGCCACGCGTTCCATTCGCCGCTGATCGATCCGATGCTCGCCGAGTTCCGCGAGGTCGCCGCCGGGCTGACCCACCGGAGCCCGGAGACCACGCTGGTCTCCGGGCTGACCGGCCGCGCGATCACCGGCCTCGGCCCGGACCATTGGGTGCGGCACGCCAGGGACACGGTCCGGTTCGCCGACGCGCTGGACGCCGTGGCCGCGGCGGGAACCGGTATCTGCCTGGAGATCGGCCCGTCGGCCACGCTCAGCAGGGTCGCGGGAGCGGTACTCCCCGCGGTGTCCACTATGGACACCGAGCAAGGAGTACTGGAGGCGGTGGGCGAACTGCACACCGCGGGAGTGCCGGTCTCGTGGCGAGCGGTGTTCGACGGCGGTTCCCGCCTGCTCACCCTGCCGACCTATCCCTTCCAGCGCGAGCGTTTCTGGCTCGACCCGCAACCGCGCCGGAGCCCGGAAAGCAGTGGGCACGCGATGCTCGGTCCGGCGCTGGTCGCGCCCGACTCGCCGAGGATCGTGCACGGCGGCTCGGCGGGCGTGCGCGCGCACGGCTGGCTCGCCGACCACGTCGTCGGCGGCACGGCGCTGTTCCCCGCCAGCGCTTTCGTCGAGATCGCCTTGCACGCGGGCGAAGCGAGTGTGGCCGAGCTGACGATCGAGGCACCGCTGCGGCTCGGCAAAACCGCCGACGTCGCGCTCCAGGTGGTCGTGGACGGGACCCGGATCGACATCTACGCCAAGGACGAGGGCGACTGGACGCGTCACGCCACGGGCCGCCTGGCCCCGTCCGACGTCTTCGCGCAGCCGTGGAAGGGCGAGTGGCCGCCTCCCGCCACCGAACCCGTCGATCTGGACCGGGCCTACGCGGTCCGCGAGTACGGTCCCGCCTTCCGTGCGGTGACGGGCCTGTGGCAGGACGGCGACGAACTGTTCGCCGACGTCGCGCTCCCCGAGGGCGTCGACGGCCGGTTCGGCATCCATCCCGTGCTGCTCGACGCGGCCGTGCACACCTTGGCGCTGGCCGAACCGGCGGACGCCGAAGTGCGCGTGCCGTTCCTTTGGAGCGGCGTCCACGTCTTCGCCCCCGCCGCGCGCAGGGCTCGAGTCCACTGTGTACGGACAGGTCCCGGCGAAGCCCGCGTCGAACTCTTCGACCCCGATGGAATGCCCGTCGCGGTGGTGGAATCCCTGCTCACCCGGCCACTTCCCGCCGAGAGCACGATGCTCTACCGCCCGCACTGGGTCCCCGTCCCGGCCGCGCGCGCCGACGACGTCCGGATCATCGACGGCGACGACGTCCGGACCGTGCTCACCGCGCTGCAGGACACGGTCCCGCGCGGGGAACGCACGGTCGTCGTCACCCGCGCCGCGACCGATCCGGCGGGAGCGGCGGTCTTCGGGCTCGGGACAGCCGCCTCGACCGAGTACCGCGGCCTGGTCACCGTGGTCGAAGCCGGCGCCGAAGTCCCCGTGGAGAAGGTGCGCGAACTCGTCGGCGGCAACCCCGAACCCCAGCTGGCGATCCGGGACGGCGTGCCGCACGCGCTGCGGATCGCCCGGACCGCGCCCGCGCCCGCCCGGCCGATCGATCCGGCGGGCACCGTGCTGATCACCGGCGGTACCGGTGCGCTCGGCGCAGCGCTGGCCCGCCATCTCGTGTCCGCGCACGGTATCCGGCATCTGCTGCTCGTCAGCCGTCGCGGCCTCTCCGCGCCGGGCGCGGAAGAGCTCCTCCGGCTGCCCGCCGACGTGCGGATCGTCGACGGCGACATCGCCGATCCGGCCGTCGTCCGGCAGCTGGTCGACTCGTGCGATCCGCCGTTGACCGCCGTCGTGCACTCCGCGGCGGTCGTCGCCGACGCCGCGTTCACCGCGCAGACGACCGCGGGGCTCGACACCGTTTTCCGCCCGAAGGCCGACGCCGCCCAGGTCCTGCACGAGGCGACCCGGCATCTCCCGCTTTCGGCTTTCGTGCTGTTTTCTTCCCTGGCAGGCACTTTCGGCAACGCCGGGCAGGCGAACTACGCAGCCGCGAACCGCTCTCTCGACGCGCTGGCCGTCCGACGGCGCGCCGAAGGCCTGCCCGCCACGTCGATCGTCTGGGGCCTCTGGGATCTGGAGGCCGGGCTCGGCTCGCTGATTCCCGACGCGGCGAGGCATCGCATCCAGTCCTCCGGGGTGGCCGGGCTGACCCTGGAGCAGGGGCTGGCCCTGTTCGATGCCGCGATCGGGCATGCCGAACCGGTCCTGATCGCCGCCCGGCTCGACCCCACGGCCGCCGGCCTGCCGCCGATCGCCGACGGACTCGGACGCCCCGCGTCGAGACCGGCGCCGCCCTCGCCGGACCGGCGCTGGCCGGAGCGACCCTCGGAGGAGGAACTGCGAGACCTGCTCCGCGTCGAGCTCGCCGAAGTCCTCGGCCACCAGGATCCGGACACGATCCCCGAGGACAAACCGTTCACCGACCTCGGGCTCGACTCGCTGGCCGTCATCGACCTGCGCACCCGGCTCCGCGACCTGACCGGGCTGGAACTGCCCGCACGTGTGCTGTTCGACCACCCGACGGTCATCGAACTCGCCGGGCTCCTGCGCGAACGGCGGTCAATGTCTGGCTGAGCGTCAAGGCGGAGAGGGCGACGGCGAATCCGGTGAGCTGCCAGCCGGTGAGGGTCTGGCCGAGCACGAGAAACCCGGCGGCGGTGGCGACCAGCGGGTTGGTCAGCGTGAGCAGGGAGACCGACGCCGGGGCCAGGCGGTCGATGCCGCGGAACCACAGCGGATACGCCAGCGCGGTGGTGACGATGCCGATGTAGCCGTAGCCGAGCAGGTTCGCGGTCGTCAGCGAGCCGGGGAGGCCTTCGAACAGGAGCGTCGCCGGGGCGAGGACGAGACCGCCCAGGGTCAGCTGCCAGCCGGTCATCGCCAAAGGATGTTCGGGACGGCCCCATTTCTTGGCGAGGACCAGTGCCACGGCGACGAGTCCGACGGCGCCGAGCATGGCGGCCAGGCCGAGCGAGTCGAGCCGGGCCTCCGACGAGAGCGTCAGCAGGGCGACACCGCCGGCCCCCGCGATCGCCGCGAGCAGGATCGGCGCCGGTGTCCGGACGCGAAGTACCGGTAGCGCGAGCAGGGCCACCATCAGGGGTTGCAGGGCGCCGAGGGTCGCGGCGACCCCGCCGGGAAGGCGGTACGCGGCGAGGAAGATCAACGGGAGGAAGGCGCCGAAGTTGAGCATGCCGAGCACCGCCGTCTTCCACCACCAGGAGCCGTGCGGGAGCCGCCTGGTCAGGGCCAGCAGGAGCAGCCCCGCCGGGAGCGCCCTCAGCACGGCGGCCAGCAGCGGCCGGTCCGGGGGCAGCAGGGTCGCGGTGACGACGTAGACGGTGCCCCAGCTGGCCGGTGCCAGCGCGGCGAGCCCGGCGTCGCGAAGATTCGGTCTCGCGGATGACGGCTCACCTGGGACGACGGGCCGCTCGGCGATGATCGCCATGATGTCTCCTCACTGATAATCTCAACGTTGAGATAACAACAGCGAGTTCTGTCAATGTCAAGTCTCTTAATGTTGAGATGAGTGGAGGCACAACGTGGCCGACGCGGTGGACGCGGTGATCGGGCTTTGGCGACACGAGCGGCCGGACCTCGAGGACAAGCTTTGGCCCGCCGAGGTGATCGGGCGCATCCAGCGGCTTTCCCGGATCCTCGAGAAGAAGCTCAAGGAGTTCAACGCCGAGCACGGCCTGGAGTCGTGGGAGTTCGACGTCCTCACCACACTTCGCCGCTCCGGGGAGGCCGGCGGCTTGACGCCGGGAGCGCTCCTCAAGGCCGCGATGGTCACCTCGGGGGCGATCACGAATCGCATCGACCGCATGGAGACCAAGGGCCTGGTCGAACGGGTGCGCGACAGCGACGACCGCCGGTCGGTCAAGATCCGGCTGACCGACAAGGGACGGCAGGTCGTCGACGAGGTTTTCGTGCTGCACCTGGAAAACGAGGCCGGGCTGCTGCCCGACCTCGACCCGGCGCGGTGGGCCGAACTGATCGGCGGCCTACGGCTGCTGCTCGAACACTTCGGCGACACGTCACTGGAGTGACTCCAGCACGGCGGCCAGCGCCGCGTCGGTGTCGGCACCGAGCTCCCGGACGGCCCGGGCGTACTCGTCCGCGGCGGCTCGCAGCAGGACCGCTTTGCCGGGACGGTCGGCGAGTTCGGCGACGACCGTGCCCTTGGCGCGCGCGGTGTGCACCCAGCCGTTCTCTTCCAGTTCCCGGTAGACCCGCGCCACGGTGCCCGAAGACAGCGCCAGATCCCTGGCGAGTTGCCGGATGGGCGGCAACCGAGTGCCCGGCGCGAGCGCACCGGCGGTGATCAACCGGACGACCTGGTCCCGGACCTGCCGCCACGGCGCGATCCCGAGATCCGTGTCGACGACCACCTTCAGTGGCATCAGGCAGCCTCGGCACGCGACCGGTGGGCGAGGTTGTACCAGCCGGCGAACCCGGCGACGACCAGGATCCACGAGCCGAGGTTCGTCACTTCGGGAATCGCCAGGGTCACGGTGGCGGCCAGGCCCAGCCCCGCGGCCACCCGCGCACTGCGGACCCGCAACGCGCCGTCGGCCGCACTGTCCCCTGTGGACGGACGACGCACGGCGAGCAGGATGATCAGCCAGGTGACCGCCGAGACGGCCGCGGCGATCCCGAGCAGCGCCCACCAGCGATGGACCACGAGCCAGGCCACCGCCGCCGCGACGATCGTCGCGTAAGTGACCAGACCCCACACCGGAATGAGCCCCGACACCGCACGCCGATCCAACCCCGCCTCGCGGCGAGCGCTCTTCGGCGGCCGCTGAGCGAGCACCTCGGCGATCAGCGCACCGACGAGCAGGGTGGCCAGGAAGAACGCCGTACTGTCACCCCGCACCCCGGCGGCGTCGGCCAGCACCGGCAACCCGAGGAACAGCCAGGGGTACCAGAAGCGGCGGCGCCGCAGATAGCGCACGGCCTCGGCGACGTCCGACAGCGAAGGATCGCCGACGCCCCACCGGCGCAGCACCTTCGCTCCCTGCGTTTCGCCCGGCCACAGGAGAATCAGGATCACCACGCCGAACAGCCCCATGATCAGGGCGTCGGCCACGATGTTGTCGAACGGCACGATCGAACCTCCCGTCTTGTATCAAGCATACGATACAAGACGGGAGGACTCCCGCGCGGCGAGAGCGGCCCGTAGCGCCCCGCCCCTCGACCGACAGCCGAACAAGGAAGTCGCGCCCCAGACTGTCTACATAGGACAATTTTAACGGAAAATTGTCCGATTAGTGCCCACATGCACGTTTTATCATGGGGGTCGTGAGTGGTAAAGAGGGTTAGAACCCTCTTTACCACTCACGACCTCCGCACAAACCGCACATCTATTTATCAATCGGACATTCAGCTGCCGGGACGTGTCCCTTATGGACACTCGGGACGACTGGCGGCCGTAGACCAGTCCAGACCCACGCGCGAAGGCCACCTTTCGACCTTGAAGCCAGCGAAGGGGTCCTTCACCACAGGGGCTGGTCACACTACATTTGCCCTACCCCCTCAAGAGAACCCGAACACCACTCACGAGATGCCCAGAAGGGACGGAAAGATGCGCCGCGATGGCGCCGCTCTCAGAAAAGCAACCTCGCCGCTCGCTCGTCTTTCCCTTGAGGACAAGGAATTCTGCCCGTTCGATCAAGCCCAGCCGAGCGGGGTCACCTCCGCCGCCGACGTCCACGGGCCGCGTCCGCCCGCCTCGGTGAGGGCACGGAAGCGAACATAGCGGGCCCGCGTCGGCCAGAACCGCAGAGTCTTCAGGACGGCGTCGTCGGGGAAGGTCCCGGCGGAGACCGGGCTTCCCCAGGCCGAACCATCGGTGCTCAGATGGATCTCGTAGCCTCCGACACGGCCGTGAGCGGAGCCGTCCTGGCGCGGCAGATAGGTCAGGCCGGTGACGGTGCGGGCCGCGCCCAGGTCGAGCTGCAGTTCGTGGGGCAGCGGGTCCTCCCCGCCGGACCACTTGGTGTGCCAATGGGTGGCCGGGTTGCCGTCGACGGCGTTCGTGGCCGCGCCGGACTCGCCCGAAGTCTCCTGACTGTCGGCCGAGCGGACCGTGGCCGCGAGCGGCCCTGAGCCCATGACCGGGTCGCTGATGGTCTCGGCGCCGGTCTCGACATGGCCCGCGAAGCGGCGAAGGAAGCCGTCGGGCCCCTGAACGCTCAGGTCGTACCAGCCGCTCATGCCGCCTTCGGTGCTGAACCAGTCTTCGACCGTCGCACCGGGGGCGACCGAGTACGTCCACGGCCCGCCACCCCGGTTGCCGGTGCGCACGGTCAGCTGACATGCGGCGCCGGCGTTGGTCATCTTCAGGTACACGACGCCGGGACCCGGTCGCAGCACGACTTCCGGATTCGGTTTGCCCCCGGTGGTCGCGGTGATCCGGTTACCGGCGAACCGCCGCAGGAAACCGTTGGGGCCGTGCGTGGTGAGGTCGTACGCGCCGTCCGGCGAACCCGCCTGCCAGTAGTCCGAGAGGGACGCCCCGGCACCGACGGTGTAGCGCCACGGTCCGTCGGTCCGATGCGCGGTGGCGTAGACGTAGAAGTGCGCGCCCGCGGCTCCGGTGTTGCCGAAGTCGATCCAGAACCGCTCCGCCGTCACCCGGCCCGACGCCGTCACCTGATAGGGCAACGGCCGCGCCGTCTTGACCCCGCTCTCCGGTATCGGGGGCTTCTGCACGGAAGGCGGCTGCGGCTGGGTGTTCCACGGTCCGCTCGTCGGCACCGGTTTGGTCAGCGCCGGATAGGTGGCGCTCGGCGCGGTGGTGTCCAGCGCCGAGGTCAGGTCACCGCAGACGGTGCGCCGCCACGGCGAGATGTTCGGTTCGCCGACGCCGCTCCACCGTTCCAGGAACCGCAGCACGGACGTATGGTCGAAGACCTCCGAGCAGACCTTCCCGCCCCGGCTCCACGGCGAGATGACGAACATCGGCACCCGCACGCCCAATCCGATCGGCTCGCCGGAGACGAACTCGTCGGTCGTGGCCACGGAACTCTTGCCTTCGTCGTCGGAGGCGGGCGGCGCCGGCGGCGGCATGTGGTCGAAGAAGCCGCCGTCCTCGTCGTAGGTCAGCAGGAACAGAGTCTTGTTCCACACCCCGGGCTTGGAGGCGATCGTGTCGAGGATCGACTTGACCAGGTCCGCGCCGGTGTTGGGGCCCCAGGCGGGATGCTCGGTCTGCGATTCCGGCGCGACGATCCAGGACACCGACGGGAGCCTGCCCGCGTCGACGTCGGCTTTGAAGGCGTTCAACAACTGCTTCGGCGCGACACGGGCCAGCCCGCGGTCGTAGAGCGCCCGCTCGCCCGCGGTCAAGGTCGCCACGCCCGCCGCCAGTCCGTCGAGCAACCGGGTCCGTTCGGCGGCCGAGGCCGAATCGAGGGCGTAGTAGAGGTACTCCAGCTTCGGGAAGGCCTTGCCGGAGGAGTCCTTCACCTTCGACAGCGCCTTGGCGCCGACGGCGAGGAAACTGCTGAAGTAGTCCAGCGAATTGTCGCCGTAGTTGTCCCATTCCTGATAGACCCGCCAGCTGCGGCCCGCGGCCTGGAGGCGCTCGGCGTAGGTCTTCCAGGTGTAGCCGGTGTGCCCGGGGTTCTGCCAGGCGTCGTTGCCGATGGCGCGGGTGGTGCCGTCCGGTTCGAACCCGAGTTTGCCGGTGAACAGGTACAACCGGTTCGGGTTGGTGGGGCCCAGTTCCGAACAGTGGTAGGCGTCGCAGACGGTGAAAGCGTCGGCGAGCTCGTGGTAGAACCGCAGCGCCGACCGGGTGTGATAGGTCAGCGAGCGGACGCCCTTGGCCGCGCGCCACGCGTCGTGACGGCCCTTGTTCCACGCCCGGTGCCCGCCGGACCAGCTGTGGTCGACGTCGGCCATGAACTGATCGTCGATCGCGTAGGGAAGCAGCGTGCCCCCGCCGTCCGGCTGCTGGAAGACCGATGCCCCCGAAGGCAGTTTGATCGCGGCCGGATCGTTGAAACCCCGGACGCCGCGCAAGGTCCCCAGATAGTGGTCGAACGACCGGTTCTCCTGCATGAAGACCACGACGTGCTCGATGACGTCGAGTCCGCCCGTCGGGGCGTCGGCGGCGAGTGCCTGCCGGACACTCTCCGGGAGCAAGGTGAAGGCGGAAGCCGCACCAGCGGCCTTCAGCAGGGTACGACGGCGCACGAAGCCCTCCAGAACTGCGTTGAACCCGCTCGAATGTGCTCGAAACTGCACCTTTGGTGCGACTATCGAGCAGATGGAAACATATCGACCGGCTCGGGTTCAAGAGTTCCGTCTCCGCGCTGCATGATCGGAGCAACAAGACGCGACTTTCGGAGGATGGCGTGCCGCCGCTTCGCCCAGCGACTCGCCGGAAGGCCGTGATGGGGGCCGCCCCCCTTGAACGGCCCCCACCCGGTTCATCCGGCCGAAAGCGGCCGGACACCTTTCTTGTCGCCTAGTCCCCTTCCCCGGAGCGCCGGGACAGGGCGGCCAGCGAAAGCACCATGACGACCGGCCAGATCACGGCCGCCAACGGGGCTCCCCCGAAGGTGATCGCCATGACCGACACCGCCGTCGCGATCAGCCCGCCGACGGGCGACACGTAACAAAACCCCAACGGGCCCAAGAAAAGAGCCCACAACAACGCCGCCTTCACGGACTTGACGGGCGGACGGGGGACCGGGTACCGCCCCGGGCCGAGGACCTCGTGGTCGGCCCCCTGGTACCACCCGCCGGAGATCAGCGGCGGGTGCGGAGCGAAGAAGGCCGGTCTTCGCCCGAACGCCTTGGGCGTCCGCGGGCTCTCCTCGGCAGGCTCGTGGCGGTGATCCTTCGGCCGTCCCATGACACTTTCGGCACTGCGCATGACATCCTCCCCCGTCGCCGGCCCGAGGCCTGGTGAAGTCACCTCTTGCCTGGCACAATTACCGGTTGCGGTTCGAAACTTCCGGGTCGTTCTGCCCACAGACCATGCTGGCGAGTCGGGGGAGTGTGCGATGCGTCAAATGGAACACAGCGCCGATCCGGTTTCCGTGAATCCGGCAGCGCCGGGATGACAGGTTCCGCTGCGGCCGAGTACGGGATCTGGAAACGGCTGACACCCGCCGAGCAATCCGCCCTCCGCGGCGCGGGGCATGTGAAGGTATGGCAGCCCGGCCAGATCCTCGCCCTCCAGGGCAGTCCGCCCACGAGCATGTTCGTCGTCCTGCGCGGCTGGGTGAAGATCAGCGCCACCAACTATCGCGGCGAAGACGCCCCGCTCGCCGCCCGCGGGCCCGCGGAAATCGTGGGCGAGGTGGCGCCGATCAGCGGACTCCCCCGTTCCGCCACCATGTCGGCGATCGACGAGGTGCACACCCTGGTCGTGTCGCGGGAGAAATTCCTCGGCGTGCTGCGCGACCGGCCTCGCATCGCCGAGGAGATCTTCCGTACCGCGGCGATCCGGCTGCAACAATCCGATCGGCTGCGTCTCGAGTCCGGCGGACCGGATTTCCCCCAGCGCCTCGCCGCGGTCCTCCTGGAACTGGCCCTGCAGCACGCCCTCGACTGGTCGGACGGGAAACAGGTCGACCTTCGCTTCAACCAAGGGGAATTGGCGGGGTTCGCCCGCGTCTCCCGCAGCACCCTGATCCGCGGCCTCGAAGAACTCCGGAAGCTGGGCGTGGTGCACACCGCGCGCCAGCGCGTCACCATCACCCGGCCTCGCGCACTCCGAGAATTGGCCGCCGGACGGCCACCACCGGCGGAAGAGGCCTGATCGAACCCGGAATCTCGGCTATCCTTGTCAAGGTTCAACTCTCGCAACCGTTTCACGGGGTGGAGGGAATCGGCACGATGAGTTCTTTCTCGGCAAGCACGGAACCGGACATCGAATCGGCGTTGATCGATCTCGACGCGGTCTCATTCACCGCGTTGCGGGAATTGGACAGTGACGCCTTCCGCCATTCGGAGCGTCATGTCGTCGAACGCACCACTCATGTCCGCGCACGCTACAGAAGCGGATCCAACGGAGCCGGTGAGCGCATCGACTGATGCCGCCGCCGTCCGGGCCACGCCCCGAGTTCCACCGCTTGTCGTGGCGAGACTTCGACGCACTGGCGCGCCTTGACGGTGACGAGGACATGGCCCGCCGTCTGCGACGAGCCGAGCGGAGCCGTCGCAAACTGCTGATCCACGCGCTGCTGACCGAGGCCACCAAGACCCCGGGCCACTCGGGCCCCTTGCCGTCGCTGGATTTCGCGTGGGAACTCCTTGCACGTGCCGAAGCACGAGCACCCCGGGCGGTTTCCCGGATGCTCACCAATCCGTACACCGGGAGCTGGGCGGGCTACACGACTCGGCTGCTGCGCAACGGAATCGACGGCGTGGGTCCTTTGTGGATGCATTTGGGGCACGCGCACGCGATCGCGGCGGCCGCGGCGATCCGGGCGGAGCTGGACTTCGAGGCCGTCATCCCGGCCTGGCAGGGAAACGCCATCCTTCCCTCGCTCGGGATGGCCAGATTCCCTGGTACAGAAACGTTCTCTTCGGCCATCGTGCGAGGCGCGAACGGCCGGTACTCCGTGTCGAGCGCCGGAACCACGGTCCGCTTGCCGAGCGCGCACGACTCCGATGCCCCGGGCTGGTGGGGAATCCGGCGGGTGCGGAGCCAGGTCGGCGCACACCGCTTCTCCCTGCGGCTGGACGACCTCGACCCCTATCGCGGACTTTACGAGCCGGTCCCACCGGAACGGCTGCCGGGCAAGGATCTGGCGGACTGGCGGCGGCTGATCGACGAGGCCTGCCGTCTGATCGCCGCCCATCTGCCCGGCCTGGCCCGCATCATGCCGGTGGGCTTGGCCTCGCTGGTACCGAAACCCCAGGTGCTCTTCCGGAATCCGAGCGCGTCGACCGGGGAGGCGTTCGGCAGTGCGGTGGTGGGCCTGCCCTCCGACGGAGCGTCTCTCGCCGAGAGCTTGATCCACGAGTTCCAGCACATCGTGCTGGGCGGCCTGTTGCACCTCGTCGAATTGTACGAGCCGGATCCGCGGGAGCGGATCTACGCGGCTTGGCGGGACGATCCGCGACCCCTGAGCGGGGCCTTGCAAGGGGTCTATGCCTTCTTCGGGGTTACGGCCTTTTGGCGCGCGTTGCACCAGGCCGGACAGAGCCCGCGGCGTTCCGGCTTCGAATTCGCGTTCTGGCGCCGTCAGACGTGGCGAACCCTGCAAGTCCTGCGGGTGGACTCGACCTTGACCGCCGCGGGGCGACGCTTCCTCGACGAAATCGCGGAACGTCTCGGCCCCTGGCGGGGCGAACCCGTCCCGGTGGAGGCGAACGAACTGGCCACGGCCGCATGCCGGGATCACCTCGCGGGCTGGCGTGCCCGCCACCTTCGCCCGGATCCGTCGATGGTCAGCGGACTGGCGGCCGCCTGGCTGGGCGGACGGCCGCGGCCGCCGGCCACCCTCGACACGACCGACCTTCCCCCGACGCCGGTACCGGACGGCGGCTGGTCCCACGCCAGGATGGACCTGATCCGGCTCGCCGTCGGCGGCACACCGCTTTCGCCGGACGGGCGACCGCCGGCGGTCCCCGGCGCCACCGCCGCGGATTTCGCTTATGCCGCAGGCGATTTCCTCGGAGCCATCAACGGCTACCGAGAGGAACTCACCAGGGATCCGGACCGGCCCGCTTCACTGGTCGGGCTGGGTCTCGCACTCTCGGCGCGAGGCCCCCATCCCGCCGCCCGTGCGTTGCTGCACTGTCCCGAACTCGTCCGGGCGGTGCATCGACCCTTGAGAGCTGTTCCACGGCCACCGACCGTGGAACAACTCGCCTCGTGGATCGGGCAACTCGTACCGGACTGAGCTACATCAGCATCGGGTCGATGTCGCAGTCACCGCGGACACCGCGGTCCGCGGCCTGCGTTCCCGGGTGGGCCTCGCCGAGGACCCGGCGGTATTTCACCAGAATCGGGTCATGGAACGGCGCAGCCTCCTCGGCCCGGCCGAGGGCGGTCAGATCCAGCCCGAGGTTGAAAGCCGCCGCGAGAGCGGTGGGATGTTCCTCCCCGAGCACCTGCTTGCCGCGCTCGACCGCGTCCCGCCCCAGTTCGACCGCCCTGTCGAGCTCGCCCAACGCCGACAGATCACTCGCCAGGTTGATCGTGGCGATGACGGCGTAGGGATGGTCCGGGCCGATGGTGGCACGGAAATGCTCGAGAGCGCGCTCGTCGAGGACTCGAGCCGCCGCGGGGTCACCTTGGAGCCGCAACGTCACCGCGAGGTCCGCGTTGGCCGCGAGGGTGTGCGGATGCTGCTCGCCGAGACCGCTGCGGTAGCGCTCGAAGGTTTCCTCGCCGAGCTTCCTCGCCGCAGCCAGGTCACCCGAATGACGAAGGTCGATCGAATGGGCAAGAGCGCAGGCCATCGTGATGGAGTGGTCATCACCGTAGACCAGCCGATACCTTCGGAGGGCGTCCATGGACAGGGTGAGCGCGCCCGGGTGGTCGCCGTCCTTGCGCCTGGCGACCGAAAGCAGGAACGCGTTGTTCGCCGCGTCCAGCTGGTCGTCACCGAAGCGGGCTCGGAAGTTCTCCGTCAGCCGTTCCTGCTGGACTCGGGCCTGGCCGTACTCCCCCGCCTCACGCAGGTCCACGATCAGGGAACTGTTGACGCCGAAGGTGCGGACGTGGTCGCGGCCGAGAACCTCGATCCGACGGCGCAAGGTGTCCCGGTCCAGTTCCTCCGCCGCACGGTAGGCGCCGCTGAGCCGAAGACTGATCGCGTGCTGGTACGCGGCGTTGAGCGTCTCCGGGTCGTCTTCGCCGAACATACGCTTGGCCTTGTGGTAGATCTCTTCGCTGAGTTTGGTCGCCGCCGCGAAGTCGCCCTGGGCCCGGAGGTCGATCGTGATGTTCCGCTGGAGGGCGAAGGTCTCCTCGTTCTCTTCACCTGACACCTGGAGGCGCAGGGCGAGAGTGCGTTGGTTGAGTTCCGAGGCTTCGGCGTACCGGCCGACCGACCACAGATAGAGACCCAGCCTCGACGAAACTTCGAGGGTCTGCGGATGGGTGGGGCCGAGGGTGTCGGTGAATCGCTTCCGTGCTTCGAGGCCGAGCCGGGTGGCTTCTTCGTGGTCACCGTATTCGAACAGGTAGCGCATCAGGTTGATGTGGAGCTGACGCGGCCAGCTGTCGTCGCAGTCGAGCACGTTCGCCGCGTAGACGTGCGGCAGCAATTCACGGTAACGCGACCAATGCCTGCTGGACTCGGGGTCGTTCGGGTCCAGCGCGGCGAGCAGCTGGTGGGCGCCGTGCTGCATCCTCGCGTGCACTTGACGGGCCATCACCCGGTTGCGCAGGACCAGCTGGACCAGACGGTGCAGCTGGAGGGTGTTGTTGCCGTGGTCGATCTTCGCGAGGCCGTACCGGTTGATGTCGCGGATGGCGCGGGCCAGCTTGATCGGATCGCGCAGCGCCGCGTCGAGCTCGGGGGAAATCGAAACCCGGCTGACCCCGGTGAGCAGATCACGCGAAATCGGTTCAGGCGAAAAGAAGGCACAGATGTGCAGGATCTGGTGCGCCGCGGGGTTGCGGGTCTTGAGTTCCTCGAACGACACGTTCCACGCCGCCGCGACGGAAACCTCGTAGTCGGGCGCCGTGGCGGTGTCGAGGATTTCCTCGACGGACTCGTCGAACAGGCGCAGGTACTCCTGCACCGGCATCCCGGTCACCGCACGCCAGGCGGCCGCCTGCTCGACGGCCAGCGGCAGATCGCCCAGCTTCTCGGCGAGCTCGTTGGCGTCGGCCGGCTCGATCTCCGGACCGCGACGGCCGAGCAGCTCGACACTTTCCTCACGTTTGAACACCGCGAGCTCCAGCGGGCGCGCGATACCGGCCCAGTCGGAGTTCCGCGAGGTGATCAGGATTTCACCGGGACCGTTGCGCGGGAAGTACGGCAGTACGGACTCAGGGGTCTCCGCGGCGTCGAAGATCAGCAGCCAGCGACGGAACGGCCGCCCGGTCCGGAGCGCCTCGATCACCGCGGGGACCGCGACAGTGGCCTCCGACGCGCCGGGGAGACCGAGCAGTCCCGCGAGTTCGGTGAGGCCCGCGCGGATCTGGGTGGTGTGTGCGGCGTCGATCCACCAAACGAGGTCGTAGTCCTGCAGATGCCGATAGATGTACTCGGTGGCCATCTGGGTCTTGCCGATACCGCCGAGGCCGTGCAACGCCGAGGGGAGCACCGCGGTGGTACCGCTGCTCAACCGCTTGGTGAGCTGGTCGAGCAGCTCGTCACGACCGGTGAAGTTCGGGTTGCGCGGCGGGACGTTCCCGAACACCAAGGGCGGGTCATCGGGTTGGCGTTCCGGGAAGTGCCGGGATGTTTCCGACGCCGCGGGATGGACGATCCTGGTCGTCGGCTCGTTCGCTTCGGGGTCACCGAGATAAGACGAACGTCCCTGGGTCACGGCAGTCGAGGCAGGCGGACGTTCGGCCGTCTCAGGCATCTGGGGGCTCACAGTCTTGGATGTCAGTCTCGGTTCAAGGGTGGGCAGGACAGGGCTCTGCCCTTGAACGACGTTCCGCAACCGGTCCGCCCGGGACAGATAAGGCCCGGACAGCGCGCGCATCAGCACACTTTCCAGTTCGACGTCAGACGAGGACTCATGAGTGAGCACTGGATCCGGCGTGTTGTGCGGGTCGGCAAGTGCGTCTCGGAGGTGACCGAGCAGCGGAATCCTTCGACCTAGGTGATTGGCCGCCACTCGGACGACACTGGCCGTTTCCGACCTTCGCGCGCCACTGAGCAACATTTCCCGGACTGCCTCGGGAAATGCGAAAAGGCCACCTGTGTCCCAAGTGGTCTTCCCTTCCCTAAGGCCGGGAGCGTACAGGATGCCTGAAAGCAAAAGTTCCAGGAGGTGCTCCAGTCTTGCTTCCGGCACGAACCGTTGTCCCACCAGCTTCGCCACGTCGAGACGGACCGGTACCGCCGCGAGCAACTGCGCCAAGCGTAGCGCCGGCGGAGACGCAACACTGCGAAATCTATGCACTCTTTCGGCGGGTGACAAAGTTACCGGCCGGTCACCGGAATCGGAGCGAGAAATCCGTTCAGTCGTGAGTACTACCGTTCCTTCGACACCGGCGGCGTTTTCGCCGGTCATCAGTCCGGCCCACCATCCGAGTGCCCTCGGCCGCAGTTCGAGGACCGGCACCGGCACGGTGTCCCGAGGGATTTTCGACTCGGGCTCGAGCCACGCGTCCGCGAGGTCGCAAGTCCAGCGACCGTTGGGGGCCAACGCGTTCGGGACCCTCAGCCGGGCCTTCTGCGGGCTCATGCCACAGCGTCCCCACAGCCATTGAGGAAGCAGATGCACGATGCTCACCGGCATCGTCCGGCCCCAGCGCGCCAGTATCGGATAGAGCGCGTCCTTCTTCTGCCACGCGTCCCCGACACCGTCGGTCACCAGCAGTACCGCACGCCGTCCCGACGAATCCAGAATCTCGTTCGGGTCCCGCGCCGGCGCTCCCGCCGTGCCACCTCGAAGAACGAGATCCTCCTGATCGTCGTCCTTCGCGGTTTCCAACAGCCGGACCTGAATGGTACGGAAAGCACCCACTTGACGGAGCAATTCGACAAACGCGGACACCTTTGGCCGCCACAAGGCCATCGACGGACCGTTGTCGAGGACGAGCGTCAGATCCAGCCAGCGCTCATTTCTCGACCGGGTGACAGGCCACCACCGTCCGGTCTCCGCGGCCCGGACGGCGGTCGCCACTTCGTCCAGGACCACATTGTTGTGTCGCAGCGAGGGTGTCTCCCGTTTCAGCTTTCTCAGTACGCGGAAGTACTCCAGTGATTCCAGGAGTACCGCCCCGCCCGGTCCCGAGCCTTCCACCGCGGGTTCGGGCAGTTCACCGGGAACGGCTTCGATCTCGACGACCCGGCCATCACCATCACTCGACGGAGTGGCATCGGGAATCTGAGACAGCCTGGGCTCAGGAGGCGGAGGGATTTCCCCGCGTTCCGAGGGCTCGTTGCGGATCCGCACCTCGTCGGACGCCGGCTTCGGCTCCTCGTCGGGAGTGACCTCGTCGCCGGTACGCCTCGGCGTGATGGCCGCGGCCAGCCACACGATGTCCGCGACATCGGTCCAGTCCAGATCCTTGAACTCGAACCGTTTGACTCCCTGGGGAGTGCCCGGCCTCCGCTGCTCCGTCACCGGGACGGAGCGCGAGTCGGACACACCGCCCGGCCTGCCCATGTCACCGCACCGTCAGTCGTTGCCAGAGAGCGTCCACCAGCCGCGGCCACGCCTCCTGATCCGGCTGGTACGCACCCGACGTCGCGAGATAGACGGCGTCGAGCAGCCTGTCGGTGGGCAGACCGCCTTCCGCCTTGCTCCGTTCGGCGAACTCGCGGATGAGCCTGTCCCGGTGTTCGCCGTTCTCCGCGACCAGATGGCTGGCGACGATCGCCGCGAGCTGGTCGTGATCGGGGTTCTCGATCCGCAGTTGCAGGCACCGGCGCAGGAACGCGGGCGGGAACTCCCGCTCTCCGTTGCTGCTCATGATGATGATCGGAAAGGCATGGCAGGCGATCCGGCCGTCACGGACGACGGCGGTGCGCTGCGGGTCTGCGGTGTGCACGGTGACTTCGGGATGCCGGTTGCGCACCCGGGCCAGTTCCTCGATCGAGAATTCACCGTCTTCGAAGATCGACAGCAGATCGTTGGGCAGATCCGCCTCGGATTTGTCCAGCTCGTCGATCAGCAGCACCCGCGGCAACCGGCCGGGCAGGAACGCGGTCCCCAGCGGGCCGAGCCGGACGAAATCACCGATCGGGGGTTCTTCGGCCTCGCCACCGAGCTGGGCCTGACTGGTCGCCGCGGCCTGGACCCGGCCGATCGCGTCGTAGCCGTACAGCCCGGAACTCAACGCGGTATGACTGGTGATCGCCCAGCGCAGCACCCGGCCGAGGCCGAGTTCCCTGGCGATCCGGTAGGCGAGGCTGGACTTCCCGGTCCCCGGATTCCCGGTGACCAGCAACGGACGCCGCAGATAAAGGGCGGCGTTCACCATGTTCAGCTCGCCCGCGTCGGTGTCCTGCTCGGAAAGCGTGAACGCGGTACCGAGACGGCGCTCCACCTCACCGTCGTCCGGCGGCGGCACCTCGTTCTCCGGCGGCGGATCCCCGCGATAGGAACGCCATGGCGGCGGCGCGGGCAGCAACTGCGCGAGATCGATGTCGTGGATCGGCCTGCCGGTCCCCCGGTAAATCCACCAATCGGGTGCGTCTGGCCGGGACGTCCGCCCGTTCACGGTCGCGTCTTGATCGTTCGCGCTCATCCGCGGCATCCCCTTACTGTCGACTCGGGATCAACGGCTGGTCTAGAACGATTACGCGTTTCGGGTCGTCCCACATTACCACCAGATCGTGAGCCAGAGAATTCTTGAACGGTACGGCCATACCGGAATTCGCCAGTTTGCGGCGATCCGGAAGTTTGATAAAACCGTCGTCCGCGGCCAATACCCAGTCGAGCAACTCGCGCAGAGTCTCCGGCTCGGCGTCCGGATGCCACAGCACCACCGGCAATCCACTGCGGAGGGCGGCCGTCAGTTCGTCCGGTACGGCCCCCGGTTCCGGCTGCAGCGACGGCGGTTTCGTCAAAACCAGCCCGACCCAGTGATCGTCGCTCAGTACCGCGTCGATCGGGTGCCCCTCGAACTCCTCGCAACCGGAATAGTGCAGCCGGTCGGCGGTGGGATCCTTCACCATCGAGTCCCAGCGAACGTTCCATGCGCGATGCCAATGCCTCGCCCGCATCCTCTCCAAAGACCGAATTCCCAGCCGATACCCGTACCGCAACGGCTGGGGCTGGCCCGTCCCATGTTCCTTGGCCCACCGCTGCACCGGCAAATTGATCAACGTCCTCGGCAGCAGGAATTCCACGGACGCGGAGACGCTCTGACCGGACCAGACTCCCTCAGTCTCCAGGATGACGTCATCGACCCTGTACTCGACCTCGTCTATCCCGATTTCCCGCACTCCACCCAGCGCGGGTGGCCACACTTCCGGGTCGTCTTGACGCCAGAACGCGAGAGTGCAGCGTGTGGGGTCGGCGGAAACCGGTTCGATCATGATCACCAAGTAGAGATGGGGGCGCTCGGGAATCGGCGGCCTGTTCTGCCGCTGATGCGCGATGGCCGGGCCGATCCGCAGCGCCCGGGCATGGTCGGCGATCCAGTTCCCGAGGACGGCGCCCGGCTCGCCTTCCATGTTTTCCGCGAGCAGGGCCAGAAACGTCACCGCGGGCGGGATCCCGTCCGGGCCGGCGTTGAAATCGGTGAGCAGGTGAAAGGCGTCCCACGCGTCGGTGACGCCGTCCAGCGGCGGCAGCGCCACGGCGGGCCCGAGCGCCCGGGCCACCATGACCGGCAGGCGAGGGACTTCCATCCGGGTCAGCCGTCGATGCAGCGTCGCCAGGTCCTTGCGGGGGATCAACTCCAGAACCGCGTTGTTCAGGTCGGCCAGGAACAGGTCTTCGGCGGCCTCGGCCGCGAGAGATGCCGGTTTCGTGGCGGGCGTGGTGAGTTCGCCGTGTAACCGTAAATAAGCCATTCCGGTGAATGTCTTCACCGAAACCGGTATCGGACTGTACAACTCGGGCAACAGGCCGGGGTCCTGCGCGATGACATCGGCGAAGAAGCGCTGCGACGAGATGAACGCGATCATCCGGTCGGATTCCGCGAACGCCTCCTTCGCGAGCTGCGCGTCCAAGATCCGGAATGCGGTGTCGACCGCGTCGCCGACCCACCCGTTTCCGTCGTTCAGCACCTCACCGGAGTTGAGACTCACCCGCAGCCGGATCTGCGCCTGCGGGGTCCGCGTGTGGTTGTACCGGCGGAGGGCGACCGCGATCCTATCCGGCAAGCGGTCGGCGACAAGGCTTTTGGTCGTGCCGGGCGGCAACAGGATCAGCGCGCCGTCGCCGCGGTCCTCGCTCACGCAGGAATCGAAGTCGACGTCACTTTCGGCGAAAGCGATCCGCAGCACCTCGTACATGCCCCGGCGCACGGCGAGCCGATCGAGGGGGTTCCGTTCCGGAGCGGTGAAGCCCGCGACGTCCACCACGACGATCGTGCGGTCGAGAGCCTGCGTCGGTTGCGCCACTGGCCCCCTCCCAAGGTCCACGGCGCCGACCCGTCGGCGCCGACCGCCACATTATCGCGTCAATCGGCCCGGGGTTGAGTGTCAATTGACAAATATGTTCTCCCGTTTCCGTGCTGGTGATTTGCCCACCGAAAACGAAGCCCTCCCCGACCGCGCCGGGGAGGGCTCCGCTTTCACCGGGGGTCAGACGCCGGCGACCTGCTGGATCCAGCTGCGGTAACGGGTGATGTTGGTGTAGGCGGTGTTGTTCGACCGGTCACTGGTCGAGGCGACACCGACCTGGCGGCCGCCGGAGAACATCGGACCGCCCGAGTCACCGCCGGCGGTGATGCCGTCGACGCGGTTCGCGCACACCGCGACACCGCCGTTGTAGTCACTGCAGTTGACCGAGTTGACCCGGACGGTGGCGACCTTCAGGTACCGGGACTGGCAGTTGATCTCGGAACCGCACTGGCTGGTCGCGCCCCAGCCGTAGACCTGGACGTTCTGGCCGACCGCGACGTTGCTCGTGGTGCCCAGCGGCGCGTAGGTGGCGTTGACCGAGCTGGTCAGCCGGACGATGGCGAGATCCGCACCCGAGTGGCGGGTGATGCTGGCCGCGGTGGCCATGGTGCCGCCGCTCTGCTGGTCGAGGCTGCCGATCCGGAAGGTGTAGCTGCCACTGCTGGCGACGCAGTGCTTCGCGGTGAGGATGTACTGCGGCGCGATGATCGTCGCGCTGCAGTTCTGCTGGCCGTTCACGAACAGCCGGGCCGCCCAAGGACCGCTCTGCGCGTACTGGCCACCGATGATCATCGGCTGCGCGCCGGAGGGCTCGGCGGCGGTCGCGGCGGGGGCAATCGAACCGAGCAGCGCCATGAAGGCGGTGCCGGCGAGCAGGGCGAGGGAGCGCAGTCGCATGTTCCGACTCATTTCTGCGACCGGATACCGGCCGCGTCCGTGGGGACTTACGCGCTGATTCTGTGTCGTGCCAAGGGAAGCCGGAAACCGACGAAAGTTCGCGTGGGCTACCTATTTATTACTATGACGGCCGCCGGTGATTTTTGAGTATCCGGCGAAGATCATTAGGTATGCGTTCACTCGTCGAGCAGTCGCCAAGCGGTGAGGGCGAGCCTGGCCCGGGTCAGGCCGGCGGGTTCGTGCAGTGCGATGGCGAGGCTCTTCCCGATCTGTGTGAGCCGTCGAGCGACGCTGCTGTGGTGCAGGTGCAGCGAGTCGGCGGCCTGGCGCACGGAACCGGTGGCGCAGTAGGCGTCCAGCGTCCGCAGGTCCTCCGGATCCGCCGACAGGGCGGTGATCGCGACGACGTCGGCGTTGGCCCGGGTGTCCTCCGCCGGGATCCGCGCGAGCAGCGCCAGCGCTCCGAGATCGTCGTAGTGGATCACCGGCTGCCGAACGGTCGTGAACCGAAGTGCGGTCCTGGCGTCCTGCCACGACCGGTGCGGGCACTCGGTGGCGCCGATCCCGGCCCGCACGCCTTCCGGGATCCGGGCCGGATCCACCGCGGTGGCCAGGATGATGCCCACGTCCGTGAGCGGCGCCGCCTTGACCGGCCGGGCCGGGCAGATCAGGCCGCCGATCTTCTCCAGCGGGATCCCCGAGCGGACGGCGACCACCCTGATCGGCGTCTCGGCGGGGAAACCCAGCAAGCGCAGTGCCCGGTTCCTGGCGGCGTCGTCGCTGGCGGCGCTGATCACGAGTTCCACCAGTGCCGGATCGGCCATCGTGGTGCGCGCCGGTCCGTACCGTTCGACGACCGTCGCCACGGCGATCGCGAGCCGGTCCAGCACGGCTTCGTCGAGGGCGCCGGGGTCCCCGTCGCGTTCCAGCCACGCCGAGCCGATCTCTTCCTCGTCGAGGGTGATCGCCGTCGTGGTGGACGTGGACGCGAGCGGGGTGGCGGGTTCGCGGCCGTCGGGCGCCATGCGGATCGTGCGCCCCGTGCCGTGGAGCCGGATGCCCGCCGCGCATTCCGCGAGCCCCGCCGTGGCGCGGGCGAGCGCGGGGAGGTCGACCCGCCGCCGCATCAGCGTGTCGTAGAACATCACGACCCGGATCACGCCTTCGACGTCGGGATCCAGATGCGACAACCGCGCGGCGAGTGCCTCCATGTTCGCGAGCGTACGCGGCGATCGTCGCGCGCCGGAGCGCTTACGCGCGACGCTTGGCGGGCGACCTCCGGACCGGGCGACCGGCAGGATCGTCGTCATGGATCCCGAACTGGAAGCCTTCATCGCCCTCTTCCCCGTGTCGACCCTGGACGACCCGATCGCCGAACGCGAGACTTTCGCCAAGCTGGCCACGTCGGTGCCGCGGCCGGACACCTCCGCGATGACGGTCGAGGACCGGACGGTGCCCGGCGAGCCGGACGTCGCGATCCGCGTCTATCGCCCACACGAGGCGCAAGGTGCCGTGATCTGGCTGCACGGCGGCGGGTGGGTCATGGGCAACCTGGACACCGAACACCCGTGGGCCGCGCGGCTCGCCGAAGCTTCCGGGGCGGTGGTGATCTCGGTGAACTATCGCCTGGCTCCCGAGAACCCTTTCCCCGCCGCGCTCGACGACGCCTACACGGTCCTCGAGTGGACGGCGGAGAACGCGGCGGACCTCGGCGTCACCCCGGACCGGATCGCGATCGGCGGGCACAGCGCGGGCGGCGGTCTCGCGGCGGCCACGGCCTTGCGGGCCCGTGACGAACACGGGCCGCGGATCCGGTTCCAGCTGCTCAACCAGCCGGGGCTCGACGACCGGCAGGAGACCTGGTCGGCGCGGACCTTCACCGACACGCCTTGGGTGAACCGCGCCAGGGTCACCGCGATGTGGCACTACTACCTCGCGGGACGGCCCGCCCCTTCGTACTACGCCGCCCCCGCGCGGGCCACCGACCTCTCCGGCCTGCCACCTGCCTATGTGGCCACCGCGGAACTCTGCCCCAACCGCGACGAGGACATCGACTACGCGGTCCGCCTGCTGCAGGCCGGGGTCTCGGTCGAACTGCACCAATGGCCCGGCACCTTCCACGGATCGCAGGCGATCCTGTCCGCCGAGGTGTCGCGCCGCCAGATCACCGAACTGGGCGACGCCCTGCGCCGGGCGCTGCAAATCGCTTGACCCGGCCACGGGGCGGCGATGCACTGTGCCGATGAAGATCCGCGCCACCACCGACGAGGACCGCGACGCCTTCCTCGCCACCATGTTCGCCATTTTCGCGGAGTTCCCGGAAAACTGGGGCAAGATCTGGTCCGCACTCGAACTGGACCGCGGCATACTCGCCGAGACGGAGGACGGGCGGCCCGTCGGCACGGCCGCCGCGTACTCGTTCGAGCTCACCCTCCCCGGTCAGGTCGTCGTCCCGGCCGCCGGGGTGACCGCAGTCGGCGTCCTGCCCACGCACCGGCGCCGGGGTGTGCTCACGGCGATGATGCGGCATCAGCTCGCCGATTTCCGGGCGCGGGGCGAAATCCTCTCCGTCCTGCTGGCCTCGGAGGCCCTGATCTACCGCAGGTTCGGCTACGGACCCGCGACCTACACCCACCGGCTGACGGTGCCGCGCCGCCAGGCCGCCTTCGCCGCGGGTGGTACGGCGCCCGGTGCGATCGAGGTGCTGCGTCGTGCCGACTGCGGCGAGATCCTGGAAGAGGTCTACGACCGGTACCGCCGCACCCGCCCCGGCGCGCTGTCGCGACCGCACCGTTTGTGGGCCGCCGGGGCGGGGCAGCCCCCGATCTCCGCGACACCGCGCTACGTCGCCGTCCACCGTGACGCCGAAGGTGTCCCGGACGGGTACGCCAGCTATTGGCGGAGCGAGCGCGGCACCTTCACGGTCGACGAAACCATCGCCGCCGACGACGAGGTCTCCACGGCCTTGGCCCGGTTCTTGCTCGAACACGACCTGGTCACCCAGGTCGTGTTCAAGCACTGCCCGCCCGACCACCCGCTGCGCTGGCAGCTCGAGGACTTCCGTGCCGGGGAGGTCGGCGACGACACCGACTGGCTCTGGGTGCGATTGCTGGACATCCCCCGCGCGCTCACCGCACGCGGCTGGTTCGCCGACGGCGAGCTCGTCCTCGACGTCGACGACCCGGCGCTCGGCGAACACGGCCGCTACCTGCTGACCGTCCGGGACGGCGAAGCCACCTGCGTCCCGACGGACCGGGAACCCGACCTGTCCCTGGACGCGAGCGACCTCGGTTCGCTCTACCTCGGCGGCACCGCCCCGAGCAAGCTCATCCGCGCCGGGCGCGTCCGGGCGCGCCACGCGGAAGTGGGCGCACTGGCCGACGCGTTGTTCCGCGCCGAACGTTCCCCGCACTGCCTGCACTGGTTCTGACCGGTGACGGCGCCAGACGTGTTTCACAGTGAGGAGAAGGGCGAGCGCGTCTTGTTCGCGAGTGGGCCAGGGTGGTCGTGAGTGGCGTTTCGGGTTACTGAGGAGAAGGGCAACATGTCATGTTTCGCGGCCGGGTCGTGCCGGGGCGGATCTGGACTGGCCGACGAGAGCCAACCGCGCTCTGACTATCCACTCAGGACACTTCCAGGCGGCTAGATGTCTGCTTGACGTCCATATGACCGCTTTGCGCCTGAATCGGACGCCTGCATCGCGAAAAGCATCCCTTTAGGACATTCAGGCTCCAGGTCTCCCAGGCAGGCCCTTCGCCGTGGGTGAGGGGTGTGTGGAAATAGGGACATCCAACGTCCCTATTTCCACACACCCCGCCATGATCGGACCGGTCACGCGGGACTGTGTGGATTTTGGGGCATCCAACGTCCCAAAATCCACACAGTCGGCGTCGCGGATCCGTCGATGATTGCTGCGTCAGGGCGGGCTCTCATGAGTGGCAATGCGGGTTCCAACCCCTCCTTACCACTCACGACCGTCTCGGAAACCGCATGTCTAGCCATCAACCGGACATTCGACCACCAGAGCATGTCCCTTGTGAACACTTGGGGAACGACTGGCGCCCGCAGGCCGGTCCAGAACCACACTGCGAAGGGGGCCCTCACCACAGAGGCTCGGTCACGCCACCTTTGATTTACCCTTTACCACCTAGCTCCCGACCCGGCGGGTGCCGACCGTGAAGAGCAGCGACGCCGCGGTCAGCACCACGCCGAACCACACCACGCTGGTGATCCCGGCGTTGTCCGCCAGCAGTCCGGCGAACAACGCGCCGAGCGCGATGGAAGTGTTGTACGCCAAGGTGTTCAACGACATCGCGGCCTCGAACGTTTCCGGGGCGGAATTCCGCGTCATGGTGAGCTGGCTCAATTGCACGACACCGTAGGACAAACCCCAGAGCGCCAGCGCGATCATCACCCCGACCGGTCCGTTGCCGATGGTGAGCAGCAACACCAGCGACACCACGAGCGAGACCGCACCGACCGTGAAGCTCGCGAACACGTTCCTCGCCACGAAATACCCGGCGACGAAGTTCCCCGCCGCTCCCCCGGCGCCGAAGACGATCAGGCACACCGTGATGAAGGTGGGCGACGCCGAGGAAGTGCCTTCCAGGAAGGGACGGATGAAGGTGTAGACGCCGAAATGCCCGAGGACGAACAGCACCACGGTGATCAGGACCGAGCGCAGGCGCACGTTCACCCGCGGCAGGCCGAAGACCTCCCGTACCGAAACCGCGTTCGCCGACGGCAGCGACGGGACCAGTACGACGACGGCGAGGAACACCAGGACACTGAGCCCGCTCCAGATCAGGAACGTGGTCTGCCAGCTGGTGAGGCTTTCCAGGATGGTGCCCAGCGGCATGCCCAGCACCGTGGCGATCGAGATACCGGACATCACCACCGCCGCCGCCCGGTTCGCGTGGCGGTCCGGGACGATCCGCATCGCCATGCCGACGCCGATGGCCCAGAACGCCCCGTTGGCGAAGCCCATGACGAGCCGTGTCGCCAGTACCAGCGGATAACTCGGCGCGAGCGCGGTGATCAGGTTGCCGACGGCCAGGATCGCGAGCAAGGTGGAGAGCAGGACGCGCCGGTTGATCCGCCGCGTCCACGCGACGATGAACGGCACGCCGAGCCCGGCCGAGACGCCGTAGAGCGTGACCATCAGGCCGGCGACGCCCACCGAGATGCCCAGGCTGGAACTCACCGGCGTGAGCAGGCCGACGGGCATCAGTTCGGTGGTGAGGAAGACGAACAGGCTGGCGGTGATCGCGGCGACCCCGGCCCAGCCCTTCAGGGTCGAATGCGCACTTTCGGTTCGGGTGACCATTTTCTCTCTCGATTCACGAGCATGACGAAGAAACCCCTGCGGGACCGGCGATTCCGGCCGCGGGGTGCTTCATCCCCAGAAGATCGGCGGCACACGGGACGACCCCGCACACCTCTTAGCGCTAAGCTATTTGATGCTTAGCGCTAAGTCAAACGGTCGCGAGGATCAGTCCTCCAGGGCGACGTCTCCCAGTGACTGCAACAGGTTTCGCAGCAGGACGGCCAGCTGGTCCCGCTCCTCGGGGCTGACCGCGCTCAGGAGCCGATGCTCCGTGTCGACGTGATCGGGAAGTGCCCGGTCGATGAGTTCGCGCCCCTCTGCGGTCAGATCCACCAGGACGCGGCGGCCGTTCGTCTCGTCGGGCGCGCGGACCACGAGGCCGCGTTCCTCGAGGCGGTCGAGCCGCTGGGTGACCGCGCCGGAGGTGATCATCGCCGAGCGCATCAGGTCGGCCGGGGTCAGCGTGCCGCCGCGGCGCAAGGTGGCCAGCACGTCGAACGAGGACCGGTCGAGGTCGTGCCGCGCGAACGTCTTGCGCAGTTCACCGTCCAGCACCCGGGTCAACCTGGACAGCCGCCCGATGACGGCCATCGGGGAGACGTCCAGGTCGGGACGGGCTTCCGCCCACTGGCTGAGAATGTGGTCAACGTGATCCGGCACGCCCGGAGATTACCCCGGTCTCAGAGCGCGGACGTTCGTTGACACCCCGTAGCGCCGCTGCTCTACTCGGACGCATGGAAGGCACTCTCTGTCCGGCCTGAAGCAGTTTCCGCGTTCACTCTGAGAATCACCCTGGAATTCCGGGCGCTCCGCCCTGCCCGGAATTCCCGTTCGCCCTCGCACAGAACGGAATTCATCCATGACCACGACCGAGAACCGGGTCCGGTCCACCACCGAATGGCTGGCCGCCGCGAAGGAGGTCGCCGACCGGCTCGCGGTGGACGCGGCCGAGCGCGACCGCGAAAACGGAACTCCCCATGCGGAAGTCCAGTTGCTCAAGGATTCCGGGCTGGTGACGCTGCTCGGCCCGGTCGAGCACGGCGGTGGCGGCCAGAGCTGGGAGACCGCCTATCGCGTGACCCGCGAGGTCGCGCGCGGCGACGGCTCGATCGGGCAACTGCTCGGTTATCACTATCTTTGGGCCTGGGCCGCACGGCTGGTGGCGACCGACGAACAGGTCGCCGCGGTCGAAGAACTGTATACGCGGAACAATTTCGTCTTCGGCGGCGCGGTCAACCCGCGCGATTCCGACCTGAAGATCACCGAGGACGGCGACGAGATCGTCTACAACGGACACAAGTCGTTCTCCACCGGCAGCAAGGTCTCCGATCTGACCGTGCTGGAAGGCGTCCTCGAAGGCACCGAGGACCACATCTTCGCCATCGTTCCGTCCGAACAGGACGGGATCGTCTTCCACGACGACTGGGACAACATCGGCCAGCGGCTCACGGAGTCGGGCAGCGTGACCATCACCGACGTGCGCGTTCCGTGGGCGAGCGCGGCGGGTTACGTCGACAAGAAGTTCCACCCGCTGACCTACAACACGCTCAACGTCCCGGCGATCCAGCTGGTGTTCGCCAACTTCTACCTCGGCATCGCCCAAGGCGCGCTGGAAACCGCGCTGGCGTACACCCGCGAGCACACCCGCGCGTGGCCGTACGGCGGTGACAACAAGGCCTCTTCCGGTGAGGAGTGGTACATCCTCGACGGTTACGGCGATCTCCAGTCGAAACTGTGGGCCGCCGAGGCGCTGGTGGACAAGGCCGGGGCGGCGATCTCGGCCGTATTGCACGCGCCGCGCGAAGATCTCACGCCCGAAGCGCGCGGTGAGGTCGCGGTCCTCATCGCCGCCGCCAAGCAGCGCGTGATCGACACCGGACTCGAAATCGGCACGAAGGTCTTCGAGCTGACCGGCGCCCGGGCGAGCGCCACGAAATTCGGCCTCGACCGGTTCTGGCGGAACCTGCGCACGCACTCGCTCCACGACCCGGTGGCCTACAAACGCCGCGAGGTCGGTGCGTACGCGCTGTTGAACGAACTTCCGGAACCCACCTGGTACACCTGATCGACCCGTTCGCGGTGGTCCGGGCACCCACTGCCCGGACCACCCCCTTACCGATCGTCCCGCGCGACGGCGTAGGTGAGCAGCAGCGCACCTGAGGCGAATCGGCGTTCGTCGACGAGCGTGAGCGTCTTCTTCGGGTACTCACCGTCGAACAGGCGTGTCCCGCCGCCGAGGAGCACCGGGTTCACCACGAGCCGCACTTCGTCGAGCAGCCCGAGCCGGGCGGCGGACGTCGCGGCCCTTCCCCCGGCGAACAGCGCGACGTCACCCTCGAGATCAGCGAGGGCCGAGGCGTCTTCGAGCAGGTGGGAGTTGTGCCAGGTGGTGGCCCGGAGGGTGCGCGACAGGACGTACTTCGGCAGCTCGTGCATCCGGCGCCGCTGGGTCGCCGAGACCTCGTCGCCCGCGGTCGGCCAGAAGGCGGCGAGTTCCTCGTAGGCCTTGCGGCCGAAGACCATGCCGTCGAGCGACTCCAGCAGCTCGTCGATATGCCGCTGGAACTCGTCGTCGGCGAAGTGCCAGTCGATGTCCCCCGCGGCGTCGGCGATGTAGCCGTCGAGCGACACGTTGACGTGCAGGAAGAGACGTCCCATGAGAACTCCCGATTTCTTGAACACTTGAACAAGAAGTCAACGTACACTTCTTGAACGAGCTGTCAAGAAGTCGTAGGATGGCGGCATGCCACGCACGGGAAGGCCACGGTCCTTCGACGAGGACGAAGTGATCGGAGGAGCTCTCGACGTCTTCTGGCGGCGGGGGTACGCGGCGACGTCACTGCGGGATCTCAAGGAGGAACTCGGCGTCCTGCCGGGAAGCCTGTACGCCGCGTACGGCGACAAGCACACGCTTTTCCTCCGGGCACTGGAGCGCTACGCGGGCGGAGCCGGGGATCAGGCGGCCGCTCTCGCCGAAGGTCCTGTTCTCGCCCACCTTCGCGAGCTTCTGCTCAGCGTCTTGGAAGCGGCACGGGAAAGCCCGGGACGCGGGTGCCTGCTGGGCAACACCGCCGCCGAACTGCTCCCCGGCGACGAAGCGGCCGGGAAAATGGTCCACAGTGGATTCGAGGCCTTGGAAACCGGTATCGCGCAAGGACTCGAAGCCGCTCAGCGATCAGGGGAGGTCCGCGCCGATCTCGACTGCGGGGCGCAGGCGCGCCTCCTGCTCGTCGTCATGCAGGGATTGCACGTGGTGGCCAGGGCGGAGGCGGATCCGCGCCGGCTCACCGACGCGGTCGACGCCGCCTTGGCTCCGTTGACCGCGAAGTGACCCCTGGGCACGCCGGAACCGGCGTGCCCAGGAGCCGGATCACTCCTCGAAGCCCTCGTCGCCGCCGTCGAAGACGTCTTCCATGACTTCGCCGAGGATCATGCCGCCGACCACACCGGCCGCGGCGCCGGCGACCACGCCGCCCATGCCCATGCCACGCCTGCCGTGCCCGCCGTGGTGGTCGTAATCGTGGTCGTGGCCGTGGTGGCCCTGGTGACCGCCGAACATGGCGTGCCCGCCGCCGGACTCGGCGACCTTGGCCAGCCAGCCGTCGATCGCCGCGGCCCAGTCGGTGCGCAGGGCTTCCTCGTGCGAGACGTGGAAGCGGCCGAAGGTGTCACCGCCGGAGCGGAACATGCCGCCGCGTTTGTCGGCCTCCAGGATCACCACCAGCTCGCTCGGGCTCGCGACGAAGGTCAGCTCCACCTGACTGACGCGGCCCGCGTAGCGCGACGGCGGGAAGAACTCGATCTCCTGGAAGAACCCGAGTTCCTGCCGGACGCCGTGCAGGCGCCCGGCTTCGACGTCGGCGCTGCGGAAGGAGAAGCCCAGCTCGCCGAACGCCTCCAGCACCCGGTCCTGCGACTCCAGCGGCCCGACCAGCAGCGGGTCGAGGTCGCCCTTGTCCGGCGCCCCGGCGATGACGAGCTCGGTCCGCACGCCGACGACCATGCCCGGCAGCTCACGACCGCCGACCGCGCTGACCGGCGTCTCCCACGGCAGGGCGATCTGGAACGGCACGGTGGTCAGCTGCCCCGCCGTCACCTTCACCTTCCGGCCCGCGCTGACCCGCAGGAACTCCGCGGTCCCCGCGCGCTCGTGGTCGCCGTGCTCGACCTCGACCCTGGTCACCAGCGAAAGCAGGATCTCTTCGATCTGGGCGTCACTCGAACCGCCCTGGATGCGGACCTGGCCGGTGATCACCTCGCCGGGAACGGCGTGCGGTGAGTCGAGCACGGTGTCGACGGACGGGCCGCCGACCCCGAAGGCGCTGAGCATCCGTTTGAACATCAGGGATTTCCTCCGCTGGTTTACTGGAAACTGGGGTGCCGCGAAAGCGAACACTTCGACTACTACCGAGATCCGCCGCGGCACGCCAGGCAAACCGGGTTAAAAACCTCTAAACGGGCGCGGCGTCACTACTTTCTCAGATCGGCCTGGCGCACGTCGTGCAGGTGGATGACGACGTCGTAGGAACGCCCGAGCGAGATGGCCGCGGGGTCGACGGGGAACTGCGTGCCGATCGTGCGGGTGGGCCGGGCGGTGTCCAGCCAGGCACGGGCGGCGGGCGGCGCGGTGCGGACGTCGAGGTAGAAGTCGTCGAACCGGACCTTGTCGAGGGCGTTCTCGTTCGAGCCGGACGGCGCGGCGGGCACGGAGAACCGCTTCCAGTCGCCGCCGACCGCCGTGTCCTTGGACAGGAAGGAGCCCCGGTCGAAGCTGAAACCGATCGGCAGGTAGTCCCGGCCCAGCGTTTCGCGCAGGAAGGCGCCCTGGGTCTTCGGGTACAGACCCGGGTTGTCGGTGACGTACGAGACGTGGCCGTTGTGCGCCGACAGCAGGATCTTGTGCCCGGTCCGCTTCTGCCACCAGGCGACGTTCTGCGCCATCGCCTTGTCACGCAGGATCTGCGCGGTGGGCAGCGACTTCGGGTCCGTGAGGTCGACGGCGAGGAACCGGGCGGTCTGCGCGACGAACCGGGCGTGCTGCTCGGTCCAGTCGTAGGCGTCCGCGCCCGTCAGGCTCTTGACCAGCTCGAAGGCCTGCTCCGCCTTGGTGGCGAGCCGTTGCCGCTCGTCGAGGGGTTTGCGGAGGTAGACGAAGGCGTCGTCGATCGGGCGCAGTCCCGCGTACAGCTCGTTGAGCCGGGGCAGCGCCTTCGGGTGATGCCTGCCCACGTAGTCGGTGATCTTGGCGAAGAACGCGTCGTTCACCGACGGTGCGCCGAGGTCGTCGCCGACGAAGTGCACGGTGCGGCCGGGGTGGGCGCGGTTGTAGTCGCGCATCCACCGGATCAGGCTCACGAACTCTTCGCGGTCCCAAGGGGAACCGGTCAGCGTCCGCTTGGCGATCTCCCGGGCGTCGCCCCTGCCGGTCTGGACGTACTCGTCGATCTCGAGGCCGGCGGACCAGCTCAGCTCCAGCGCGAAGGCCCGGAACCCCTTCTCCTCCACCAGATGACGGAAGACCCGCTCCTTCATGGTGAAGAACTCGTGCGAGCCGTGGGTGGCCTCGCCGAGGCCGACCACCTTCGCGCCGCCGATCATCGCGCCCAGCGCCCGCAGGTCGGCGGTGTTCCGGCCGGGTTCGGTCGAGCGCAGCGGATGCGCCGCCCGTTCCAGCGACCGCACCGGATCCCGCCAGGACGTGGCCGTCTCCGCCTCACTAGCGAGGGCCGGGCTCGCCAGGGGGGCGAGCACCGCCCCCGTCATCACCACCGCGGCCGCCAGCACTCCGCGTCTGCCCCAGCGCTTCTTCGTGTCTGCCATGTCTTTCGCCCCTTCACTCGATGTCGTAGGCGATCATCGCCCGCGCATCGGCGGTGGCGCGCTGTAGCAGAGCTCCGACTTCGACCGGGGGAAAACCCCACCCCACGCAAGGCGGGTGGACCCCGCCACCGGGGTGTGGGTCCCGGCGGCGGGAATCCACCCGCGTTTATCTCCCTCCGCAGCGGCTGCTCGTCACTCCGCGCGCCACAACGCGGGCGTGGACGGCGGCTCCCAGCCAGGCTGGGCCGTGTGCCCCTGCAAGCACACGTAACCGCGACCGCTGTAGGTGACCCGGGTGCCCGCGGAATAGCCGGTTCCCGGCGCCCAGGTCGTCCCGCCTGGCGGGTTGGAGGTCGAGGTGGTGGGCGGGTTCGAGGTCGTCGTGTTCGACGTGGTCGGCCGGGAGGTCGACGTCGGCGTCTGCGGCACGTTCAGCACGAAGTCGAACGAGGCCTGCTTGCCGGGCGGCTGGTCGCGCACCGTCATCAGCAGCCGGGGGTCGAAGATCGTGTCGGTGTTGTTGCGCGGCTCGTTGGGGAAGTAGAGCTGCGTGGTCAGGATCGGCCTGCCGGGCGCCTGCACCTTGACGTGGATGTGCCGCGTACGGCCGGGGTACAGACCGGGCACGATCGTGCTCAGCGAGAACGCGCCCTGGTCGTTCGTGAACTGGTGACCGCGGAAGGTGTATCCCACGTTGTCGTAGTTGCCGTTGACGTCGGCCTGCCAAAAGTCCAGCAGTGCCCGCGCGATCGGCAGGCAGCCGAGACCGAAGACGAAGCCCGAGACGGTGAGCCTCGTGCCCGGCGTGCTCCCCGTGACCAGCGAGGTGCGCTGCGGGGAGTTCGGCTTGAAATAGGGGCCTTCGGTCTGCGGGATGGTCGGGTCGTCGCCGTCGTCACAGTACGGGGTCAGCTCGGGTACCTGGCCGCTCGCGACGGTGGTGCGTGCGAGGGCGGGGCCACCGATCAGCGCGACCGGAGCCGCGACACCCGCGATGAGCGCGGCCTTCAGCACAGTCTTTCGGCTGAGCTTGTTCTCTTCGTCCATACCTGCTCCTCGTCGGGGCTTCGGGAATCACCCTCGACGGTATGGAGAAGATCAGCTCGGGACGATGGACTGGGTTGGTCAGTCGTGGTGAATCTCGGGGGCGGCGTCTCCGGTCCGGCGATAATCACCGGGGCTCAACCCCGTTTCCCGCCGGAAGAACCGGCAGAAATAGGCGGGATCCGCGAATCCGACCCGGCTGGCGACCTGACGCACGGTGAGATCCGTGCCGAGCAGGAACCGTTTCGCCTCGCGGGTCCTCGCCTCGCGCATCAATTGCGCCGCCGTCCGGCCGGTCGCCGTTTTCACCGCGTCCGTCAGATATCCCGGCGTGACCCCGATCCGTTCCGCGAGCGCGCCCACCGACCAGAGCCCGAGATCGGGCCTGCCGAGCAGCCTGGTGAATTCCGTTCCCACCGCCTGTGACCTGGCGGGCGGACGCGGATCAGCCAGTCCCGGCAGCCGTCCCGCCCGGACGATCAGCACGTGCATCAGGGCCCGCAGCACCGAATCGGTACCCTGTCCGCCACAACGGAACTCCTCGTCCAGTTCGGCGACCAGCCGTGCCGTCTCCTCGGCCGCGCGTTCGTCGAGCCGCCACGGCTGCTGGCTCAGCCTTCGCAGGGTTTCGCGGTCCGCCGGATGTTCGAGCAGGAAGTCGTCGGTGAACAACACGACGAATCCGCTGAGATCGCGGGCATCCCAATGATGTACCTGCCCCGGTGTTATGACCGCGAGTTGTGGCGGCCCCAATTCCCAGCGCGTGAAATCGACGACGTGGTCACCGGTCCCACCGGTGACGTGGACGATTTCATAGAATGTGTGCCGATGCGGGAAAGCCGCCCGCGACATCGGCCCGATCGTGTCGAAGGTGCCGACCGTGAACGGCAGGGCGTCCGGCGCGCGGACCTCCAGCCGATGCAGTGGCAATTCCCCCGCCTTCGGTTTCAGGCAGGGCGTCCTGGGCAACACCGTCGTTCCGCGCATGGACCGGTCCCTTTCACCACACTGGGGAATAAAAAGTCTAGACCAATATGGGTCCGGTGACTGCCAACGGAAGTCGCATATGACCGCCCGGTACAGTCGGATCGTCGACGCACGTCCGAAGGGTCACCACGCGATGTCTCCAGCCACGTCGCGCGGGCGGGCCCGGTGGTCGCTCGGCGCGCTCGCCGCCCTCGTGCTGGCGTGTGCCGTGGCCTGGGCGACGGCGGGCGATTCGCACAGCGACCTCCAGATCTACCGCTTCGGCGTCGACACCCTGTGGAGCGGCGGGGACCTCTATGGCGCCTTGCCGCTCTCCGAGGCGGGCATCCCGCTGCTGTTCATCTATCCGCCGTTCGCCGCACTGGTGCTCACCCCACTGGCCGCGGTGCCGTGGACCGGCGCGGTACTGCTGCTCTTCGCACTCAGCCTGGCCGCGCTGGGGATCACCTTCTACGCGATCACCCGCAGTCTGTGGCCGTCCGGAGACCGGCGGAAGGCGCTGCTCATCGCGTCGTTGGCCATCACCCCGGCGCTCTTCCTCGAACCGGTCCGTCAGACGCTCGGCTTCGGTCAGATCAACCTGCTGCTGATGGGACTCGTCGCTGCAGACTGTCTGCTGGCACGGGGCCGCTACCGCGGGATCGGCGTCGGCCTCGCCGCCGCCATCAAGCTGACACCGATGGCGTTCCTGCTGTTCTTCCTGGTACGCAAAGACTTCCGTGGCGCGTTGACCGCGATGGGGACGTTCGTGGCCGCCTCGGCCGTCGCGTTCGCGGTCGCCCCGGAAGCGTCCGCGCGCTACTGGTTCGGCGGATTCGCCGGCGCGTCCGGGATCAGCGGCACCTCCTTCCACACCAACCAGACCCTGCAGGCCGTGCTGGCGCGGCTCGGGGCCGACTCCGCCAAGCCGTGGTGGCTCATCGCGACCGGCGTCCTGCTCGTGCTGGTGACGCTCACGATGTACCGCTCGGCCGTGGTGCCCGCGCTGCTGCTGAACGCGACGTTCGCCCTGCTCATCTCGCCGACGTCGTGGTCGCACCACTGGGTGTGGATCGCCCCGGCACTGTTCACCACCGCGGCTTGCGCGGTGCTCCACCGCCGGAATCACCGGCTGGCGCTGACCTTGCTCGCCGTCACGGGGATCGTCGCGACGATCTTCGTCGCGGCGCCGTTCCGGTACTTCCCCGCCTTCGACCGGCCTGGCCAGACGTGGACGACGGCCCAGCAATGGCTGGGAAACTGCTACGTCCTCGCGGGCCTGGTCTTCCTCGCCGTTTCGGCTGTACTCGCGCTGCGGAAAGGACTTCGATGCTCGACCTGACCGGCACCACGACCCTCGTCACCGGTGCCAGCGGCGGCATCGGACAGGGCATCGCCCTGCGCTTCGCCGAGGCGGGCAGCGCCGTCGCCGTGCACTACCACCGCGGTGAGGCCTCGGCGCTCGCCCTCGTCGAACGCGTCGAGGCGGCCGGGGGCACCGCGGCCGCGTTCACCGCCGACCTCACCGACGACGGCGAATGCCGCCGGCTGATCGAAGCCGCGGCGGCCTGGACCGGACGACTGGACACCCTGGTCAACAACGCCGGGGTGCAGCCGGTCGAGCCGCTGCCGGGGATGTCGGCCGAGAGCTGGCGCGCCGTCCTCGACGCGAACCTCACCAGCGCGTTCTCGTGCACGCAGGCCGCCGCCGAGGTGATGAGCGGCGGCAGCGTCGTCCACATCGCCTCGATCGAGGCGGACCGGCCCGCGCCGGGGCACGCGCACTACAGCAGCGCGAAGGCCGCTCTGGTCATGCACGCCCGCGCCGCCGCGCTCGAATACGGGCCCCGGGGCCTCCGCGTCAACGCCGTCTCCCCCGGCCTCGTCGACCGTCCCGGACTCGGCGACGCCTGGCCGGAGGGCGTCCGCCGGTGGGAGCAGGCCGCGCCGCTGGGCAGGCTGGGCACCCCCGGAGACATCGCGAACGCCTGCCTGTTCCTCGCCTCGCCACTCGCGGCGTGGATCACAGGACACAACCTGATCGTGGACGGCGGCGTGTCCGCCCATCCCACCTGGTGATCGCGGGCCGGCCGAATTCGGTTGGCACGCGCCGACGGTGGCTGTTGTGATGATCGTCGTGAACTGGTGGCGCAAGGGGAAGAAGTCCGGCAAGACGCTGAAGTTCGTGCGGCGTGCCCGGCTGGTCCCGGCCGTCCCCGGCGACGCTCTGCTGTCGGCTTCGGTCGATTTCGACGGCGAGCTGATCGCGCTGTGGGCCGCCAAGGCCGACGTGGACGCCGTCGCGGGACGCGTCACCGGCCCCGGCGGCGCGATCTTCCCGACCACCAGGCCCTCGCGACCCGTCCCGGCGCGAGTGACCCGTCATGCGCCGGACACCCGTCTGGTGGCCGAGATCGCCGAACTCGCGGTGGCGAACCCGAGCGCTCACGCGATGCCGGGCGGGCGGATCCTGATCGTCGGCGCCCGTGCGGAATGGCGGCCGGAAGGCGCGGACCGCAACGCCGTCCTCTACGAGCCCGACGGGACCATCGTCGCCAGGAGCACCTTCGGCGACGGCATCGAACACGTCATGCCGAGCCGGGCGGGGAACATCTGGGTCGGTTACTTCGACGAAGGCGTCATGGGCAACTTCGGCTGGGGCACCATCGACGATGGCCCCACGCCACTCGGCGACGCGGGCCTGGTCCGGTACGCCCCGGACCTCTCCCCCGACTGGTGGTTCCCCTACGAAGGCGAGACCTGGGACAGCATCGACGACTGCTACGCGCTCAACGTCGACGAGGAAACCGCCTGGCTCTGCTACTACGGCGAGTTCCCCCTGGCGCGCGTCGAGAACGGCGTGGTCACGGTGTGGGACAACGAGATCAGCGGTGCCCGGGCGCTCGCCGTCTCCGGTGGGCACGTCGCCTTCTGCGGCGGCTACTCGCCCGAGCGCGACAGGCTCGTCATGACACGGCTGGAGGACGGCCGAGTCCGGATCATCGACGAACACCGGATCGCGCTTCCCGGTGGCAAGCCGCTTCCCCAGGGGTATCGCATGATCGGCCGCGGCCCGGTCCTGCACCTCGTCACCGACGACGCCTGGTACCGGCTGAACATCACCCACCTGCTGTGACGTCGATCACCAGGACCCGACGGGTGTGCTTTCACTGCGAAACGGTGCGCCACCCCATCGGGTAGGAATCGCGTCCGGATCACCGAATTCGACCCCTTCATCGTGACGGAGTGTCGCAGTCTCCGACGGTAAACGATTGCCGCACCCGCTCGTGCGTGTGCGGTGCCGTGACGTGCGTTCGGAACGCTCCGTCGTCGCGCTGCTACAGTCCGTGCTAGTTCGGTTTCCGTAGCGTTTCCGGATATTTCCCACGATTATCTCGCCGAATTCCGGCAATTTCCTCAGAAAAGGCATCACTTGACGGAGCTCACTCGCCCGTGGAACGTGACCGCGTTCCTCGGGGACGACACCTGTCTGCTCGACTCCGTACGCGAACTCCGCGCACGGATCCTGTTCGACCGCGGCCGCCGTCCGGCCTTTCGCCGGGCGGACGGTTCGCACACCGACGACCAGGATCTCGACTTCGGGGCCTGGCATTTCATCGCGCGGCAGCATCCGGACGGCCCGCCGCTCGGCTACATCCGGCTCTCCACCCCGGCCACCGGCGGAAGCTTCCAGTCGCGGGCCTACCTCGGCACCGAACGGTACGAGGAATTGCTTGCCGCACAAGGCATCGAGCCCGGTCACGTCTTCGAGCACAGTCGGCTCGTCGTCGAGCACCGGTCCCGGAAACTCGGGCTCGGGCAGTACCTCAACGCGCTCGCGATCGGCGCCGCGCACCACCTCGGCGCCCACGCGATGATCGGCACTTCGGGCACGAAGGACGGCCAGGACCGCTTCCACGAGCAGTTCGGTTTCCGCGCCATGCCGGACACTCGCCGCTATGTCGAGCAGTACACCGAAGACGTCGTGATCATGTTCCATCGCGTCGCCGAAGGAGCCGGACGCCACCACGAACTCGTCACCCGGCTACGGGACGCATTCCCCCGGATCGCCGCTTCCACACCGGCCGCGCTCACGGCCGGGCCGCCTTCGGGCAGGCCCGCGCCCGCCGCGCTCACCGAGGCCTCCGGACCCGATCGCGACGTGTGGCGTCCGACCCTGCTCGCACCCCGCGATCCGGCGGATTTCGCCGCCCTGACGGCGTTGCTGGCCTCCGGTGACGTCCGCGAAATCCACGACACCATCGACGAGCAGCTCGCCGAGCTGATCCGCAGCCGCGAACCGTGGTGCCGGGACACGGCCGCGATCGAGGACCGGAAACGGGAACAGCTCGCCGGGCTGGCGCACTGGGAGTACGGCACGTGGGCCTGGTACCCGTGGTCGCGGCGGCTCGTGCACGTCCTGCCGCGTGACGAATTCCGGCTCGTGCGCACGGATCGCAACCGCGGCAAGGTCGACCGGCCCGAACAGCGCCGCCTGCTCGGCAAGCGCATCGGGATCATCGGTCTCTCGGTCGGCAACAGCGCGGCGCTCACGTTCGCGCTCGAAGGCATCGGCGGCGCCTACGCGCTGGCGGACTTCGACGACTTCAGTCTCTCGAACCTGAACCGGCTGCGCGCGGGCGTGCACGAACTCGGTGTCAACAAAGCGGTCCTGTCCGCGCGCCAGATGTTCGAGATCGACCCGTACCTCGACATCGAGATCCACCGGGGCGGCCTGACCGAGGACAACATCGAGGCGTTCTTCACCGGCGGGATCGACCTCCTGATCGAGGAGTGCGACACCCCGTGGGTCAAGATCGCGGCCCGCGAATACGCCCGTGACCTGCGCATCCCGGTCGTCATGGACTGCAACGACCGCGGCATGCTCGACGTCGAACGCTTCGACCACGAGCCGGATCGGCCACTGCTGCACGGCCTGCTCGGCGACATCAAATCCGTGGACGTCGCCGAGCTGAGCCACCAGGAGAAGGTCGACCTGATCCTCGCCATGGTCGACGCCGACCGGATCAGCCCGGAACTGGCCGCCTCCTTCGGCGAACTCGGCCGCACACTGAGCAGCTGGCCGCAACTGGCCTCCGGGGTCGCGCTGGGCGGCGCGCTCTGCGGCGAGGCCGCGCGGCGCATCCTGCTCGGCCTGCCGTGCGCGTCCGGCCGGTTCTACACCGACCTCGACCGCCAGCTGAGCCCGGAGCGGAGCACCGTCACGTGACCGCGCTCCCCGTGCGGATCGCCGGCACCGGCGTCCACCTGCCACCGGACGTCGTCACCAACCGGCGGCTCGCCGAAACCCTCGACACCTCCGACGAGTGGATCGTGAACCGCACCGGGATCCGGGAACGCCGTTGGCTGGCCCCGGATCTCGCCACCTCGGACATGTGCGTGGCCGCCGCGCATCCCGCGCTCGCGGCCGCGGGATGCGCCGTGCGGGACGTCGACGCGATCATCGTCGCGACCTACACCTACGACCAGCCGCTGCCGTCGACTGCCCTGATCGTCAAAGAGGCGCTCGGCGCGTTCCGGGCGCTCACCTTCGACATCACGCAAGCGGCCTGCGCGAACGGTGTCCAGGCGTTGTTCCTCGGTTCTCTGCTGGTGCGAACCGGTGCGGCGGAACGGGTCCTGGTGATCGCGGCCGACAGCGCGTCCCGCGTGACCGATCCGGAAGACCGCACGACCCGGGTCTTCTTCGGTGACGCCGCCGGTGCCGCCGTACTGACCCGGGCGACGGCGCCCGGCGCCGGACTGCTCGGCTGGGACTTCGGCGCCGAACTGTCCTACGACGTCGAGATCCCGGCAGGCGGCTCGCGGCAGCCCGCCGGGGCGACGACGTTCGCGGACAGGCGGCACTACCTCAAAATGAACGGCAGGACCGTCTGGGACACCGCCACCCGGTGCCTGCCGGACAGCGTCCTGAACGCCACCGCCCGGGCCGGGCTGACGGTGGACGAAGTGACCCATTTCTTCCTCCACCAGGCCAACCTGAACATCGTGCAGGCGGCGATGGACAAACTCGGCGTGCCGCGCGACCGCGCGCCGATCACCGTCGACCGGCTCGGCAACACCGGCTCGGCGGGCGTGTTCACCGTGCTGCACAAGGGTTTCTCGGAGGGCTCGGTGCGGCCGGGCGACGCTTTCGTGGTGTCGGCGATCGGGGCGGGCTTTCAGTGGGGCACTTTGTGCTTCAGGGCTTAGGGGTGCTTTAGGTTGTCTCGTGAGTGGTAAGGACGGTTCTAGCCAAAGGGGCCTTAGATACCTGCTGGCTGGGTTGGTCGCAGGTCCGTGAAGGCCTCCTTGCCTACCCTGAAGGTAGTGAAGGAGGCCTTCACGGACTACGTGATCTCCCTCCGAAGCCTCAGCGACACCCGCCAGCCCAGCAGTCACGGGCGGCAGCGCGCAAAGGTCCCCTTCCCCGAGTACATGAAGGCCCCCTTCCTGTACCTAGGCGCAAGGAAGGGGGCCTTCATGTACCCCAGGGGCGAGCCAGCCAGCCCGGGTGTCGCGAAAGCCACTTTCGGGACATCAGATGTCGCGAAAGTGGGGCGGATTCATGTGGTGGTCGCAACGTGCTCTGTTAGGACAGTAGCGTGGTGAGTTTCTCGAGTGGGGTGTGCCAGTCGAGT